>NZ_CP073579.1:676284-1014426 GCF_018199995.1 Photobacterium sp. GJ3 | reverse complement strand
GACATTCAGCGTGATGGCAAAGTGATCTCCAAAGAGTGGATTCGCTATACCGAGCAGGGTGAAACCGAACTGGAGTTTAATCTTTTTGTGGACTATCTGCTGGAAAGTCATGAGGGCCAGTATCGCCTGAAGCCAGTGGCGATGAAGCGTGAAATTCTGGTTGATCCGAATCAGGCCAATCCGTTCGGCTACGACGCTCAGCGGGATCTGATGGGTTACCGGATATTCCTGCAACCCATCATGAAAGGAAAAAACAAGGCGCATTTTGAAATGTGGTATCACATTACTCCGGAGAATCACTTCTCGATGCAATGCCAGCGCCGAACGGCATAATGGCTAGTCTTTTCGCAGGTTTTTGTCGCTGGAGATAGGCGTCGGAAACCGGCTGACCACCCAATAGGTCGATACAATAAAGGTGGTGAGTGTCGCAGCCTGAATAAACAGCATCCCTTGATCCGAAACGAGCCCAGCCGTGAGGGCGGTGTAGGCCAGTAAGAGAGAAAACTCACTGGCCTGGCTTAAACGGGCAGCAAGCTCTCGGGTCGCTTTTTCTCTGGCAAGTTTGAGTGCGAAGGCAAATCCAACCGCTTTCACTACGATTAAAATCACGCCGAACAGGCATCCCCATATCAGCATCATGTCTCCCTGGTTAAAGTCCATTTTTGCGCCCACAGCGAAGAAAAACAGAATCAGAAAGAACTCCCGCAATGGTTTCAGGTGTAACGAGATTGCCTGAGAAACACGGCTGATCGCGATGGATAATCCTGCGACGAATGCACCAATTTCATAAGATAATCCGGCCAGATGCGCGGCTTCTGCCCAGAGCAGACACCAGGCCAGTGCCGCGACAAAGGTGTATTCCTGAATCACATCAAATCGGCGGAATAAAGGCAGGATCAGGTATCGCACGCCCAGATAAGCCAGCAAACACAGCAAAGCCAGTTTCAGCAGGATCAGACCAAACGCACTGAGCATGGCATCCGGGCTTCGGACGTTCAGAAACAGAATCACAATGATCGCCAGCATATCCTGAATCAGCAGCACGCTGGTCATGATTTCACCGAGTCGCTGATGATGCAGCGTGGTGGTTGGGATGAGCTTCAGGCCGATCACTGTACTGGAAAACATCAGGGCCGCGGCTGCGACCAGTGCATCTGTCAGTGACAGGCGGATCGCCCAGCAAAACCCCAACGTGACCAGAAAAAACAGACAGCAGGTGCCCAGCGTGATCAGGGCGGATTCCTGAAACAGGCTGATGAGCTTATAAGGCTGGAGGTTGAGCCCAAGCAGGAAGAGCAGCAGAATCACGCCGAACTGACCAAACTGAATAATCCGGTCATTATCGTTGAGCAATCCGAAGCCGCTGGGGCCGAGCAGAATACCGGCGGCAATATAAGCCAGAATGATGGGCTGGCGCGCATAGAGAAAGAGGGTGCCTAAGATTGCTGAACTGACCACAATGATCCCGAGTTCGAAAATCATGGTTTGCAGCTCGTTCAGCATACAGCCCCCGTACGGCCAGAATCAGGACAGACCCTTTACAAGCATAGAACGAATTCGAATTCTGGCTGTGTGGCTTATACCCATCGCAGTCAATCATCGGTCATCCTAGCTTGTTCAAATGCTCGATAACTGCGTTAGATTTTTTGATTGTAGAATCACGACTGATCTAAAAAATCCGCCTTGTTCTCAAACATTTTTCCGACGCTATTTCTGATCACTGATTTACTTTGATTGGTATGATGCAGAGTTGGTTTGTGTAAATCCGGCGAGAATTGCCGCCAGACGTTCAATCTTGAGGTTCGACAACTGCCGGTAGTCGAAGTAAGGACAAACAACGAGGCGATGTTCCTGATTGACGGCAAACTCATGATCCAACCAGGTGAGTGGAGCGTTCAGTAAGCCTTGGTGGATGAGCTTTTTGGCGTAAGTTCGTCCCATGATGATGTGATACCGGGAGGCTGCTCGGTTCAAATCCAGAACGGGTGGGCTAAACAGCAGCGCTGTCTGGCTTCCTGCCTGCAGCAGAAACTGGTCGCGGAAACGCTGCCAGCTGTCGGCGCATTTCGCATAGTCAAAACAGGTTGGATCGAGTGCGTAGAGCAGCTTGGCATAGACATTAAAGACTTTCCGCCAGCCGTTGCCGCAGGCTTGCCCGATACAATGGATTTCTCCCGGAATGGCAGGCTGAAGTTGCACTAACTCGGCCATGCCTGGCATGTCGGGACGATGCTCCATATAAGCCGCGATTTGAAATTCAGAACAACCCATCCCGACGATGTGAATGGCAGGTTTTTCGGTGATTGTGTCGGTATTTTTAGTCATTAGCATTGAACGTCTGCAATATGCAGAATGTTGAGTGAATGTAGCCAGATTTTACTTTCGCTTTACCTGTTGCTGACACTGCTTTACTGAATGAAATGTACGCTGTACATAAAAGCGGTAAATACAAGGTAGCATCTGATGAAAACTCTATGGATTGGCGTGTTGTGTCTGTCTTTAGTCATTCCGGCTGTGAGCTGGGCACATGGCGGTAAAGGTCATCACTATGACGATGACCATAGAAAGTATCACAAGCACAAACATAAGCATAAAAAGAAACACTGGCATAAGCATCATTACCGGAAAAAAGTTCGGCATCATCACCACTATCATCGAGATGTGGTCGTGGTTCATGAGCGTCCACGCCGGGAGTATCACCGTTCGAATTTACCCGATTTAGTGACTTTCGCGGTGATTTCAGGGATTACTTACGCGATTATTGATAATACGTTTTATAAACAATCTGGCGAACAGTATATCTATACGCCACATCGTCCTTAACAATCCTCCGTTCTATTTTTGAGCACTTTTGTGTTTGCCTCCCGATCGAATCGGGAGGCTTTTCTTCTCGAAGATCTTCATTGAAATGCCAAGTGTGACAAAATTTTGGATGGGATTCTGGTCACAAACAGAATGATCATCTGGGGTTTTCACACCGTTCCCCCCTTCTGAATCCGCTGGCACGCTCTGGTAAATACTTTAAAATCAGTGGTTTAATTATTTCAGCAGCAAAGAATACTGTATTTTTGGAGCGGGGGTGAAAAGGTTTGGACGATCAGGCCAGTGTTTTTCACTTTGATAGTGATATTTTCTTTATTTTGATTATTTACCAAACTTTTTATCTGTCTGATGTTGGCATCCGAGAATTTTTCTTTATCCTCTCCTGTAACTGAATTGTTAATCGATGTTTGCATTGATGTGCAGTCAACCAAGGATGTCTGGCAGGACGCGAGACGTAGCTAAGGAAATAGCGCTTGCTAAGAGGAGCGGATGCAATGAGTGTTTCAGTGGATCGTACCCTTCAACTCACCCAACTCAGCGGACAGGCCATCAGCGACCTGACACCGTCGTTTAATCACCTTCCGAAAACCGGCCATGCCGATGGTGAATATCGTTTACGCCGGTATTCTGTGGTGAAGGCAACCGCGAATGGTGTTGAGCATTTACCGCCGAGAGCTTTTGTTCAGTCGGATGAGATCAATCATTTCCAGGGGAATGTCAGTCGTTCTTTTGAGCCTTTAGAAGACAGCATTCTTCACAGTGACGGGCTGCGTGAAATGTGCGAAGTCTTTCAGCGTGCCAATGCCTTAACGGAGGATCAGGAAATAGAGATTCATCAGATTCGTATTGCGGCGATGGATGGCGAGACTCAGGTTGCACCGGAAGGTGTGCACCAGGATGGTTTCAACCACATTGCTGTGATTGGATTCGGCCGGGAAAATGTCGAAGGCGGAGAGTTTATGGTTTACAAATCCAAAGATGATCTGCCCATTCTGAGCATGGCTCTGGCTGAGGGTGAAGTCGCAATTTTAGCGGATGATCAGCTGTGGCATAACGCGCGTCCAATCAAAGCGGTGAAACAGGACCAGCAAGGTTACATGAACCTGTTTGTACTGACCGCTCGGGAGACAAACTATGCCCTTTAATGTGGATCAGGTACGGCAGCAGTTTCCTGCACTGAATCAAACCGTGAATGATCAGCCCGTGTATTTCTTTGATGGTCCCGGTGGATCTCAGGTGCCTGAATCTGTGCTTCAGGCCATGACGGATTACCTGGGACGTTACAATTCGAATCTGGGTGGGGCTTTCTTCTCCAGCGAAGCGACTGTGTCTTTAATGGCTTCTGCGCGTCAGGCAGCGCAGGCGCTGCTGAATGCCCCAACGCCAGAAAACATTGTCTTTGGCCCGAACATGACGTCGCTGACATTTCAGCTGAGCCGTGCGATTTCCAGAGACTGGCAGCCGGGCGATGAAGTGATTGTGACGTCATTGGATCATTATTCCAATGTCTCGAGCTGGCAGCAGGCAGCAGATGATAAAGGTGTGCTTGTGCGTCAGGTGCGGGTGAATGAAGAAGACTGCACACTGGATTACGACCACTTTGATTCCCTGCTCAATCCGAAAACAAAGCTGGTCGCGGTGACTTATGCGTCGAATACCACGGGCTCTGTGGTGGATGTGGCGCGTATTGTACAGGCCGCGCACAAGGTCGGCGCGAAAGTATTTGTTGATGCGGTGCACTATGCTCCTCATCAGCTGGTGGATGTACAGGCATTGGGTTGCGATTTTCTGGCGTGCTCGGCATACAAATTCTTTGGTCCCCATGTGGGGCTCGCCTATGTTGCACCACAATGGTTGCAGACACTGAAACCTTATAAGGTTGAACCAGCGACTGATGTCGGTCCGGGACGCTTTGAAACTGGCACCCAGAACTTCGAAGGTTTAGCCGGTGTTGTGGCTGCGATCAACTATCTGGCGCAGTGGGGCGATGAAAAGGATAGCCTTCGTCAGCGGCTTGAATCCAGTTATGCACATTATCAGGCGCATGAAGCGTCATTGAGTCGCTATTTCCTAGAACGAGTCAAAACATACAGTAATCTCACCTTGTATGGCATCAAAGATGAGACGCGAATCGCAGAACGGACGCCGACTTTTGCGCTTCGTCTTGATGGTGTTCCGCCGTCGGATGTAGCATCCCGGCTCGGTCAGCAGAACATGTGTGTCTGGCATGGCCATTTCTATGCCCTTGGGCTGTGCAGACAGCTTGGTGTCCTGGAAGAGGGTGGTGTCGTCCGGGTCGGTTTCATGCACTACAATACTCAGCAAGAAATTGATCAATTGTTTGATGCTTTAGCGCCGTTTTTAATTTCAGAAACACATAAAAATTAAATCAGCAAATTGCTGAAAACCTGTCACAGGCTTTATGCTTAAAGCCACCGAAAAACCCACGAGCAATCGTGGGTTTTTTCTTTCCTGTCGACCGTGATTGTCGCTGTTGATTCATTTCTTTTTCATTGTGCACCGAACTTAACCGTTTTCTGACTCAGTTGTGCCACGCTGGTGTCTCCGGATTTGCCGGGACAAAGCCGACGGTGTTGTGGCGAAAATCTGGGAGCGGTCTTGCAGGTTCGGACGGAACGATAACGTTATACTGGCTTGGGCGATGCGAGTAGTCATTGATTGATTTCATTGTGCCGTACTGAACAGATGAAACGCCATTGCAAACGACTTTGCCAGAAGCGTATCAGAATAATCAGAAAAGAGAGAGAAACAGAATGCTGAAATATATTGCGATTATTTTAGTCGGTTTGGGGATTTATGTCGGCGTGACATACAAAGATCAGATTGAAGATGCGTTGGATTCACGTCCGATGGAAGAAGCACAGGATTTGATGGAAGAGATGGGGGATCAGGCATCAGATGCCAAAGATGCGCTGAACAAGCAGCTGGAGTCGCTGCAAAACTAATCGTTCAGGGCAGGGTATCGTTGCGTGACAGCGATGATGAAGACGAAAACGGCGACCTTTGGGTCGCCGTTTTTAATGCTGCCTGCTGTCTCAGACAGCTAAGGTCATTTCATTAAGCTTTTGCAGTTTGGGCTGCGCCTTCCTGTGCTTCAGCAGCACGGCAGGCTGCCGCAGTGAAGATGACATCTGTTGAGCTGTTCAGGGCTGTTTCAGCAGAATCCTGAATCACACCGATGATGAAACCAATCGCAACCACTTGCATGGCAACTTCGTTGGAAATACCGAACAGGCTGCACGCCAGTGGAATCAGCAGCAGAGAACCGCCAGCAACACCAGATGCGCCACAAGCAGAAACGGCCGCCACAACACTCAGCAGCAGTGCGGTGAACAGGTCAACCTGAATGCCCATCGTATGAACAGCAGCCAGCGTCAGAACTGTAATGGTGATCGCTGCACCTGCCATGTTGATGGTCGCACCCAGTGGGATGGATACAGAGTAAGTATCTTCGTGCAGGTCCAGATCTTTACACAGTTGCATGTTCACAGGGATATTCGCTGCAGAACTACGGGTAAAGAACGCGGTGATACCACTTTCGCGGACACATTTCAGTACCAGCGGGAATGGGTTTTGTTTGGTCTTGTAGAACACAATGATTGGGTTCACAACAAAAGCAATAATCGCCATTGAGCCCAGCAGAACACCCAGCAGGCGAGCATAGCTAAGCAGGGATTCGAAACCTGTTTTTGAGATGGTTGCCGCAACCAGACCGAAAATACCGATAGGTGCCAGACGAATGACGAAGCGAACAATCAGTGTCACGCCATTCGACATGTCCTGGAACACTTGTTTGGTCGCATCAGAAGCAGAGTGCAGGGCAAAACCAAGACCCACAGCCCAAGCCAGAATACCGATGTAGTTACCGGTCATCAGCGCATTGATTGGGTTATCAACCACTTTGAACAGCAGGGTGTTCAGAACTTCAGCGATGCCTTCCGGTGCTGCCTGATTTGCGGAGCCATCCAGAGTCAGAGTGGTTGGGAAAAGGAAACTCATGGTAACGGCAGTCAGCGCAGCCATCAGTGTCCCCAGCAGGTACAGGCCGATGATTGGCTTCATATTGGTGTGAGCGCCTTTTTTCTGATTTGCAATAGAAGACGCAACCAGAATAAATACCAGCACAGGAGCAACGGCTTTCAGGGCACTGACGAACAGATTCCCCAAAAATTCGACTTTTGCTGCAGCATCAGTGGAGTAACTGGCCAGCAGGATACCCGCCACGATTCCAATGAGGATCTGAATAACCAGATTGCCATTGGCAATTTTAGCGAGAAAAGGTTGTGGTTGACTCATAAGACATCCTGAATGTTTTGAGTTGGTTTAGAAGCGTTTTATGTTGTTTGCGGATGGTTTTTTAACAGGATAATCGATAGATTTCCACAATTCTTTTTATAAACTTTTAGGTTACACATTTTTAACCTTCATGTTTGCTGACATTTGTGAGCTGGATATCAATAATGAGTGACCAGAAACAGAGCAATCTGCCTGTTTTCGTGCTTCCGCGAGAAGGGTGTGTGGTCAGCGTTGTTCCGGGACTTGTTAACAGATGAAAAAAATCCTGCCCGAAAGCAGGATTGTAAGGGAGAAACTGTTAACAATCCAGTTGCATAAAAGATTCGTACACAAATCAATTCAGCACTTGAATGCTTACATGTTTTTCTCGTTGGCAGACGGTAAATCAGGCACGATCGGTGCGAGTGTCTGCTGCCTTTCAGTCTGCTTCGCTTGTGAACGATCCCGCTGTAAAAGACGCAGCAGAGGCTGGTTATCCCATGCTTCGGGTGATTTTCCGTAGAAAGCAGCCATCATGGTCTGAATGGCCTGATCTAAAGTTGCACGTTGTGCGGGGTCAAGCTGAGATTTATCCCACTGCTGATAGAGGGTTTGAATCTGCAGGGGCTGACGGGCGCGAACGGCTGACATCAGGCGTTTTTTCACGGGCTCCGAACTTGCCACAACGTCAGTGTTTCCCGATTGGTGCTTGTTAGACTGGCGTGCTTTCAGCCACAGCAGGAGCGTTGCAATCCAGAGGATTGTCACCAGTAATGTCAGCCAGGGCCACCATGGGGAAACGCCTTGCTGAGTGCTTACGCCGGGAACGGATGGTGTTGAATGTTGCGCTCCGTTTGACTGGCCGTTTGTGCTGGTGGTATTTGTGCCGCTCGGTGACGATGCGGTACCCGGCGCTGTGTTGCCTGGTTTCACCTCAAGGATTTTCCCCGTCGCAAGACTTTGTGCCTGTTGCCCTGTTTCGGTATTCCACCAGTTCACTTTGAGCGGCGGCAGCGTAATGGTACCAGTATCACGGGGAATGATGACCTGTTTCAGAGTCATCACACTATAGTTATCCTGCTGGGTGTAGACGGGCTTTTCACTGTAAACCCGGACGGAGTCCGGATAGCTCAGCGACAGATCCGGCATCTGGCTTTGCGGTGTCCCTTTCATTTTCAGGGTCAGAATCCGGGTGATTGGCTCGCCGACTTCCAGTTCCGGTGCATCGTTCTGCCATTGCTGATCCAGCTGCAAATCTGGGGTTGGCAGCCATAGCCCCTGATAATGCGCCGGTTTGGCCAGCACGGTTAACGGCTCAGGATCGGCCTGAAGATGCACGGGAATCCGAAGTCCCAGAGTTCGGCCACGGCCGCTTTTGAAAGCGGTGCCTGTCAACTTGGCTCCCTGGAGTGTGATGTCTCCGGGTTGTTTGGCCGTAATCCGGTATTTACGGTTCACGATCATGTAACGGCGACCGTTCAAGACCGTCTCTGCCTGATGATCGTCGCCCACCTGAACCACATCGATACCGTCTCCCTGGGGGGCAATCAGGCTGGCTTGTTCCAATTGTTCGCCCACTTTGAGCTGGACCTGATAGATCTGGCTTTCACCCACATAAAGCTTGGTTTTGTCTAACCGCCCTGAGATTTCAATCGCAAGATCAGCATTCAGACTTTTTTGTGAAGGCTGATCGCTGACCTGCATCACGATGGGCTCAGAACGTGAAGCGCCGATCCGAAAGGCGGGAATGGTGAGTTGCCCGGTTTTGTTCGCTGCCAATGCCACGCGCCATTCTGTCCGGCGGGAAACGGTGCCATTCACAAAGCTGTTGAAAGAACTGGTACTGGGGGTGCCTACCGTAAAATCTTGAGCCAGCGGAGAAAGATCTAACGCTTTTTGGCTGACATTATCATCAATGCTGACTTTCAGTTCGAAAATCTCGTTGACCCCAACCTGATTACTCGACACGGTTGCAACCACCTGGGCGGCTGAGGCCGAATAGGAGAGAAGGCCCGCCAAAAACAGAATGAGGCTCAACCAGAACCGTGTATGGCTGAGGTGAGACAATAGGGTGTCATGCTTGAAATTCATCATAAGTCCTGCTGTTCAGTCCGACATCATTACCAGCGGTTTTCCGGGGCATCCGGTGCAGATTTCTCTCGGGCTTGCAGAAGAATCTGCGCCCGGAGTAATTCACTGGTACTGTCGGGAATTTGTTCGAGTTTCTTCAGCGTCGGATGACTGGCTGTCAGGCCACTGGCCGGTTCATCCTGTGGATTTTGACCGTCTTGTGTGCCAGCGAGTGTGTCAGTATTCTGTTCGACATCGTCCGCATGACTTTGGTTCTGGTTCTCTGACCATGATTCTCCGGGCTGATCGCTCTCTTGTGCATCGGATGGGCGACCCGAAGTGTTCGCAGTCTGAGATGGTTCAGAGGCAGACGCGTCATCTTGCTGGGTCTCCGACGGCGCACGCTGTCCGGGATTGCGCTGTTGCGCAGATTCTGAATCCGGGGCCGTAGCAGAGGCTGTGTGTTGTCCGGCTGAATCCAGGGATCCTGAACCGTCCGTTTCAGAGGTCTGACTTGGCTGCTGTTCATTTTGTCTTTGATCAGCGGCGTTGCCGGTTGACTGTTGCCCGCCAGCTGGGGGGGCGTTATCTTGACCCTGCTGACCCTGCTGACCCTGCTGACCCTGCTGACCCTGCTGACCCTGCTGACCCTGCTGACCCTGCTGACCCTGCTGACCCTGCTGACCCTGCTGACCCTGCTGACCCTGCTGACCCTGCTGACCCTGCTGATTTTGTGAATCTTGCGGGTGATTGTTGCCATTCTGCGCTTGCTGCTCGGTTTGCTGTTGTTTGATCAGCGTCTCGACCGTCTCAAGATTGTGTCTGGCGTCTGTGTTTTCAGGATCCTGCCGGAGTACATCCTGATAGATATCTTTGGCTTTTTGTAATTCGCCGGACTGAGCGTAAGCATTCGCCAGATTATATCGGGACTGAGGATCTGTCATCGGGGTCAGCGTCTCAATAGCACCGGCATAATCCCCTGCCTGATATTGGGCTGCGCCTTTCCATGCGGGGGATTCAAACATCCGCGCTGCTTGTTCATAGTTCTGCTGCTGGTATTGATCGTAGGCTTGCTGGTCCTGATTTTGCCATGGGGATGCAACGCTCTGATCAACTGGCATGAACAGGCCGAGCAGCACGATGAAAGCAATACCTTTGCGGCATGCGGGCAGACAGAGCAAGAGCACCGGAATTATCAGCCAGAAGCCACCATTCAGCCGTTCAACAATTTGGTTGTCCTGATCCGGCGTTTGTGCCGTTTTCCGGTTCGTCGTGGCTTGAAGCAGCGTATGAATATCCTGATCGTTACCCCGCCAGGCTGTCATCACCCCGCCATGACTGCGAGCCAGTGACCGCAATTGGGTCAGGTTGGTTTTACTGACGATTGTCTTGCCCTGATTGTCTTGCAACAGGCGGCCATCCGACATGGTAATTGGCGCGCCTTGTGCTGTTCCGACTGCAAGAATAGAGAGTTGGTAATCCGTGCCATTGAGAATCGCGTTGGTCTGTTCAGTTTCACGTTCACTGAGTCCGTCAGTGATCAGAATCAGATCCCCCTGGGGATGACCGCCCTGTTTGAGCAGATTCACTGCGGCCTGAATGCCGGTTGCAGCGTTGCTGCCCTGAATCGGCAAGATTTCAGGCGACAGGCCGGGAATCAAAGCAGCAAGGGTGGCACTGTCCTGAGTGAGCGGGCTGATCACATAGCCATCTCCTGCGTACGCGATCAAGCCTGTTGAACCTTCGCGCCAGTGGGGCAGGAGATCCATCGCTTTGTATTTGGCCTGTTCAAGCCGGTTGGGCTGAAGATCGGTGGCGAACATTGAATTCGACATATCCATCACCAGCACACGGGCTTGTTTCAGGTTGAACGCCGGCATGTTCTGTTTTTCCCAACTGGGCCCCGCCATGGCCAGCACGGTCAGCAGCCAGCCGAGACTGAGTAACAGCACAGGCAGACGGCGGAACTGCTGGGCCTGCGAGGCATCTTCTGCCTGCAGGTGGGGCGCAATCAGTCCGGTTTGGCCACGTCGCTTCAGGAGTACAGGGACAAGCACTGCCAACGGGATCAGGGCGGTGAACCACAGCGGGTGCAAAAAGGTAAAATCAGCCATAGTGCCTCCAATGTATCGCCAGCATCACGCTCAGCAGTAACGCGACTGCGAGCGGTATCCGGAACAGTTCCTCCTGAGGACGCCACGTCTGACTGGCGCTCGAAACCGGTTCAAGATCATTGATGCTCTGATAAATACGTGCCAGCTGCTCCGGGTTTCTGGCCCTGAAATACTGCCCGCCCGTGAGAGTGGCGATTTGCGTTAAGGTTTTTTCGTCCAGATCCTGTGATGGATTCACAATGCGCCGGCTGAAAAAGCTTTGCTCAATCATTTCATCCGCGCCGATCCCGACGGTATAAATTTTGACCTGATTCTCTGCGGCCAGTGTTGCTGCTTCCATCGGGGCGATCACACCCGAGGTATTGGCGCCGTCACTGAGCAGTACGATCACGCGCTGGGCATTTTCGCTGTTGATAAAGCTTTTGGTCGCGATCCCCAATCCTTCACCAATGGCTGTGCTTTGACCAATTAAGCCCAATACACTTCGGTTCAGTTGTTGCTTCACCGTATTGAGATCAAAGGTCAGGGGTGTTTGCAGGTAAGCATGATTGGCAAACAACACCAGACCCAGACGATCGCCCTGACGCTGGCTGATAAAATCGGACACAACCTGCTTCACAGACGTGAGCCGATCGATGCTTTGGCCGTCTTCATCCACCATATCTTCCGTGGACATCGAGCCGGATAAATCCACAGCCAGCAGCATGTCGCGATGTTCTGGCTGAATTTGTACCGGATCGCCGAACCAGACGGGTCTTGCAATCGCGGCTATCAGACATCCCCAGCATAAACAAGCCAGGATCACAGGCCACCGGCGGGAAGGTTGCCGTGTGGCCTGCTTTGGTAAAACGGGCAGAAAGACTCGGGCTGACGGTTCAACCGGACGGGCGACACGGGAAATCAGCCAGGGCAATGGGAGCAGGACAAAAGCCCACCACCAAAGAAATTCAAACATGCTTGTCTCCCATCATTGTTGCAGCACCTGACGCCTTACAGGTTTGCTGTACCCAGCGGATTGTGAGTGTCCGGCATTGCTCCAGGGTTTGATCGGTTTGATGGTGGCTGTACAGCGCCTGTTGCCAGCATTCACTCATGGCTTGAAAACCCCGGTGTTGTTCCGGTAACTGATGGTCCAGAAAAGTGAGCCAGTCTGTGCCGCTCAGCCCGGCGACTTTTTCACGCGGAAAATAAGTGAGTGCTGTCTGGCGAAGGATTGTATTAAGCTCAGTTACAGACTGCGCAGCATGGATGTGTTTGAACGCCAGCTTTCTGATCGTCCGATGCGCATGATGTTTCCGGTAAAATTGACGCAGAAGGTACGCGAGTCCCAGAAGCAGAATGACAATCAGCGCGGCGCTCCACCATCCCCAGGCTAAAGGCCAGACATCCGGCGGGGAAGGCAGATGGAGATCGGCCAGTGGAATCGGGTGTGTTTGTGTTTGTGACATAAATGACGATTTATCCGACAATTTTTGCCGCTGACGGACGCGTTGGCTGAGCCAGTTGTTTCAGCAATGGCGTCGCAGCAGATAAAGAATGCAGGGGAATGGCCAGAGATGCGGCCAGTTCAGTCAGCGTTTGCAGACGATGAGCGAAATGCGACGCCATGTCCTGCCGAACCCTGGCGGAACCAAAGTTCATCCAGGCGGACTGGGTTCTATCCGACACATATTCACGTCCCCGATAACCGGTTTCACCGGTTTCCAGCGGATCATACAGATGGACGAACTGAATCCGGTTATGGCTTCGCAGTTGACTGAGTCGTTTTCGATCCTGCGCCTGAAGCATATAAAAATCACTCAGCAGGATGATTTCGCTGCCTTTCGGGCAAACATGGTGTAAATGCCTTAATGCATCGGCAAAAGACACGCGGGTGGCAGCCGGGGCAGAAGCACTGTGCTGGTGCAGATTGATCATCGCATTTAAGACAGACAGCGGACCCTGTTGTCTGGCCGTGGGTTTGCACTCACTCAGGCTTTCGCCATTGAAAATCAAGGCGCCAACACGGTCTTGCTGCTGTACGGCCAGCCAACTGATCAAACTGGCAAAATGCGCCGCCTGCACGGATTTCAGTAAAAGCTGGCTGCCAAAACGCATGCTGGGGCTGAAATCAATCAGCAGCATGACGGGTTGTTCACGTTCTTCGCTGAATAATTTGGTGTGCGCTTTTCCGGTTCGTGCGGTTACCCGCCAATCAATGGCCCGAATATCGTCGCCGGGCTGATAAGGACGGACTTCAGAGAAATTCATGCCCCGTCCTTTCTGGCGGCTTAAGTGCTGGCCGTTGAGCTGGGACCAGACGCTTCTGGCTGGTGGCAGCCATTGAACCGTCTGACTTTTATACTGGAGCAGCTCAGCCAGACATAAGTCATACCCGTTGCTGTGTCTTGGCAGTGCAGCGGGCAGGGTGTCTGTGACTTTGCTCATGCACTGGTTACCTGCTGAAGCAGTACCTCAACGACCCGATCCGGTGCAATGCCTTCAGCTTGCGCTTCATAACTCAGCAGCAGGCGGTGCCTCAAAACGGGGTAGGCCATTTTCTGCACGTCATCCGGGGTCACAAAATCTCGGCCTTGCAGCCAGGCATAAGCACGGGCACAGCGGTCTAGCGCGAGTGTGGCCCGCGGGCTGACACCCATTTGAAGCCATGCGGCCAGATCATCACTGTAACGCTGGGGTTCGCGTGTCGCCATCACCAACCGAATTAGATACTGCTCGACTTCGGCAGCCATATGGATTTGCAGCACTTCCTGCCGCGCACTGAAAATCTCAGCCTGACTGAGCATCACAGCAGGTGCTGATTCCTGGTGATGCTCAATTGCTTCCCCACGATTCAGTCGTAAGATTGCCAGCTCGCTCTCTTCATTGGGGTAATTGACGTTGAGTTGAAGCAAAAACCGATCAAGCTGGGCTTCGGGAAGCGGGTAGGTGCCTTCCTGTTCAATCGGGTTCTGTGTCGCCATGACCAGAAAAAGTTCAGGCAACGGATATGTCTTTCTGCCCGCAGTGATTTGCTTTTCAGCCATCGCTTCCAGCATGGCCGCCTGAACTTTTGCCGGGGCGCGGTTGATTTCATCGGCCAGCAGCAGTGCGTTAAAAATCGGACCGGGCTGGAAAATAAACTCACCGGTTTCCGGACGGAAGATATCTGTGCCGGTGAGATCGGCCGGAAGCAGATCCGGCGTGAACTGAATGCGGTGAAAATCGCCTTCAATGCAGGCGGCAAGCGTTTTGACGGCTCGTGTTTTTGCAAGCCCAGGAGGGCCTTCGACGAGAATATGACCGTCTGCAAGGAGAGCAACGAGCAGTTGCTGCACCATTTCGGGTTGTCCGATGACCTGTTGTTGTAAGTATTGTTCGAGTTGCTGAAAGGTCTGTGAAAGCATTGTTTCTCATTTCCCTGGGATCAATGACAATTTCCGGCGGCTGACTTGGGGTCAGGCTTCGAAACACGGCTAGCATCCGGAAATAACGCTGTAAATTCAAGTGTTTATATAGAATCTAAGTGGGAGGTTGTCCGCATTTCCCACCATTGAATTCGTCTGGATGTTCTGGTCAAAACCTACGGTCATTTTTTAGTGCCACGATTCTGTATGAACCACATTTGACTTTGTGATTACAGGGAAGTTCACACAGAGAAGCAAACAAATGATAAATGTTATTTTTCTTTTTTACACACCATGGTGACCATGATCATCTTTTAAAGAAAAAGTTGCTAAAAATAAAACGATAAAGAGTTGATGTAATCACAGTATTCACTGGTCAGATGTGTTTTTTGTGTTGCATTTTTGCTGCTTGAATTTGTGCAAGATCAAAAAAATTTCATTTTTTTATTTTTTCCATTTTCAGTGATTCATTGGTGCAGGGCTGCACGATAGTGGTGCGTTGCTATTAAAAATGCGATTGAAATAGGAAACCAAAAGAGAGAAATCACCGAAATTGCAGCATTTTGTAAACTTGGCATCAGAGATGCATTGCAATATACCGTTAACAAATCTCTACTATTGTGTAATCGATTGATTGGTTTTTATCAGATTCCATACAGGAATTTTTTCGAAACCATAAATTCCGTGTGTTGATATATATATGTGACTGTGTTCTTATAATATTTATGCAATGTAAACTTCACGCAAGTGTCTTGTGGGATAGATACGCTGCGAAAGTGTGGTGTTGAGAATAAGTCTGGTTGAGCTGTACAGAGAGAGGTTCTCATCGACGGAGGTGCGAGTTAATTGTTTGTTATGACAATAATTTTTGCACTGTACAGGATGGAAAGGAGTCTGCTTGATGACTAAGGTAGCATTGGTAACTGGCGCAAAAGGTGGCATTGGTTCTGCAATCACTCAGGGTTTAGTTGATGCAGGGTATCGTGTCATTGCCACATATTTCCCCACAGGTGAAGCGAAAGCGAAGGAATGGTTTGCTGAAAATAACTATTCCGATGCTCAGGTTCGTTTATTCCCTCTTGATGTCACGGATGCGGCATATTGTGAAGAGGCACTGACTACTCTTTTAAATGAAGAGGGTAAGATTGACGTGCTGGTGAACAATGCTGGAATAACCCGTGACAGTACTTTTAAACGAATGACGGCACAACAATGGCAGGAAGTCATCTCGACGAACTTAGACAGCCTGTTTAATGTGACGCATCCATTATTCGCTTCCATGTGTGATAAAGGGTTTGGCCGGATTATTAATATTTCGTCGGTGAACGGGCTGAAAGGTCAATTCGGTCAGGCGAACTATTCTGCTGCGAAAGCTGGCATGATTGGGTTTACCAAAGCGCTGGCTGCTGAAGGTGCGCGCTATGGTGTAACCGTGAATGCGATCGCGCCAGGATATACCGGCACACCCATGGTAGAAGCCATTAAACCTGAAGTGTTGGATGCGATTAAAGCTGAAATTCCAATGAAGCGTTTAGCGCAGCCGAATGAGGTTGCTGCTTCTGTCAATTTCCTCGCCAGCGATGCTGCCGCCTACATTACCGGTGAAACACTCTCGGTAAATGGCGGCCTCTACATGCAATAAGACGAAGTAAGGATACCCGATACATGACCAAAGTTTTTATCGTAGCAGCGAAACGGACTCCGATTGGCAGCTTTAATGGATCGTTGAAGTCAGTTTCACCGGCTCAACTGGCAGCTGTTGCCATTAAAGCGGCGCTGACTCAGGCAAAAGTTGATCCTGCAAAAGTGGATGAAGTGATTCTGGGGAATGTGATTGGTGCAGGCCAGGGGATGGGCCCGGGTCGGCAGGCATCGATTTTCGCTGGTATTCCAGAGCAGGTTCCGGCGTATAGCCTGAACATGGTTTGCGGTAGCGGCATGAAGGCAGTCATGGATGCAGCGGCACATATCAAAGCAGGTGATGCTGAACTGGTCGTTGCTGCTGGTGCGGAGAGCATGTCTCAGATTCCATTTACTGTACCGGCTTCGATTCGTGACGGACAAAAGATGGGCAACCTGCAGATGACCGATCTGCTGATCAATGATGGCCTGACGGATGTATTCAATCACTACCACATGGGCGTGACTGCGGAAAATGTGGTTGCGAAAGTTGGTTTGACCCGCGAGCAGCAAGACAACTTTGCGCTGGCAAGTCAGCAAAAAGCGGTTGCTGCGATTGAACAAGGCAAGTTTGTGGACGAAATTGCTCCTGTAGAAGTGCAGGAACGTCGTGAAACCAAATTGATTGATACCGATGAGTATCCGAAAGCCAATGCAACTTTGGAAGGTCTCCAGAAACTGCGCCCGGCCTTCAATAAAGAAGGCAGTGTGACTGCGGGGAACGCTTCCGGGATTAATGACGGCGCTAGTGCCATCATCGTTGCCTCGGAAGCCGCCGTTGAAAAATATGGGCTGACCCCTTTGGCTGAAATTCAAGGTTATGCGCAAGCTGGTGTTGCCCCTGAGGTCATGGGTTTAGGCCCTGTCCCGGCAGTCCAGAAAGCCTTGGAAAAAGCTGATTTAGGCATTGATGCTGTCGGTTTGTTCGAGTTTAACGAAGCTTTCGCCGGACAGGCATTAGGTGTATTGCATGAGTTGGCTGACGCGTTGGATACCAAAGTCGAAGATTTGGCTGAGCGTAGCAATGTCAATGGTGGTGCGATTGCACTGGGCCACCCGCTGGGGGCTTCGGGCAACCGGATTATCGTGAGCCTGCTACATGAAATGCGCCGTCGGGGCACAGAGCATGGTTTGGCCACGCTTTGTGTCGGTGGCGGCATGGGTACGGCGATCGTACTGAAAAAAATCTAACAAGACTCTTGACCAAACTGGCGTTTGTTCCGGCAAACGCCCTTAAATAGCACTTAAATTGAAGGAAACATATTATGTATACGGAAATGTTTAAATCGTTCTCTGAGCAAACTGAAAAATCACTGGCACCTTACGTGAAATTCAACAAGCTGTTCACGAAAAATGTTGAAGAGCTGACTGAGCTTCAACTGGCAGCCGTACGTGCTTACAGTGATTTGGGTCTGTCTCAGCTGAAAGCAATCAGCGAAATTAAGGATCTGCAATCGCTGACTTCTTTCCAAAGCCAGCAGTTGGAAAACCTGACGAAACTGTCTCAGCAGTTGGTTGAAGACAGCAATAAATTTTCTGCACTGGCGCAAGGCTTTAAGTCTGAAGTTGAGGTCCTGGTTGCCGAAAACGTAAAGCAAGCTACGCCAGCTTAAGTTCGATTCCTACCCTAATGCCGTCCCAATTTGTGGGCGGCATTTTTAGTCCAAAAGCAGAGGTCATCGCGATGAACCCGAATTTTTTCACGGACTACTTTGCTAAACTCCAGGAAATGAACCAAGCGTGGTGGAAGGAGTTTGATTCCGGCAAGGCAGCCATTAACACCCCATTCAACAAAGCAATGAATGAGTTGAATCTGGAAGACACGACGGCTTGGCTGGAAAAAGCATCGGCGCAGCCAGCTGTGATTGCAAAAATTCAGATGGATTGGTTTGAGAACCAGATGAAGATTTTGCAAAGTGTGACCAACACTGGCGACAATCAGGAAGTTGTCACTCCGGCGCATGATGATAAGCGTTTCATCGATCCTGCATGGCAGAATGAAGCTTTTTATAATTACATCAAGCAATCTTATTTGCTGTTCAGCAATAAGATGAAAGAAACCATCGATTCGATTGAAGGCCTGGATGACAAAGCGAAAGAGCGTCTGAACTTTTTTTCTCGTCAGGCCATTAACGCACTGTCGCCAACGAACTTCATCACCACGAACCCAGAGCTTGCTAAGCTGACGGTTGAGTCGAATGGTCAGAACCTGATCAAAGGCATGGAATTACTGCATGAAGACATGCAGTCCAGTGCTGATGTGCTGAAAATCCGGATGACAAACGGTGATGCATTCCAGGTGGGCGATAATATTGCGAACACCCCGGGAGAAGTCATTTTCAAGAACGAGCTGTTTGAATTGATTCAGTACAAGCCGTTAACTGAAAAAGTGAACGCGACGCCGATCCTGATTGTGCCGCCATTTATCAATAAGTACTACATCATGGATCTTCGTGAGAAGAATTCCCTGGCGCGCTGGTTGGTAGAGCAGGGTCATACGGTGTTCATGATGTCCTGGCGCAACCCAGACGCGACCATGAAAGACGTAGATTTTGATCATTACGTTCTGGATGGTGCGTTGAAAGCGCTGGATGTCGTTGAAAGTGTCTCGGGTGAAAAACAAATCCACGCTGTGGGCTACTGTATTGGCGGAACTTTGCTGGCGACCGCTTTGGCCTACAGTGCTGCGAAACGAATGCGGAACCGGGTAAAAACGGCGACTTTCTTTACCACGATTCTGGACTTTTCACAGCCGGGAGAGATTGGCGCTTACATAAATGACCCGATCATTTCCGCAATTGAAGCGCAGAATGAACTCAAAGGCTATATGGATGGCCGCTCGTTGAGCGTGACCTTCAGCTTGCTTCGTGAGAACAGCCTGTATTGGAACTATTATGTGAATAACTACCTGAAAGGGAATAGTCCAATCGATTTCGACTTGTTGTTCTGGAATGGTGACAGCACCAACGTGGCCCAGGCATGCCACAGTACGCTGCTGCGTCAGTTCTATCTGGAAAACAAGTTGATGGATCCGAAAGGATTTAAAGTGGGTGGTGTTTATATTGATTTGTCGAAAATCAAAATCCCGACCTACTTCATTTCAACGCAGGAAGATCATATTGCCCTTTGGCAAGGGACGTACCGTGGTGCTCAGGTGCTGAACGGTGATTCAGTCTTTGTGCTGGGTGAATCTGGTCATATTGCAGGGATTATTAACCATCCTGATAAGAAGAAGTATGGTTATTACACCAATGAGAAGGCTGAGGCTGATCCGGAGAACTGGCTGGCAGGTGCCAAGCGACATGATGGCTCCTGGTGGACACATTGGAACACCTGGTTGAACGGCTATAACGCTGAAGAACAGGTTTCTGCGCGTGACATTGGTAACGAGAGTTACCCGTCAATCAGTCCGGCACCGGGCCATTATGTGAAGCAAACCTTGCCGATTGAGCTTGCGGATAGCAACTAAAACCGTGTTCTTTGGGCATCCCATCGATGCTTTCTGACAAAAGGTCGTGCAAAGCCAGTGATTACCTCACTGGCTTTTTTTTGGTGTCGATAAATTCGAGGGATGTCTTTGTGGATGCGATTGGCAAGCCGTTCTTAACACTGTGCTGTCATCTCTCTGTATTTGCACACTTTCTTTGATAAGAAACCCTGCGACTAATGTTTCGCGCTCTATACTGAGTGAGTAGGCGTGAATTCGTGTGGGGAATTTATGGTTCAGGAACAGCGAGAAACAGGGATGACGGGGTGTGAAGAGTGTGGCCTTGTTGTCAGCCTGCCCCTGCTTGAACCCGGTCAGCGTGCTTGCTGTCCACGCTGTGGCCACCTGTTGATGAAAACCATTCAATACCCGCAACACCGAACGCTAGCCTATGGGATTGCCTGCCTGATTATGCTGGTGTTGAGCGTCAGTTTTCCGTTTATGTCATTCAGTGTGCAGGGGCTCCGGCAGGAAATTACCCTGATGCATTCAGCCGAAATGCTGAGTCAGTTTGAAAACGGGCCTTTGGCATTGCTCCTTTTGCTGACTGTCGTCGTTTTGCCTGCGTGTTATGTCGCTTCGGTTCTCTATTTATATTGGATGGCAGACAGGCATGGAAAAATTCACAGAGACAGTGTGACGTATCGTGTGAAACGGCTTTGCAGGTTGACTTTACGGATTGAACCATGGCTCATGGTCGATGTGTTTTTGATTGGGATTCTGGTCAGCCTGATCAAAATTGCGGCGTTGGCCGATGTCGGGCTTGGCCTGTCCTTTTGGGCATTCTGTATCTATACGGTGCTGGTGGTGAAATGTGTTTCAATGGTTGACCGGACCTGGTTGTGGCTGCAATTCGCTCCTATGATTCCATTGTCTGCTGTCAAGGCAGGGGACAGTCATCACTCTCAAAATCATGTCGCTTGTCACATCTGTTCTCAATTGAATCCTCTGCCAGAACAGGGGCATACACATTGCCTGCGTTGTGGCGGAAAACTGCATCCATTCCATCCGAAGCGAAACCTCCAATTTGCTTGGGCGTTATTATTGGCCTCAGCCATTTTCTTGTTTCCTGCAAATCTGTATCCAATGATGTACACCGTTAGTTTAGGAAAGTCGGAAGGTTCGACCATTCTTGGCGGTGTGATTTTACTTTGGCAACTCGGTTCATACCCGGTCGCTCTGGTCATTTTTATTGCCAGTGTTGTTATACCATTGGCAAAGATCTTTATGCTGGCCTGGCTTTTTTACCGGGCGGGAAAGAATGATGATTGTGAGGAAAAAAAAGCAATCCGCCGGCTGAAACTTTATCGTCTGACAGAGTTTATTGGGCGCTGGTCGATGATCGATATTTTTGTCGTAGCATTGCTTGTTGCATTAGTGCAGTTGCAAAACCTGATGGCGATCTACCCGGGTCCGGCGGCATTGTCGTTCGCATCTGTTGTGATTCTGACCATGATGTCTGCAATGATCTTTGATCCGAGAATTTTTTGGCAGGATGTGAATTCGATAATGGATCCAAAACCAAAAGAAGAACCAGAACGTTTCCCGGATCATGAAATTTCTCCCTTACAGAAGGAGCCGCCTGCATGAGTGAACAAGCGCCGCCAAAAGCTGAAGTCAGTCCAATTCGCCAGATATCTCTGATCTGGCTGGTACCTGTCGTCGCGCTGGTGATTGGTTTCTGGATGCTGATTCAGTTCCTTGCCAGTAAAGGCCCTGAAATTACACTCAAGCTGACCACAGCGGAGGGAATTGAAGTTGGCAAAACCGAAATTAAAGCACTCAATGTCAAAGTCGGAGTGATTACGGATGTCAAACTGAGCGATGATTACAATTCCATCATGGCGGTCGCGCAACTCGACAAAGATGCCGAGAGAATGCTGAAAACGGACACACGGTTTTGGGTGGTAAAGCCCCGGATCGGGACGCAAGGGATTTCGGGGTTAGATACATTACTCTCCGGCGCTTACATTGAATTGCAACCGGGTGTGGAAAAAGAAGAGCAGTTGAAATTTACCGTTTTAGATATTCCTCCGGTCGCACCCTTGGATACCAAGGGGTTACGATTAGTCCTGACTCATGAAGAGGCGGGCAAACTGAGCGTTGGTGATCCCGTTCTTTATGAAGGATTTACGGTGGGTCGGGTTGAGAAGGTCAGTTTTGATACTGAAACTAAAAACGCAAATTATCAGCTGTTTATTTTCGAACCGTATGACAGCCTCATCCGGCAACGGACTCAATTCTGGTTAACATCCGGTGTTGAATTAAGTATGTCTGCAGAAGGGTTTAACCTGAAGATTGGTTCGGTTGAATCACTTCTTACAGGTGGTGTGAGTTTTAATGTCCCTGATGGTGCTGAGCCGGGAGAACTTGTCACCCGGCAGATGATGACATTTCATTTGTTTAATAATCAGAGTGAAGTACGCGAGCAACTCTATGATCAATATCTGGAGTACGTCATGTTATTTAATGAATCTGTTCGCGGCTTAAGTGAAGGGGCTCCGGTAGAGTATCGGGGTATCCGAATTGGCACCGTGGCAGAGGTGCCTCTGCGGGTTCCTCTCCAAGGAAAAGAGTTTTCAGAGCAGCAGATTCCGGTATTGGTTCGGATTGAGTTTGCCAGGGTTCATGAATATGTAGAGATGAACACATTGGAGGAACTTCACCATTATCTCGAAGCAGAGTTCGATAATGGATTACGGGCTTCACTGAAAACGGCAAATTTTTTAACGGGTCAATTGATGGTTGATGTGAACTTTTATGAGAATGGCGCAACGACAACCGAAACAACGTACAAAAATTATGACCGTTTCCCAACTGCCGCTGGTGGTTTTGCTGAGATTCAAAAGCAGGTGGCTTCGCTGCTGGATAAACTGAATAACCTGCCTTTGGAAACCACCTTATCAGAGCTGAATCAGACGCTGGCGGCCGCCGAGAAAACCCTGAAGTCTGCAGAGCAGGCAGCACGAAGTGTAGATAGATTAATGGCCCAGCAGGAGACAAAAGCTATCCCGGCGGAGTTGAGAAACAGTCTGGCGCAGATACAGGCCACGCTCAGAAGCTATGGGGCTGATGGGGCGCCTTACAGAAACCTTGAAAATGCGCTGGTTCGTTTCGAGCAGGTGATGAAAGAACTGCAACCTGTGCTCAGACAGGTGAATGACAAGCCGAATTCACTGATTTTTTCAGACAGCAAGGGTAAAGACCCGATTCCTGTCGCGGGGGAATGAACATGTTGAAACAAGATTGGCGGTTGTTGCAGTGCTTGATGATGCTCTGGGGTTTGGCCGGATGCAGCAGCCAGCCGGAAGAGTCGGATATCACGACGTATCTGTTGCCACAGGCGACAGAGCAAACGGCAACGGCGATACTCACCCGTCAGCCTGTTTTGGTTGTTTCACCGGTTGAGATGGCATTGCATCTGACTGGAACAGGGCTGGTTTATCAAACCAGCGAGACGGCTATCGTTCAGGCACAACAGAATCTTTGGGCTGAGGATGTGTCTCGCCAACTGACCCGGCGAATTCAGGGGGATTTACGGATGAAACAAACCCGTTACTGGCCCTCAGAACTGTCGGCGGCGATTCAATCAACGGGTTTGCCCAAACTTCAGGTGCGGGTGAGTGAGTTTAATGGCCACTATTCAGGGCTGGCTCACTTTAGCGGAGAATGGTTGTTGGTGAGTCAGCAAGGGAAGCTGCAAACAATTCAGCCATTCAGCGTACAGGTCCCTTTGAAAGCGGCCGGATACAGTGCTCAAGTGTCGGCATTGTCGGAAGCTGTCAGCCGACTGACGACACAGATTGCGCAGCGGCTCTCGACAGCTTCGCTTTATCAATCGGACTAACGTTGTTGCAACCGGTAATATCCATTCACCCAACACTCCGGTAATCCTTCGCCGGATGGAAACGCCAGTTGCTGCTTATCCAGAATGACGGGCTCCGCCAAATCTTCGCCCGATTGAAACTGTACGGTGACATGGCGTTTGAAGGGATTGGTCAGAGACGCCATGTCAACGACATCCACCAAGTCGCCTGTTCTCGATTCTTTCAGAAACATCACGCTAACCTCCTGTCGCTGGGGTACTCTAATTATGGCCGATTTTATTCCGGTCGTGGAAAAGGACAGGCTATGAACGACTTTTATTGGGGGATCGACCTGGGTGGTACCAAGGTCGAGTGCGTTGTGATTGATCGAAAAGACGATCGCTGTGTGCTCCGGGAGCGGATACCGAGTGAGGCCGACCAGGGGTATCGTCACATTCTGCATCGAATCAAAATTTTGGTTGATCAATGTGCCGCACAGATCGGACATGACCCGGATGCGATAGGGTTTGGTACACCCGGCGCACTGGATCCTTTAACCGGATTGATGAAAAACTGTAACTCGACGGCACTCAATGGCCAGCCATTGCAGCAGGATCTCGCCGATCTGCTGGGGGTCGCGGTAACACTGGCCAATGATGCGAATTGTCTGGCGCTGGCTGAAACGCATCTGGGGATTGTCAGGCAGATTTGTCCGGATGCTGAAGTTGTTTTTGCGGTGATTATGGGGACAGGCGTGGGTGCGGGTATTGTTGTCCATGGCCGTTTGATCAATGGCTTGCATGGGATTGCAGGTGAGTGGGGTCACAATGTGATTGAGCCCGACGGTCAGCCTTGCTATTGCGGGAAGCGGGGATGTCTGGAAACGGTGATCTCTGGGCCGGGGCTTGAACGGGCTTATCAGGCGCTGACCGGAGAAGCCTGTTCACTCAGCCGGGTGATGGCGCTGGCTCAATCCGGGCAAGCAGAAGCGCTGCAAGTGAAAGCCCGCCTGATTGACTATTTTGGACGAGCAGTCGCACAAATCATCAATGTGCTGGATCCAGACGTCATCGTGATTGGGGGTGGTGTTGGGAATATTGAAGATCTATATGATGCAGGCAGAGAAGCGGTGATGCCTCATTTGTTCAATCCGACCCTTCACACGCCAATTGTGAAGCCCATTTTAGGCGATAGTGCCGGGGTTTTTGGTGCGGCGATGCTGGTGAAATAGAACAATTTCTTCCGCTGAATTTGTGGCTTGCAGTAATTTTCGGGATAAAGTCTGCTGCGCTTGTAAGAGATATCTCACAATGGCGTGGGAAATCTTGCTTCCTTTGATACGGAAAATACGATCAAAGAAATGATAATGCTATATTTTTCATTAAGTTATATGTGTTTCTGACTTTGTTTCTTTTGTTGACACTGAAAATGTGATCTTCGTTCGTTGCGCAGAATTCTGAATCAAGTAATCTTTACCCCGTCGGAAGGAACTGACGGAACGGAACAGGAACAGGCTAGGGAATTTGGCAGCTTCAGGATGAAGCAGGTACGTTAGGATGATGTATCTACAGGGACTGTGAAGGGAAGCATCGAATGGATTCGATACAGTGAGTAGGATGCTTACTGGTCAGGACGACACAATGGACCACTTCAGGATGAAGTAACGGACACCTCCAGGATGGAGAAGAGAGTTGTAACAGGATGTTGCAATGGGTCAGGGTCAGACCAAAGGAACACCTCCAGGATGGAGTTTTAGGGAACGCTGAAGGATACAGCATTATCAAGGAATGATGCAGGGAGCACTATCGTAGCGGGATTGCTGCAAGTAAGACCTAAGGGCGCAACGAAAGTTGCGCCCGCTCTTTTTTGTGCTGACCGAAATTAACCGACAACCACCTGAGGCTTTTGCTTCAGACTCACCATCAACATATACACCGCTGTACTTGCAAGTGCGATGAAGAAAAAGTTCATCAGCCCATTGGCATGATGTAAAAAACTGCCTGCGCCAAGCGGACCCGCCACAGATCCAATACTGTAACTGAACAACATCACCTGTGTGGCAGAGACAATCTGCGTGGAATTCAGCGCATCACACGCCAGTGAAATCGCAATCGGGTACAACGCGAACGAGGACATTCCCAGTAATGCCAGCCCGATAACCATTACGGCGTAGCCTTCAAACAGCGTCATTATGCCAGTTGCAAAAATACCCAGTAAGCAGGCTGCTGCCATCAGAAGCGACTTACTCATTTTGCAGGATAAAGTACTGACGACAGGCTGAATTGCCATGCCACCGAGTACAGTGGATGCCATCAGGCCGCTGATCTGCTCGGCAGTCAATCCCTGAAGTTTCAGAGAGAATGGCAGCAGGCCATAAATGGTACTCATGACAATCCCAGACACCAGACACCCCAGAATTGCCGGTTTACTCAGCGCCAGAATCTGTTTGGTCGTCAGGCTTGTATGTTGTTCGCAAGCGGGTTGTGAATGTTTGGAAACCAGTGCCGGAACCATCGCAAGCACGACCAGAGCCAGAATGCTGAAAAATGGCAAAAGCCCTTCAACACCGATGAACCCGATCCCAAACTGACCTAATGTACCACCGCCATACAAGGCCGTCATATAGAAGCCCAAGCGTTTTGCTCGTTCTTTTTTATTGTCACCAATCAGTAACCAGGACTCGACGACAACAAAGATACCTGCAACCGCAATACCCGCGATAAAGCGTGCCAGCAGCCATACCCACTGTTCCGGCATGACAGGCATGATCATAATGGTTAAAGCAAGCAGAAACTGGAAGCCAATAAATGACAAACGATGTCCAATCTTGGCAACGACTTTTTCAATCAGTAAAGCACCGATGAGCAGTCCTAAATAAAATGTACTCGCCAGCCAGCTTGCCAGTGAAGCGGGCAGCTCAAAGTAGCTGAGTGTTAATGGAATCAGGCTCATGAGATAACCTGATGCAATAGCAAAAACCGCCAGTCCGGCTACGGGTACAAACATACCGCCGGACTGACGTGCCGCAGTGATATCACTCACGACAGAGATCTCCAAGTTTAGGGGGCAGGCCGGTGCGTGGCTGTCGTGAAGACAGTGATCTGGCCCGCTCAAGTCATTGCAGGAAGCGTATTCGGGTCAAATACCCAGGAATGATCGATTATCGAAAACCAGCCATTCTTGAAATTTGGGCAGAATATGGACTGAAAATGCGGTGAGGTAAAATGAGAAAAAGTAATAAACAAAGCGCATTTTTCTCACACAAAACATAAGGAAATAACAAACTTTAGAGCTATGAATGATACGAGGTGTTAAATCAAGGTTAATTAAATGATTTATTTATTTTTATCAACCGTTTGCTTGCTATGTAATGGTAATAAATATCATTGTTTTGTGGTGTAATCTTTTGCGTTCTATATATTTAAATTGCTTGTTGATCTCAAAATATTTTCTATTTCCACTGAAAAAATTTATACAGAGCGACTATGAGTCCGTCAGAGGTAAAGATGTAATTTTGGTGCATCCATTCACTGAAGTTGTGCATGATCGAGATAGTTGACAGCGGAAGTGTGAAGGGAAATCAAATAAATTATTGAAAAATATCGAATTAAAAAGTTGGCACGGTACGTGCTCTATTATGGGGAGACTGTGGCGGTGTTTTCTTGTGATTTAACAGGCTTAGATGACAAGTGATCTCCGCACTGCTGCAGGCGACTGAGTGTAGGTACATTTTGTCGATGATTGACTGTGGTGCTGTTCCGCGTAGCGGGGGAACAGCACCTTTTTTCGTTATCTTTTGTTTCTCAGATAGCGCTTACGGCGCTCTTCTTTATTTTTGGCTTTTTCTGCAGCTTTCCGTTCGTTCTCAAGCGCAACTTCGACCAATTCCTGCGTGATCATCTCTGGACGTTCCATTGTAATCTGGCCCAGTGTGCCATTTCGCAGTTCGTTGATCAGAATTTCAGATGCTTTATGCAGGTCCACTCTGCCGCCGGAACGCAAGCAGCCGCGCTTGCGACCGATGGCTTCCATCAGTTCGATTTCTGATTCAGGCAGTTCATCATCCAGTTCATAACGCTGTTTGATGAGGTCTGGATAAGCCTCTTTCAGATACTCGACCGTGAAGAATGCGACATCAATGTAATCCATCGCAGTATCTTTCACGGCGCCAGTTGCAGCCAGACGAAAACCACTGTGCGGGTTTTCGACTTTTGGCCACAAAATCCCTGGTGTATCTGACAACACAATGCCGTTTTGCAGGTTGATTCTTTGCTGCTGACGGGTCACCGCAGGCTGATTCCCGGTGATGGCCACCGAGCGGCCTGCCAGCGTGTTGATGATGGTGGACTTCCCGACATTCGGAATGCCCATGATCATGGTGCGAATGTTTTTGCCCATTTCTTCACGATTTGGCGCAAGCTTTCGGCACAGTTCCAGAATTTTATGGACTTCATTCTGATTCTCTGTGGTGATCGCCATCGCTTTCACATTGTGTTCTTTTTCCAGATGCGAAATCCAAAGCTCCGTCATTTCAGGATCAGCCAAATCGCGCTTATTCAACACTTTGATGACTGGTTTTTCACCACGAAGTGAAGCAATCAGCGGGTTTTCACTGCTGAAGGGAATCCGCGCATCGAGCACTTCAATAATGACATCAACTTTCGGAATGGCTTCTTCAATCTCTTTACGGGCTTTATGCATATGCCCCGGAAACCATTGGATACTTGTGCTAGACATTTGAAAAATAAACCTTTTACTTTGATGATCACGGTTTGAGGGACTAGGGTCAGTTTGTGAATACCAGGATAATTGCCGGATGAACCCAAATTGAGCCGTTTTCGGTGAATCACCGTTGAATCAGAGAACCCGCAAAGCCGTGCTGATTTGCGGCGATCTTAACACTATAACGTCTGGACGTGGTAGGCGGGTTCTTGAGAAGGATGCATAACCAATACCGGTGAATCAGATTTCGCTTGAGTGCTGTCACACTCAGCCTTATAGTGCCCTTGTGGTTTTTGAGGCTTTCGATTGATGTTCACGTATTTGATTCGATTTTTCTGGCTGTTACTGTTTGCGTTGGCTCTGCCTGCGCAGGCGATGGCATGCCTGAGCGAACCCAATACAGCGGCGTCACTGAAACAGATTGTTGCTGCGCCCCCCACTGCTCTGAAGCAGAACGTACGGGACGAGCAGCCATCTGCGCACAATCAACCTTCGTTACCCGAGACTCAAACCGGGTATGCCGGGTCAAACGTTGCAATTCTTCATTCTTTGCGCTGGAGCGCCCCCGCGCGATTTAATGCTCAGGGTGACGATCCGAACGTCGCGGATACAACCACACTGCTGTTCCCCCAAACCGGTATCAGTCTTGCCTTGCGTGATCTGTCGCATTCAAGACATCTGCCGTATCTGAATTTCCATACTTCTTATCGTCTTTCTGGCTGGAAAGAGACCAATGCCATGTATGTGGCACTCAATCGTCAGTACTTCAGCTGATTTTCTCTCACTTCAGGTGACGTTGTCACAAATTAGTTTCTGCAACTCAGCATCATGCTGAGGGGATAATCATGAAGAAAAAAAATACAAATGCATCCGCTCGGGTGCTGAACCGCTATGCTGCCTGGAAATATGTGGCGTTGGTGGTCACGATTGTTGTGCTTGCCCTGAGCGCGATTCCAACCTGGTTTGGTGAAAAGCCTTCTATTCAGATTCATTTTGCGGATACCCGTCATGAACTGAACTCTGTGGTCGGGATTGATCATTATTTGAAGCAGCAAGGGATCGCTGCGCAGTCGATCCAACAGAAAAGTCACCAGATGGTGCTCGTGTTTGAGAATGAATCGGCGCAGTCACAGGCGCGCACTTCACTGGATAAGCAAGTGAAAACCGGAGACTCAATTACTTATGGCTATGTTTCTGTCGCGCCGGCCTGGTTGGGTCAAATTGGGCTTCACCCGATTCAGCTTGGCTTGGATTTGCGGGGTGGCGTTCAGTTCTTATTGAATGTGGATGTGGAGAAAGCCTTTCAGGAACAGCGCGATACGCTGATGGATGATGTCCGCGACATGCTGATTGAGTCCCATGTCCGTGGGGTCAGGATGCAGCCACAGGGCACGGATGGCGTTCGGGTTGAGTTGATACCGGAGGCGGCACAGGGGCAGATCAGTCAGTATGTTGCACAGCATTATCCCGGATGGGAAATGAAGTGGAATTCTGGGTCTCTGACCATCGTCCCAACCGCACAAAACAAGCTGGATTTCCAGACGGCGACGGTCCAGCAAAATCTCAAAATCATGCGTGAACGGATCGAAGAGCTGGGGATCACCGAAGCACTGGTGCAGCGGCAGGGGGAACACAGTATCCGGATTGAGCTGCCGGGGGTACAAGACCCGTCTCAGGCCAAAAATGTGATTGGTGCGACGGCGAGTCTGGCATTTTATGAAGTGAAGTCGGGTTCCGAAGCGGGCGCTGGCCCGCACCTCACACTGAAAGATAATGAGGGCAGAACTGTGGTGCTGAACAAACGCCCGGTTCTGACCGGGGATCACATTGTGAATGCCAGCGCGGGTGTCGATCCGATGGGATTCTCTGAGGTGAACATCGCACTGGATCATGCCGGCGGCAAGAAGATGAGTGACTTTTCCGGGAAGCATATCGGCAAACCAATGGCGACGGTTTACCGCGAATATCAGACGAATACCCGGGGCGAAACCGTGCGTAAGGAACGGGTGATCAGCGTTGCGACCATTCAGTCGCAGTTAGGGAATCAATTTCGGATTACCGGGGCTGGCAGCCAGGCAGAGGCGCAGCAACTCGCCTTGTTGCTCAGAGCAGGTTCATTGACGGCACCCGTGACGATCGTTGAAGAAAGAACCATTGGGGCGTCTCTGGGCGCCGAGAATATTCGCAATGGCTTTACTGCTCTGGCTTTAGGGATGGCAATGACACTGACGTTCATGGCGCTGTGGTATCGCCGTCTTGGCTGGGTGGCTAACGTTGCACTGCTGATCAATATGGTTTGCCTGCTGGGTCTGATCGCTTTGCTGCCAGGTGCGGTGTTGACCTTACCCGGTATTGCCGGTTTAGTGCTCACGGTAGGGATGGCTGTGGATACGAATGTGCTGATCTTTGAGCGGATCAAAGACAAGCTGGCAGAGGGTCGCAGTTTTGCACAGGCGATTGATACCGGCTTTCGCAGTGCGTTCAGCACGATTCTCGATGCAAATCTGACCACGATGATCACGGCATTCATTCTGTATGCCATCGGTAACGGGCCAATTCAGGGCTTTGCGTTAACCTTGGGGCTCGGGTTACTGACCAGCATGTTCACCGGGGTATTTGCTTCGCGTGCATTGATTAATTGGGTATGGGGACGCGACAGTCGTCGTGATGTGAGGGTTTGATGATGAGTGAATTTTTCAAATTGCGGATTCGGAATATCCGCTACCTGACCAGTGTGGTCTCCATTGCACTGATGCTCATTTCGCTTGCGGCGTTTGCGATTCGCGGATTAAACATGGGTCTGGACTTTACGGGGGGCATGGTCACCGAAGCTGTTGTCAGTACTGAGGTGACGCATCAGCAAATGCTGGAGGTACTCAAACCTGCACTCGGAGAAGCAACGACAGTGACTGCCGCAGGTGGCGAGGGGCGCTGGGTGATTCGTTATCCGCTGGCAGAACCGGATCAGGCACCACCGGTTTTGGCAGATGTACTCCATCAGATTTCTGGTGAAGTTTCGGTGATCAGTAACAGCATGGTAGGTGCTCAGGTGGGTGAGGATTTGGTTGATCAGGGGGATTGGCATTGCTGGTGTGCCTCTTGAGTATTCTTGTCTACCTGTGTTTCCGATTTGAGTGGCGACTGGCCAGCGGGGCTTTGCTGGCGCTGATGCATGATGTTGTCTTGGTGCTGGGATTTTTCGCACTGACTCAGATGGAATTCAATCTGACCGTCTTTGCTGCGGTTCTGGCTATTTTGGGATACTCGCTGAATGACTCCATCATCATTGCTGATCGGATCCGCGAACTGCTGGTCGCCAGGCAAGAGACGCCGGTTTCAGAGATCAATGATCAGGCTGTGATTGCGACATTTTCCCGCACCCTGGTGACTTCCGGGACCACGCTCATGACCGTTGCGGCTTTGTGGCTGATGGGGGCGCCCCCTTGGAAGGTTTCGCCACAGCGATGTTTATCGGGATCGTTTCTGGGACCTGGTCCTCTATCTCCATTGGAACGGTGTTACCCGAGTGGCTGAAGCTGGAACCGAAACACTATTTGCCGGTCGAGGTTGATTCGGCCCCCTGATTGAGAAGATGGCACGAAGGTCAGCCGTTGCTGGCCTTTTTATCATTGTGAATTGACTGAATGAACCGAACTTGTTTATTGGCGCTGTTGAAATCATAGGACTATCTTTAAACGGAACTTTTTTATGTGCAATGGAGGCAATATGGAAAATCCGTTTCAACAGCATGGGGCATTCAGTTGGGCTGAACTCTTGGTTGATGACGCGCAGACCGCGATAGATTACTACACCAAAGTGATTGGCTGGGAGATTGAGTCAGTTCCTATGCCAGGCACAGAAAGCGGACAGCAGTATCACATCATCAAGGCGGGTGGGTCACCGGTTGCGGGTATTATGGAGCGGACGGCTGAGTTTCAGGATGCTCCAATTGGCTGGGGGAGCTATATCACGGTCGATGATGTGGACGCCTGTGCAGAGAAAGCAATCGCAGCAGGAGGCAAAGTTTTATACCCGCCGATGGATGTACCCAATGTCGGCCGGATGTGTGTCATGCTCGATCCTTGCGGGGCGGTTGTGTCTGTGATCAAATATGTCGAGCAGATGTAAGCAGATTGCGGTATCATGGCACCTGTTCACAGTTGAATCTTGCTTTTAATCGACCTTTTGTTCAACTGTCATTCAACTTCGCTATGCGAGGCTGAGTTTCTGAAGGCAGGGATTCTCCTGCTTTCAGCCGATAAAGAGGTGTAAGATGAAAAATATCATTGCTGGTGTGATTGCGCTTGTCATTGGCTTTTTTGCGTTAACTTTCGCAGCCGTGATGGGACTGACCATGGCTTTGGTGGCATTGATTGCGCAGCCATTCCTGAAACGTAAACTGGCCAAGCAGTACGCGACCTTTTACGCAGGGAATCCGGAAGCATCTTCAGGTCAGGGACGTGTGATTGAAGGTGAGTACGAGCCCGTACAGAATCACAAATAACCCCTCAGAGACCAGACAACGAATACAGAACGCCAGCGAATCACGCTGGCGTTTGCTATTTTGGGGCAGTCACTTTTCGGCGTTGCTTAATTCGTGCGCAGGCAATGGAAAAAAGCATCCAGATCGCCATCCTCCAGATAGAAACGATAGCGCCGATTGGCACTTTGCAATTCGAAACGGCCTTCATCTTCAGCAATTAACCGGATCAGCAAATCAAAGGCTTGTCTTGGATTGTTTCCGCCCAGCCGGACCAAATGTGAAATGCTGTAACTGCGGCGGGTGTCCGCCAGGCTGATGCCGCCGTGGTATTTTTTCCAGTTCGCAGTAAAGATCTCAACAGGCTGGCCAGTTCGATAATAACTGAAGTTTTCAAACCCTCTCGGGTAAGCGATATCGGCTTTCAGCGCGACATAGCGGCGGTTGAAGTCCTGATCGGCAATAAAGGCAATCTGGAAATCAGTTTCTATCTGATTCCACTGATTTTTAGCCAGATGGTAGAGATCGAGCCGACAGAGCTGCTGTCCCAGCACGGTTGTGCTGGTGGGCAACAGATTGGCGGCGGCACTCTGCACAGTACCGATTGCGATGAATAACCATAACCAGCGTAAGCTGGCAACAACCCGACACAACATTGCGATACGCCTTTGACTGCGAGGCGACAACATCCCCTGCATAACACTGAAAATCAGGACCCGTTACAGTAAAGCCCGGTCCATGTTCTTTCTTTTCAGCATAGCGACTGGATGAATTCACTTCCGCTGACTGGATTGCTAAGCCTTTGATCCGATCCGGATTTCCTTTGTTCGTCTCACTCCTGAAGCGTTAAGCCTGATAAATTTTCGCTTTCACCATGTTCCGGTACTGCGCAGGACTGAGGCTGAACTCTTGCTGAAATCGGGTGCTGAAGTGGTGCGCGTCTTTATAACCCACCTGTTCAGCAACATCTTGCAGGGATAAGCCGAAGTCACGCAGCAGGATTTGTGCTGCTTCCATACGCAGGGATTGCAGATACTCATGCGGTGTCTGTCCCACTTGTGCTTTGAAGCGGCGCTGGAATGTGCGAAGGGGTAAGCCGCATTGCCGGGCGATGTCTGCTGCGGTCATGGTTTGTCCCAGATTTCGTTTCAGCCAGTCCTGAGCCAGCGCAATCGACTCATCGAACTGAACTTCGCCACCAATCTGATAAAAGGGCTGCTGATTCGATTGTGAAATCTCGTGGCCGAAATGTGTCTCCACTGTTTTTGCAACGGTTTGGCCGAAGTGTTCTCGGATCAGGTACAAAACCAGCTCCGATTGTGAGTTGATACTGACGGTGCAGTACAAGCCATTGGCGACGGTAATTGAGGCTTGTCGGTTGAGCGAAACATTGGGATAGCGGGCCGCAAACTTATCGTAAAAATACCAGTGTGTCGTGGCGACCTGATGATCGAGCAGTCCGGTTTCGGCCAGCCAGCAAACGCCTGTTCCTGTGGCGATGATTTTGGCCCCCTGTCGGTATTGCTGACTCAGCCATGGCACCAGTGTCGGGCATTGTTTGAGTGATGCCAGCGGGTTCCCCCAGATAGGCGGCAGGATAATAAAGTCAAAATGCTCCGGCTCTGACAACGTCATATCAGGCTGAATGTGCAGGCCTGAATTCAGTGTGATCGGGGCAAGGCTGGTGGCCACAACAGAAATCGTCACCGGCTGCGATTTCTGGACCCGCCGTGGCCGAAGGCTGGCTGCGCTGCTCAGCATCTCTGCTGCCAGCGAGATGCCGGTGATGAGTGCGCGGGGATAAAGAACAAAAGCGATTTTCATGGTTGAGTCCGTGACATTACCGTTTGGTTTCCGGGTTGCTGAACCATGGCTGAAATTTGACTCAGTCGTCCGGTTATTCAGCTGGTTTGGCGTGAATGGCAGTAATTATGGCGCAATATCCTAATGAAAAGCCAGTCCAAGCTGGTAATCTGTGTGGCAACTCCTATTAAAGCAAGAATCAAAACATGAAATTACCATTGATTGTCGGAATTGGCGGTATCAATGCCGCAGGTCGTAGCTCAGGTTTTCACAGTTATAAACGCATGCTGGCAGACATATTGCCGGCCAGCGAGATGCATTCAACCTGGCAGGATCTGGCACATCGAATGGGGCTGGAAAAAAATGACATCACACCGTCCGTCATTGAAGCGATTCAAGCCGGAACCTTGGTTCGCCGGATCGAAACCTTTGACCCGGATCGTGTCCTTCAGCAGTACAAAGCGCAATTGAGTGCAGGCGATGATCAGATTCGTTTCACATTGCGTAAATCGAAACTGCCCGCGCAGATTCCTGCAAACTGGACACTGGAAGAAACCGGTTCGAAAGTCCAGGTGACGGTGCAGGGTGAACTGGATGCCTTGCTGGCAGATTACATCACTTTCCCGGTCAGCAGCGGCGGTAATATTCCCCGCGGTTTTGAGCCGGGGAAACTGTATAACTCCCGGCATCATCCACGGGGGTTGCAATTGACGGTCTATGGCGCTTCAGATGCTCTGAATTCTCTAGGCGTTGATTGGGATGAAGTGCTGCAGCATATTCGTCCGGATGAAATTTCGGTTTATGCGGGCAGTGGCCTGGCTCAGATTGATGATCAGTCTCTGGCGGGGATGGTTGCCGCACCCCTGACGGGAGGCCGGGTCAGCTCTAAAATGATGGCGTTGTCGCTGGCGGAAATGCCTGCTGATTTTATCAATGGTTACGTGATTAACAGTGTCGGAACCACAGGCACGAACATGGGTGCCTGCGCCACTTTCCTGTATAACCTGCGTCAGGGGATCCAGGATATTCAGAGCGGTCAGGCGAAAGTCGTCATTGTTGGTAATGCGGAAGCGCCTGTTGTTTCGGAGATTATGGAAGGCTTCCGCATCATGGGTGCACTGGCGGAAGATGAACAGTTAAAAGCGCTTGATCAGAGCGAGACGGTTGATAACCGTCGTGCCTGTCGTCCGTTTTCCGACAATGCGGGTTTTACCATGGCCGAATCTGCACAGTTCGCTGTGCTGATGGATGAAGAACTGGCATTAAAGCTGGGCGTGAGCATCTACGGTTCAGCCGCAGATGTGTTTATTAACGCCGATGGAAATAAGAAATCTATTTCAGCGCCGGGGGTAGGGAACTATGTGACGGTTGCGAAAGCAACGGCACTGGCACAAGCAATTCTGGGGCCGGACGGTGCTCAGAAAACTTTTGTTCAGGCGCACGGAACCGGAACGCCGCAAAACCGGGTCACGGAAAGCCATATCCTGAATGAGGTCGCGAAAACCTTTGGGATTTCAAATTGGCCAGTCACAGCGATTAAGTCTTATGTGGGCCACTCAATGAGTGCAGCGGCAGGCGATCAGCTGATGGCGTCTCTGGGGTTTGGCAGTACGGCTGGATTCCGGGTATTAAAACCATCGACCATATTGCAGACGATGTTCATCAGTCAAACCTCAATATTCTGATGGATCATTATTTTGCCGGAACGGCGGGTGATGACATGCAAGGGGTGATCATCAACGCGAAAGGCTTTGGCGGTAACAACGCATCGGCTCTGGTGCTGTCTCCGCAAAAGACATTGTCTATGCTGGAGAAAAAGTACGGACAGGTTGCTGTTGCGGAGTATCTGGCGCGAAATGTGAAAGTTCGGGAAGTCAGTGCCTCCCGTGATCAGCAGGCTTGTCAGGGTGAAGAAGAAATCCGCTACTACTTTGGTGAGTCGGTGATGGATGAAACCTCAGTCAGCCTGACCCCAGACAGTATTCAGCTGTCGGCTTTTCAGGACGCCATCGCGCTGCCGACGGCAAATCCATATGCCGAATATGAGTGATCGGTCGCTCTGAGATTGGTGATAACGAACGGGCAGCGTTTGCTGCCCGTTTAGATGAAAATGCCTGGTTATTGATTATTCTTCCCAACGGATGAGTTGATCTCTCGGCCAGTTGTTGCCAATGTCGTGATACCGTTTTTCCAGCAAGTGGCGTTTGATTTTGAGCGTAGGCGTCAGAATGCCGTTCTCAATACTCCACGGGTCGCTGATCATCAGTACCCCTTTAATTTTTGCGTGGGATTCCAGCTCTTTGTTGATGGTACCAATGGCTTGTTGAATACGACGCGCATAACGTTCACGGTCAAAATTCGGATAAGCATGTGGCACGGCCAGCAAAATCGGCGATGGCATTCCTGAGCCGATCAAACACATCATTTCGATACCGCTCAGTTCAAATAAACGTTTCTCAATCGGAACCGGAGAAACATATTTGCCTTTGGCAGTCTTGAAGTTGTCTTTCTTCCGGCCCTGAATGGCCAGAAAACCGTCTTCGTCTAAGCTACCCAGATCACCGGTGTGCAGCCATCCCTCATTGTTGAAGCTTTCTTTGGTCGCAATGTCATTTTTGTAATAGCCAGAGAAAAGGCCTTGACTGCGAACCAGAATTTCATCGTCTTCGGCAATTTTGATTTCGACGCCGGGCCCGGCACAGCCGACGGTTCCGATTTTGTCACTGCGGAATGGCAAGTTGAGGGTGCCGTAGGCAAAGTTTTCTGTCATGCCCCAGGCTTCGGTGATATTGAGTCCGACTGACTCATACCAGCGCAGCAATGCTGGTGAAACTGGCGCAGAACCGCAGCCGAGCACCCGAGCTTCATTCAACCCCAAGCCGTCGGCCAGCTTCCGTTTGATGATCCCGGATACAAAAGGAATCTTCAGCAGGATATTGAGTTTGCTCTGTGGCAGTTTGTCCAGGATCCGCTGCTGGAACAGCGTCCACAAACGCGGAACGGAAATGAAGAGGGTTGGGCGGTGCATTTTGACATCTTCAATGAAGGTATCCAGCGATTCAGGAAAAGCAACCTGAACGCCTGCCATCATGGATGTCCCCAGAATGAAGACCCGCTCAGTGATGTGCGCTAACGGCAGGTAGGAGAATAAACGTTCATTTTCAATGATACCAATATGGTCGATCAGGTTTTGGGCAGAGAAAGCGAAGCCACCGTAGGACAGCATGGCGCCTTTCGGCAGCCCTGATGTCCCGGAGGTATACACCAGAGACATCATGTCATCATGCTGATGCGCTGGACGTTCTTCGGATGGGGCATGTTCTGCAATGAGCGCATTCAGTTCGTGCTGACAAGCCGGCGTATTGTCGTAAGGGAAACTGATTGTGATGAGATCCGTCAGTTTGTCTGTGACTGCGGTAATGGCTTTTGTATCGTCCAGTTTACCGATAAAGAGGAGCTTGGATTCACTGTGAGTCAGGCAATGCTCAATGGTTTCTTCGCCAGCCGTCGGGAAGACAGGCACGCTGACATAGCTGCCAAGCATCATGGCCAGATCGCAGATATACCATTCTGCACAATTTTTCGAGATCAGGCCGATTTTATCGCCCGGCTGCAGCCCCAGGGCACGTAATGCGCTGACCAGTCGCAGTGCTTTATCTGCAACCTCAGCGAAGGTGAAATCCGTAAACTGGCGATTGATAATTTGTCGAAGAAAAATCTCATCCGGGCGTTCTTTCGCCCATTGCAACACGCGTTCGTGCGGTAATACCTGCGTCATGAGTGATTCCCTTGAAGTATTTGGCTGTAAAGGCAAAGTCATTCTTCCATTCCTTGGTTGTTATTATCTTGTTAAAACAATTAAATGCGTCTTTGCGGGATGCGTCAAGAGGGCACTGCATTGATTTTTCAGAAAAAATCGTACGGGTGACCGAAAGTAGCCCTTAACTTGTTGAACTTTAGACTGGAGTGAGACGTTGAGCCAGAATAATGCAGCTCTGTTTTTCTCAGAGCTGCGAGACAGGTAGGTTTTATTTATGTTACAGGATGTAAATCTAACTGAAATTACTGCGGCTGTGCGGGTGCGATTGGCATCTGATAGGCTTTGGTCCCCCACAGTGGCACGGTCGACAGGCTGTGTTTGTAACTGCCAGAGGTTTCCTTGGTTGAATAAGACACATACATCAGTGTCTGGCTTTCGGGATCATAGATCCGGCGAATTTTCATCGTTTTGAAAAAGACGCTTTTCGATTTTTTGAACACCACTTCACCCGATTTAGAACGATCGATTGCTGCGATCATTTCGGGCGTGATTTCTCCGGTCTGACGACATGAAATGGAGGAGTCACTTGGATCGGAAAAATCCAGATCGGCTTCAATACTGGCAATATGACAGGTCACACCCGGCACGAGCGGATCACTGAGGACATTCAGTTTAATGTCTTTGGTTGTAAAGACCCCCAGACTGACATCACCGACTTCGTTGTCTGAGCAGCCTGACAGTAAGGTGGTGCCAGCGATCATGGCGGTTAAGAGCAAAGCTCGTTTCATTGAAAGTCTCCATGGGTTTACAGTTTGCCAACGCATCGCTATCGATGTAGCGATTGCAGCTCCCCTTGATTCGGGGGCGGCTGGCGCAAGTCAGCATTCAGAATTTGTTGACAGCATAACCGGAAAGTTATTGTTTTGCCTGACTGACCCTCAAATTTTTCCTGATTGATCAGGGCCACTTCGCTTTGATGGCGATCTTCGGTGCTGTATCAGAGCACAAGACAGCCATCCGCCCAGAATGATGCCGGCCAGATTAGCCAGGCCGTCAGCGAGAGAGCTTTCACGGCCTGGCTGGAGGAAGCTTTGCGAGGCTTCGAGCATTGTCCCGTACAGCCCTAACAAGAAAAGCAACCGGATATAGTGGGGTATGTATTTGTGAACCGGTAATGCCAGCATGGCCAGAAGTGCATAACAACCGGCATGCAGGAGCGCATCCAGGCCTGTCACGTCATAACTGTTTAAGTCGGTGAGCGATCCCGGCTCTGCTGCGGGCATCAAAGTCAGGCCGGTAATCAATAATGCATGCAGCAGAAACAACCCCCTTGCCAGTGGAAGCAGGCTGCGTGCATGGCACCATTGATAGGCAGGATTCATGCTTGAATCACCCATGGCCTGATCTCCAGCCCTGTTCAGGGAAGTTGCGTCATTAACTGGGTCAGGTAGCGAATGGGGATCGCGTAAGTAATCGCACTGGGGTCAGATAAGGCATTTTCTTTACTCTTTTTCACCAGCACTTTGTTGATGATGGCAATCACTTCGCCGGTGTTCTGATGATAAACCGGGCTGCCGCTGTTGCCGGGGTAGGCGGTTGCATCCAGCTGATAGACCAGATAGGGTTTTTTCAGCTGTTTAAGCCGTGCAATCGACAGCTCTTTTGCGGTTCTTGCCGGAATCGCAATCGGGGTAATACTGGAGATCATGCCGCGATGAGTCACAGGATAAAGCCCCAGCACTGCGCCGATGGGAAAACCGGTAAAACTGTACATTTCACCTTCCCGGACCGGATGCGCAGACAGACGAAGAGGGCGAAGTGACTGTCCTGAAATTTTCAGTAATGCCAGATCGTGTTCATCGTCGCGGGCAATGACTCTGGCCGTGCGAACGTCTGGTGCAGTGCCTGTCCCGATAAAGACGACGATGTCGGTATTGCGATTGCTTGCAAGCGTTGCGGGCACGACATGGCTGTTGGTGGCGATGAACGAGCCATCCCCGACGGCAAACCCGGTTCCCATTAAATTGGCACGGGGCGTGTTCAGTTTGTGATAGGTGCCAACACCCACAACGGAAGGCTTAATTTGATGAATCACCTCGGGCAGTGCAGCCTGTACCGGGATCCCGGCGATCAGGAGGGTGAGCCAGAGACCCAGACTTTTGTATTGCAGACTGCAGTGATTCAAGATAGCGCGACAGAAAACAGTGAACCGCATGTGCTGATGCCCTCACAATAAAACAGATGCTGCACCCGCCGCGGGCGGGTGCAGGCGATCCTGAGAACCATTTCAGAGATTGATTTGCTTCTCCAGTTTATTTTTCAGATTCAGGAGTTCAGGGTCTGAAGTGTCAACGCCTGAAAGGATGGCTCTGGCATTGTCTGCTTTCTGGTTGGCCAGCAGGCTTTCCGCATAATGCAGGGCAATTTCGGCATTATTCTGGGCTTGCTTGTAGGCTTTCTCTAGCATCGGCAGCGAATTAGCGGTCTGTCCGGATTTGAGCAGGCAATAACCGTAAGTGTCCTGAATCTGCGGGTGCTCTTTGGCGAGTCCGAGTGCTTTCAAAGCATTGTCACAAGCCTGTTTGTAGTCTTCCATCGTCATATAAATCCAGGCCAGATTGTTCAGCGCCACAACATTGTTCGGGTCTTTCCGGAGCACATCCCTGTACTGGCTGATGGCTTTCTCGGGCTGTTCTTTCAATTGAAGCTGAGCCAGCGGCAAACGTAATGGCGCTGCTTTGTCCCCATGTTCTTTGAGGGCCTTTTCCAGAAATGCGATGGCCTGGTTGTTTTGCTGATTCAGCGTATACGCATTGGCGACATCACCGGCACTGAGGATACCGGGGTAAGCGTTGTAGCGTTTCAATTGCCACTCAAGCGCCTGTTGATAGTCTTTTTTCTGGGAGTGAATCGCCGCCTGCAACTGCATAAAGTATTGCTGGGATCTGGCGTTTTCCGGGATTAAATCCAGTGTTTTCTGGGCGGCAGACAGATCTTCGGTTTTGATCTGAAGGCCGGCTTTCATCATGGTGAACATGGGCGTTTGCGGAAAAAGTGAAGCTGCTTTGTCTGCCAGCGCGATGCTTTCTTTCACCTTATGGTTCATCTCTTTGATCTGAATGTTGCGGACATAAGCCTGCTGATTCAGTACATCCATTTCCAGCCACTTGGCATAAGCCGGTTCCGTTTCCCGGTAGTCCTGCTTGCTGAAATAAAGATCCCCCAGCAGTCGCCAGCTCTGCGCCGTTTGTTGCTGTGGTGTCAAGGCGCGAATGAGTTGAATGGCTTGATCGGGTTCTTTTTTCAGGATGTAGCCTCTGACCAGATCCAATTTCAGCGAGGTGTTGTCCGGATGTGCTTTGACCTGGGCTTCAACCATGGCGAAAGCCTGGTCCAGTTTGTTGCTCATCTGGGCATAGCGATACAGGGTTCGCGTGGTCAGGGAAGTGCCGGGCCGTTTCTCATACACTGCCTGTGCATATTGAAAGGCGGTATCCGGGTCTTTCTCAATGGCTGCAATCTGAGCCAGACCGAGTTTCGCCTGTAGGTTTTCCGGATCATCGTTCAGCACCTGCTGATAAATGGCTTTGGCCTGATCCGGTTTGTTTTCCACCAGATAGACCAGAGATTTCAGCATCAGTGCGGCCCGATCATTCGGATCCTGTGCAAGCCAGTCATTCACGACACCGTGGAGTTTTTTATACTCTCCCTGGCGAAGGTAGAAATAGGCCAGACCTAAATTCGCTTCCGGCAGATTCGGATCTTTCGCCAGCACCTGCTGGACAGTTTCAATGCCAGTTGTGTCGTTGTTTGCCAGTTGCATCAGACCCAATCGAAGTTGTGTATGCGGGGTTGGTGTCGACGAAGCTTGCTCAGCCAGTGACATCGCGTAATCACTGCGGCCAATCCGGGCGAATTCCAGACTCATGGCAGAAATAAACTGACTGTTCTCTTGTTTTGATGCGTCGAAACCACTCAGGGTTTGCATGGCACCTTCAATGTCACCCAGTTTGAGCTGGCTGGAGGCATACAGACGTTTCACCAGATTGTCTTCAGCAACAAAAGGCACGAGCTTTTCCAGACGGTCGCTGGCCAGTTCATAATTGCCCTGGTGATACGCCACGACACCTGAAATGAGATAAGTCGTCAGGTTCCGGGAGCCATTACGAATCGCAAGGTCTGCATGCACTTTTGCTTCGTTCTGTTCCCCTTTGGCATAGAGAATTGTGGCTTTCATTTCATTGCTGAGGGCGTGACCACTGAAAGCGGTCAGCAAATGATCCACATAGGTTTCAGCTTCGTTGTACTGCTCGGTTTTCACCAGTGCCTGAGCCAGATACAACGTATTCTGCAGGGCTTTGGGTGCGGTCTGAACCGCTTTCCGGTAACTGGCCGCAGCGGACTTGTTCTCTTTCATGCGGGTTTCAATGTGGCCTTTTAAAAGCCAGGCCTCACTGCTGTCCGGATAATCCTGAACAATCGACTCGAGTTGGCTCAGCGCCAGTTCCGGTTGTTCGTCTGTGGCTTCAAGACTGGCTTTGGCCAGACGTGTGTACAGAGTTTTCTGGCCAGTTCCCTGGGCCTGATCATACGATTTCCGGGCACTTTCTGGGTCGTTATCCAGCAGCAGCGCCATGGATTCCATCGCATACAGATCAGCCAGTGCATCAGGGCGGAGGCTCCGGGGCCGTTTCGCCAGATCGATCACTTCTGTCGTTTTTTTCTGTCCCAGATAGGCCCGCGCCAGCAAAGGTTCAATGTCATCGATGGTCTCGGCGCCACGGACGGCTTTATAGAGTTCTTTTTCTGCACTGGCGTAATCGCCTTGCTGCAGATAAATCTTGCCTAACATCAGTCGGGCCTGGCTGGATTCAGGGTGCTGCTGAATGGCATTTTTCAATTCAATCACCGCGGCATTCACTTCCTGATTAACAAGGTGAGTGTTCGCTTTCGACATGTATTCATCGACGGTCTGTTCACCACAACCAGTCAGTGCCGCTGCAATCAGGCCTGCCAGTGCAAGCCGGTTGAGCGAATTGTGAGGTAACTGAGCCATAAGCATCCCTTTGAGAGTTTTTTTGATGGACTTTTTTTAGGATAGTCACAATTTTGACGCTCAGACCAATCACATTGTGAAAAATCGTCTACAGAAAAATTTAACCTGAAAAGTCAAATGCTTTCCTTTTGCTATCATTGAAGCTAATGAATTTGAGAATTGTCGGACAGCAATGGATGGCTCGAAACAGTGATTTTTTTCAGTGTGAGTGGATCGCAAATCCGGATCCACAGTGGCTGAAAGGACAATGGATGGCACTTGAAGCACGAGCAGAGCCGAACCTGTTTCTGTCGTGGCTATGGATAGGGACTTGGTTGGACTGTTTTGTGGACGATTATTACGTGGTGCTGGCACGCAATGACGATACGACGGTCGGATTGGGCATCATTGTGATCAAAGCCAAAAAATTGGCGACGTTGAATGTGGGTCGCCAGTTTTGTCTGCATCGCACCGGCGATCCGTTCATGGATCAAATCTGGATTGAATACAACGACTTCCTGCTCGACAGTTCGGTGGCAGCCTTGGTTCGGCCCTTGATGACCGCCTGTGTCATGGCCAACATGAAAGGGACAGACACCTTTGTGGTGGGCGCAAGTGAGGCGCTGGATTTTCTTGGCTGCGATGTTGCTGAAACCGGCACGCTCGCGGTGAATGGCGTTTACGGGACAGACACGCTGATGGTACTGGCCGATGGCAGTGTTGTGCAGCCAGAGCGGGAGGTGGTGTGGGATTCAACGGCATACCGGTTGGACTTTTCACCACTTCGAGCAGAAAATCAGACACTCGATCGCTATCTTTCGCGAAATGCCCGCTATCAGATCAAGCGCAGCCTGAAGAAGTATCAGGCACTTGGCACATTGAAAATCACGACAGCCAGCAGTGTGACACAGGGGCTTCATTTCTTTGAGCATGCTGCGGAGCATCATCTGAAACGCTGGGGGCGCTCGCCTCATCAAAGCGGTTTTGCCAATCCGAATTTTCTTCATTTTCATCAGGAACTGATCCGCCGGGGATTCCCCAAAGGGCAGGTGGTCCTTCATCATCTGCAGGCCGGACAGCACGACCTCGGGGTGATCTATAACTTTCACTATGACCATTGGGTGCACTTCTATTTAAGTGCACTGAATTATGAAGCACCTGCACCGTGTGTTGACGCGAAGGGTAACGAAGAAGCAAACGGGGACAGACACCTGAAGCCGGGGCTGGTGGCTCATTATCTGCTGATTGAAGAGGCCATGGCGAAGGGTTTCGCGGGCTATGATTTCATGGGGGGACAGTCACGTTATAAGCAAACTTTCGCGAATCAGACCGTGGGGTTAGCGGTGTATCACTACCGGTTCCCCCACGTGGTGTATGCCATGAAAAAGGTTATTCGCGGGCTGAAGCGCCGGGTCTGGTCACAAAGCAGTTCTGGCTGTCCTTGAATGCACCGGCAAAGCTGTCTTCAGGACTGATCCGGTTGCCACAAAAGTCAGTGACCTCGTTGTGCGTCGCAATCGGGTAGGGGGTTGCCTGTGACATCAGTTTTGCTTTACTGGCGTCGTCTTTTGGTGTGAAGTTGCCGATGGCCGGGGAGGTAAACCAGCGATCCAGCGGTTGTTTGTCGGTGAAGAACGCCCGGGAAAGCAGCAGGTTGTTCGAGGCCGTGGCTTTGCCCTGATCCCGCTCTCGGATCTGTCCGCTGACGACATTATTGACCAGATGCGCACTGGACTGCGGAAATCGGACATCAACCCCGGATGTATGATAGAAAATATTGTTATTGACCATGACATCACTGGCTTTATTGATGTAGAGGCCGACATCATTACAATGCATCACAATATTATTTCTGACCGTGTGGCGAAACCCTTCTGCGGAGGCCAGTTCCCGCCGACTGTTTTGTCCCATTCCTCCGCCACCGAGCGATAAGCCGACCTGAAAACCACCATACTGGCGGCTGCTGGTGTTACAGATCACCAGATTATTTTCGATAACACCACCTTCACCGCCTCCTTTCATGAATGCCCCGTAACTGACCTGATTGCCACCGGTTTTGATGAAATCGCGGATGATATTCCGGTCAATCACCCAATGATTGCCGTGATCCAGATTGATGGGCGTCACGGAGCGGGATGTGTCTCTGGGTTTGGTGTTGTAGAAATGATTTCGCCGGATCAGGCCGTGATCCGGGAACTGTTCCTGAATTCGGTTCACTTTGATGGCTGCATTGAAATCGATAAAGGTGTTGTTTTCGATTCGGGTGTGATCTGCCTGACCCACGATGTGTAACGCATGATCGCACCGGGAAGTTTTTGCACAAACGCCCTGAAATGTCAGTCCGCTGATGATCCAGTGCGGCTGGTTGATCACGATGCCTTCCAGGCTGTCCATTTTCAGTAACACCCGACCTGACGCTTCTGCTCTCAGCGTGACCGGCCGAGATGCCGATGGTGTCACCTGGCTGATATTCAGGCGCTTGCCATGGAATTCATAGGTCCCTTTTTTCAGAACAATGTCCTGACCGGGCAGCACCTGTTTGAGCGCTTTTTTCAGACTGCGAGCATCACTGACCCACAAGGTACCCAGCGAAGCGGCTGGCAAAGAACTGGCTACGCTGGCTTGTGTGTCTGGCCCGATAGTTGGCCAGGATCTCGGGTCGAACTCACGCCAGAAATAGGTCGGGCTGGCAAGATTGGTTGCGACACTGGTGAGTACAGTCTGGACCGGTTGTAATTCAGGGATGTGCTGTTGCAGTTGGTTTGCCGATTGGCGCAGGCTCTCCGGTAACGTTTCCCCCTGAGAATACCAGTGTTTCACCAGCACTATTCCACAGAGAACCACTAGCAGATGAGCCAGTAATCCGACAGTAGCAAAATAGGTTTTCAGGCCATTGCTTCGCATATTCTGACTTCCTCATCCGGTACTTGACTGAACATCAATCAGGTCAAAAAAATCCTGCGGTACTGACAAAAAGTATAGAAAAAATCCCCATGGCGGGGCGATGGATCGTTTGTGAAGCAGTCCAATTTTGTTCGTCTGCTTGACGAAACTTCAGCGTGACGGGTCTTTCATCAAGGATTTGAGGGCGTTTCATCCTCAGATCATGCGTTTTGATGCTTAGCTCTGTCCACGGTTCTGAGGTTTGGTTTTGCTGGGATACAGGTGGAATTTTGTGATCGCTATGGTTGCTCAGCAGTTCTTGTGCCATCTTTATTAAGTCAACCGATAACAAGAAAATACTGCGCCGAACGTACTTCGGATTGACTTGGGGCAGCTCTCCAAGTTCGGGACCGTTCTGAAACTGCAATGGAACCAGGGGTAGAGATGGTAGCGAAACTGCTGGTCGTGATACATGCTGAAGAAGAATTTAACTGGGAGCAGGGATTCCACAGTCAGAATCAAGCTGTGACCCATCATCAGGCACTGATTCCGTTTATGGGTGAGCTGATTGGGTTAGGCGCAAAAATTACACTGGCGATGGATTATCCGTTTGTCGACAGCCCCGGTGGCAGAGAAGTCATCTCGCATTACCAGCACAGTGCTGGCCAGCACGTTGAATTTGCTGCACACCTTCATCCTTGGGTGAATCCGCCATATCATGCCAGCTCCAGCGCTGAATCAGAGTTTGAGTCTTACCCCTGTAATTTGTCACCCGAAGTCGAGTACGAAAAAATTCGAGTTCTGACCGAAAAGATCCAGACCGTTTCCGGACTTCCCCCGGTGACCTATCTTGCCGGACGATTTGGTATTGGCCATCACACCAATCAGCATTTGCGCGCGCTGGGTTATCAGGTGGACTTGAGTATCAGCGCTTATTGCGATTTCAGTCATCAGCATGGTCCGGATTTTAGCGATCGAACCAATGCCCCTTTCATTGACAATAAAATCTGCCATGTCCCGCATACCAGTTCCTGGTTGTCCCTGTCCCGGCAGATCGAACGGAAAGCCAATCGCAGCCCTTCCTGGTGTAAATCTCTGAATCGCTGGCATATTACACGACTGCTGGGGAAAGCATTTCGTCTGAGAAAATTCCGGCTCTCCCCGGAAGGCAATGATTTTTCTCAGCTGCGGGCCATTACTCAGGCACAGTTAAATATCGGGCAGACGGTGTTTGTGTTGTCTTTTCATTCGCCCAGTCTGGTGGCAGGCATGACCCCCTACGTGCAGACCGCAGAGGACAGTCAGTTACTGAAATCAACCACCCGGCAGTACATTGAGTGGTTTCAGCAGGAACTGGGCGGTGAAATCGTTCTGGCGAAAGAGATGGCGGTTGCTCAGGGGTAAAGGCAGAACCTATGGCGGATCAATACACAAAAGCAATTTATGCCGGTGCCAAATGGTCCATGCTCAGAATCTGGTATAACCGTTGTCTTGGGTTGATCAGCACTCTGGTACTGGTGCGTTTGCTCTCTCCTGAAGATTACGGGATTGCCAGTTTTGCGATGTTTTTTGTGTTCTTCTTCATTGCATTGTCGACGGTTGGGACGAAGCGTTATGTCATGATGGAAAACACGGAAGATGCTGAAAAGCTGAACAGTATCTGGTCGCTCAATCTGGTGTTTCGTCTGGCCAGTGCCGCGATTCTGTGGCTGTCTGCTGATTCTGTCGCTTCGTACGCCAATGAACCTAAAGTTGCGCTGGTCGTACAGGTGGTCAGCGTGATCCCGCTGATTCGTGCTTTTCACAATGTTGGCATGGATGTTTTTGAAAAAAATTTCAATTTTAAGATGGAAGCTGTGCTGCTGACCGTGGCTAAAACGATCAGCACGCTGAGTACCATTGCCATTGCTCTGGTGATCCAGAATTATTGGGCGCTGATTACAGGCGTTATTCTGATGGCGTTGATTGAAGTTTTCTTCAGCTATCGGCTCAGCCCGTTCCGGCCAAAATGGAGTACGCGTTACTGGAAAGAGCAGTGGTCGATCTCAAAATGGCTTTATCTGGTTTCGGTGTCCGGCTATTTGCGTTCACGCGTGGATATGCTGCTGCTCGGGAATATCCTGAGCAGCCGTGATGTGGGTTTTTACAATATGGCGCAGGAATTTGCCTGGCTGCCGCTGACTGATTTTTTAACACCGATGAACAAGGGGTCATTTAGCGTACTGGCAAAATTCAAGCATGATGAAACCGGATTCCGGGAACGGTTGCATTCTCAGTTAGCCATGCTGATGCTGTTTGCGATGCCGATGGCATTTGGGATGTGCGCGATCAGTGAAGATTTTGTTTACGTGATTCTGGGGCAAAAATGGCTCGGTGCAATTCCTGTGATGCAGCATTTGTCGTTTCTGATGATTGTGATGACGTTGTATATGCTGGTGCATTCAGTTCTGATCCTTCGGTCAAAAATGCCGATGCTGTTTCTGTGTGATTGTTTGACGGTCGCGATGGTCATCGGCAGTTTTTATGGCCTGGGTTACAACACGCCCGGCGATTTGTCGATGGCCCGTTTGATGGTTGGCGGCGTTTTTCTGGTGTGTCTGTCCTCGATATTCTTGTTTGTGATTCGTTTGCAGGCCAGCCGTTTTCTGAGTGCTTTACTGGTTCCCTGCCTGGCTTCTGCGCTGATGTTTGTCTGTGTTCAAACCGTTTCTGATCAGATAGACAATCATTTACTGAGCTTGCTGGCTTCCGTGATTGCAGGTGGCATGACTTATAGTTTGCTGATGGTACTGCTGTTGCCATTGAGCATAAAAATGATACCTGAATACCGAAGTATTCAGGTGAGGCTGGGGCGCTTGTTCAGATTACCTTCTTACGAATAATTTTCGCAGATTACTTAAAGACACTGCCAATTTGCTGAATCAATGGCTGGGGCGCTTGTTCCGGTTGCTGTTGCGTAATCTGACGGATAGCTTGGCGGGCAAGCTTGCGGTAATCACTGGTTTTAAAACGGTTGCTGCCAATGAAGTGGACCAGCGTCATGGAGCGCACGGGTTCTCCGGTCGGCGGAAAACGATAGTTCTGATATTTCGGCCACGGCAACACAGTGGGACAGTCACTTTGTGAGATCAGGCACAGAGAAGCGGTTTGTTCACTGCCCCAGGAAGCCCATTTTTCTGCACCGATATGGTGTGCGATGTCCTGCGATAACTGAATCAGCATCTCGGCACTGGCTGATTGCTTCGGATAGCCGCAGAATCCTGCGCAGCCTCTCAGATACCGCGTGCCTTTTCGGAAGAAATCGAGATGAATAAAGGCGCGTTCAGCACAAACCTGCACATGTTCGCTGCGCCAATGCTTGATAATCGCGTGCAGGAAATGCACATCGACGGCTTCTCCCCATTCCTGACTGCCGGCAACAAAGCCATGATTTTGGGTGACTTTGTCGTGAATTTCATAGAGGGGAGCGAGTGAGATGATGTCGCTGTCTAACTGAATCACATATGATGTTTTCATCAGTTCGATAATACGGAACAAACGCTTCCAGGAGATATATGTCGGGCATCCCTGAGTGTCGACATCTTTGGCCTGAGTGATTCTGACCCCGGGAATCAGTTGTGTCAGTGTGGCATGATCAGATGTGGTGAGTGTCCCGTCGTCAATCACTTCAATGGTGCCGTAACCGAAATTGTTCATGAAGGTTGTGATTGAAATCAGGTACATGTTCAGTGCATTGTGGCTGACCATCGACACAATGGTGACACTGGCATCCGGTTCGTATTCAAGCGGTGGCATGTGTTGAATCTGTTGTGCAGTCAGTTGAAATCGATACCGCTCTAAACGTTCTTTTAACCATAGGTAACTTTGATACATCCTCACACCCCGCTTGATTTGAACGGATTGAATCCAACGATTGTTTTTATGGATATGGCTTTTTCATGGCTGCCAATACCAAGTTCAGCGTTTGAAATTGCACTGACATTGATAAATGAATCATAGTCAAAATTTTGTTGCCCGGCGAAACCGGTTCTATAGTAAAGAAAGGCCGTTTTACCGGGGCGTGATTGCTCCAGTTTAGCGCTACTCTGCTGTATTTTCGACAAAAAATTGACGGATTTTCCAGTGGTAAGGAGTGAGGAATGGAGTCGATTCTTTTTGTATTCGGGCTTTTTTTGCTGGTTTTTCTTTGTCACCGGTCTCTGAAGCAAGACAAAGAAGTGACACCACCAAAGCACAAGCGCACAAGCCGTCCGCAGCATACATCGAAACACGCTGACAGGTAGCAAAGTCGACAGGAGGCAGAGCCATGAGAGATCTCATCTTTTTAGGTGTATTCCTGATTCTGGTTTGCTTTGCTTTCCGGCGACCTTATATGGCTGCTTCACTGTGGATCTGGTCGGGTTTATTTGTACCCACGTATTGGGTGTACAGTTTTGCAAAACCCATCAGTTACAATACGGTTTTTGCATTGATCACCTTTCTGACTTATTTATTTACCCGTCATAAACCCCGGATGCCTGTTGATGTTGTTGCATTGCTGGTGTGTTTATTCTGGATTCATACCGGCATCACAAGTTACAGCTCGATCGGCATGCCTGAGTTGGTCTGGCCAGAATGGGAGAAGTTCTCCAAGGTGTTTCTCTCTTTCATCATGGTCACTCTGATTATCCGGCAACGGCATGAGTTTGAAATGCTGATTTGGGGCATACTCATGTCGGTAGGCTTTATGGGCGCAATCGAAGGGCTCAAATTTGTTGCCAGCCTCGGCGGGCATAAAATTCAGGGGCCTTACGGACATTTACTGGCAGACAATAACCACTTTGCGACCGCTTTGTGCATGATCATTCCTTTGATTATTTATCAACTCAAATCAGTGGAGGAGAAATGGATCCGATTTGGTCTGTTCAGCATGTTGGTGCTGTGTACTTTGTCTGTCCTTGGCACCTATTCTCGGGGAGGCTTTCTTGCGCTGGCGATCATCGGCTGCTATTTCTGGCTGAAAAGTAAAAGGAAGCTGTTGACGCTGATTGCAGTTGGCATCATCGCTTCGGTGTCTGTCCTTTTATTACCGCAGAAATGGTACGACAGGATGGAAACTATTGAAGCCGCTGATGAAGATTCATCCTTCACCAATCGTGTGAACTCCTGGAAAATCCATACGTTGCTGGCATTGGAAAGACCTGCAACCGGTGGCGGCTATAAAACGGCGTACTATCAGACCCACTGGGACAGGCTCAGTACCAAAATTGATCAGATTGATGTGATCGAAACACCACCACCGGGTGAAAAACCGCGGGCTGCCCATAGTATTTACTTTCAGGTTCTGGGGGATCACGGCTTTGTTGGGTTGGTGCTGTTCTTACTGATCATCGCGCTTTCTTTCCTGAAAATGCATTGGGTGATTGCGACCCTCAACCGTGCCCCGTGGAAGGCTGAACACCATTGGCAGGTTGATTTGGCCAGAATGATGCAAGTCTCGCTTCTGGCATATTGTACCGCTGGCGCAGCGCTGTCATTGGCATATCTGGAATTATTCTGGTGCTTAGTCGCGGCTATGGTGGGTTTAACGATTCAGGTGAAAGTGATGGTGTCTCCGCAGCGTCGACAGCATGCAAATGCGGGGCAGGTTTTAGAGGACAGGCAGGTTTTAGAGGACAGGCACAGTTAGGTTTTGGAGGACAGGCATAGAATTATAGGATTGGGACAGGCACAGTAGGCTGGCATCGTGGCCCATGGGACCGGGCTCATGGGACAGACACATTATTTAATTGGTTCCAGTTTGGCTATATCCGAACAGCATTAGTCAGCGTCGGAAGAGGGGTATTGGGCAAGACCAGATCAAAATTGCAGATCTATTCCTAAAAGGAGTTATTGGGGGGAGTTGAGCTGTATGAATATCAAATCTGTTGTTTCCTGTTGTTTCAGTCAACATTAAGCAGGGGAAAGGCAGACGCCAGCTATTTTTTTGCGACCAAAGATCGCCAGTTTTGACTGGATCGCGGATTTCGTACCAATCAGGCAGCCACTTTCCATCTGTTCATAACATTTGAGCCAGAGCGTGGTTTCAAAGCCAAGTCTTTGCATCATTGGCGGTAAATTGTTCGACACATGTCCTGAGCTGCCTTCCCTGAACTGCTTTCCCGTGAAATCTAATAATGCTAAATAATCCTTAAATTCAAAGGGCAGACATACTTTGCGATGCGGGTTTGGACTGTCTGAGAATGGGTGGAGATTACGAGCAAAACGATTGTGCTTCCTGAGTGAATCAACACGGTGTTTGATTGAGGTATATTCAGATGATTCCGGTGTGGCCGCAATTCCGGCCCGAACCGGATTCAGATCGACATAAGACATTGCCGCAGCCAGCGCTTTGTCATCCAGCAATGCCTGACTTTTGAATCTGCCCTCCCAGAAATGCCCCGTACAACCATCTTCTAGGCGCATAAACCAACTGATGCTGTAGATGCGCTGCCGCCAGGTACGAATGATCGTTTGAACAGACTGCTTTTCGCTTGGGCTTAATGGCTCGTTTTTGAGGAATCGTTGAATTAAAACAGGTGGTTGATGAAATTTTAGCCATCGGTGAATCACTTCAATGTCTGTTAAAGATTCAGCTTGATCGCGGTTGATGTGGAGCACCAGATGATAATGATTACTCATGATTGCATAGGCACAAATATCAATGCAGAAGACTTTGACCAGGTCGAATAACCGCGCTTCGACTTGATGTCGACGGTGTTCATAACTGGTCCCGGATGTCTCGTCGACGCCGCATAGAAAAGCTCTGCGGACACATCTGGACATGCAATGATAATATGCTGTTGCGTCTAACTGGATTTGTCTGTGTCTGGCAATTGTCACAATGATACCTCCGGTACTGGATAAATGAACAGTATTTGGAGGGTGAGATGAAATAAAGGCGATGATGGTGAAATTGCGACGACTTCATAAACAATTTGTAATTGAGTGTCTGGTTTTTCTTTGGAAATGCTCACTAAACTTTGAGGTGTCTGTCCTCAATTTGGGAGGCGCTCAGCTTAAACAGTGCCTGTCCTGTTTATCTGGTCCTGCTGATCTAAAGTGCGACTGTCCCACTTTTTTCCGCCTCTTCCCGCTCAGCGTTTCTTGGTTAGTCGCTTGAAGATCGTTGTAATTTCCTCAGCATTCGCCTGCCAGGTCAGGTGCCTGTCCTTGATGGTTGCGGCCGCGTTTTGGCTCAGGCGCTGGCGTAGCGATGTGTCTGTGATCAGTTGTTCAATTTTGGCGAGCATCTCGTTGAGATTGCCTTCCTGAAAAAGCAGGGCATTCTCGTTATTCGTTAACAGTTCTCGGATGTTTTCACTATCTGGTGCCACGATTGCTTTGCCAGTTGCGAGATATTCAATAAGTTTGAGCGGGGAGCACCAGGGAGTCACAGCAGGCTGGAGGGCGATATCAATCTGGGACAGCCACTCGGCCATGTTTTCCCGTGGTGCCAGTCCGGTGAGAATGATTTGATCGGTTGCATGGAGAGACTGTGCCTGCTGTTGGAGATCTTCCAGCACGGGGCCGTCTCCGATGATCAGGAACAGAACCTGAGGTTGCTCCGGTGGCCTTTGCTGATTGGCATTCACAATTAAGGACAGCACCTGATCCAACTGATGCCATTCCCGGCAAAAACCAACAAACCCGACAATCAGGTGGTTGGCGAATTCTGGGCGCTTGGTGGCTGTATCAGGATAGAACTGGGTTGTGTCAACGCCGTTAGGAATTACGCTGATTCGCGTGTCTGGGACACCGGCATCGTGCAAGTCTGTTGCAAGGACATGGCTGACTGGCAGGACGTGATCGGCGTTGCGCCAGACGAAAAGTTCAGACCACCTTGCCAGCCAGTCGAGATGAATACCGCCGTAGCTTTGGCGTTCGTGATACAACGGGGCATTCACTTCCAGCAATAAAGGTAAACGAAACATGTATTTAGCGAGAATTCCTGAGATGAACAGCAGATTATAGCGTTCGTAAATCACATCCGGCCGGTGACGTATGATGGCATGACAAAGCCGGATGAAATCATAAGCACTGTAGCCAAACTCAAGTAACTCACATAGAAATCCGGGTAAAAGGCGCCGAATTTTACTGACCCAGCCACCATCTGAACCAAAATCAGATTTTTCAGAAACCTTGGGTGCAACCAGGATCACTTCGTGCCCCAGTTGTTTCAGTTCATGGATGATCGCGTCAATGTGGACGAATTGTCCGTCTTTCGAAGCCACACGATGGTGATAGAGGATTTTCATGTCGCACTCCTGATCAAACGACGAAACAGATGGTACTGTCCTTCGGACGTTGCGAACCAGTCAAACTGCTCTGCGTATCGCCGGGTTGCGGCACGGGGCAAGGGGTTTGAAAGAATCTGCAGCAGTCCTGCAGCAATTGCATTTACATTACGTTCCACCAGAAGGCCTGCTCGGGGCTGTTGCACCACTTCGGGGGTGCCCCAGATGTTGGTGGCAACGACAGGCGTGCCACAGGCCATCGACTCAAGCAGGACATTTGCCCAGCCTTCGCGATCAGAAGCCAGAGTGAGAACATTGGCAGCACCATAATAAGCCGAGAGCTCTTCCTGACTCAGACGACCAAGAAAGCGGACTCTGTCTGCAACGCCGTATTTCGCAGCGAGGACAGACAAGGTTTTGCGTAGCGGTCCGCAACCGGCAATCAACAGGACGGCGCCCGGAATCTGACGCAGCGCGTCGATCACCAGATGGTGCCCTTTGCGTTCAATCAATAAGCCAACCGACAGGATGATTGGCGTGTTCAACGGCAGGCCGAGCGCTCGTCGCAAGCCTGCCTGCTGAGATTCATCGCAGAAGGAAAACAACTCAAGATCAACGCCATTGCGCAGGGTGCTGACCCGGTCGGGTGTCGCGCCAAGACCAATCATGGCTGTTCTCAGGGCTTCACAGACGGCTACATTATGGTTGCTCGCAGACAGGACTTGCTGGATCTGCCTGCGCGCCGATGGATAATCCGGGATCAAATTGATGTCTGTCCCCCTTGCGGTCACGGTAAATGGTTTGCGCAAAGCTTTGGCTACGGCTGCAATCGCCACGCCGTCCGGGTAGAAGTAATGACCATCAATCAGATCAAATTCCAGACCAGCGTTGATAAGGGCGTGAATTTGTTTTTGGAGGCACCGGGCCAGGGTGGTGGGCGTCCAGAACATGCCAATTTTGGGGATCACGAGATATCTTGGGTGATAGACAGGGATCCCATACCGTGTTTCTTTTACGGGGACAGACGCATGTTCACCGTATCGGCCAAAGATTGGATGGCTGCTGGGAAACCAGGGCACGGGCGCGATGACAGTGATTTCAGTTTCCGGATAATGTTTTTTCAGTTGACGCAGCCGGGTCTCAACAAAAATGCCATGTCTTGGATTGGCGGCGTTGGGATACAGGGTTGAAATCGTCAGGATTCTCATCAGGCTTGCCTCGATAGAAATTGGGCGAACATCAGCAAACTCCACAGCGCAGCACCATGATCGCCCCGGCCACTGGCATGCTCAGTCACCAGCTTTTGTAATTGCCTGGGTTCAAAATAGCCGCTGTCCATCATCACCGGAGATAAGACCTGTTCATGTAACAGTGGCTGAAGCTGGTGCCGGAACCAGTGAGACAAAGGCAGGCTGAATCCCATTTTAGGACGATAAAGAATGGCTTGAGGCAACAACGGCTCCAATACTTTCTTGAAACAGTATTTACCGGTCTGGCGTCGGATGTTGTCCTGACTCTCAATTTGGAAAGCCCATTCGATGAGCGCGTGATCCAGTAAAGGTGCGCGCACTTCCAGAGAATTCGCCATGCTGGCTCGGTCTACTTTGGTCAGGATGTCTCCCGGCAACCAGGTTTTGAAATCCAGATACTGAATGAATTTCAATGGATCGTCCGTGGGCGTATTCAATGCATGTTGTCTTAAGATTTCTGCGCCTGTGTAACCACTCAGACTGTGTCGGTAGGCCGCACTGAACAAAGACTGTCTGTCCTGATACCGAATTTTGGAGATGGTATTGGCATAGGCATCGACACTGTCGAGTGCCAGAGACTGCAGGGTGGTTTTTGCCCGAAAGGCGCGTGGCGCCCAGTCTGCTTTGGGATAGATCTGGCCGAGAAGTCCGAATACAGGCTGCCGGATCGGGGAGGGCAGTAAGCCCCTGACTTTTTGCTCGGCCAGATGGAAACGGTAACGGCGGTATCCGGCAAAAATTTCATCTCCCCCATCACCAGACAACGCGACCGTGACATTCTGCCGCGCAAGTTTGCAGACAAGATAAGTCGGTAACGCTGAGTCATCGGCAAATGGTTCGTCATACAACTGCGCCAGAATTTCCACCAGACTGACATCATCCGCACTAACCTGCTGCTCCTCGTGTTGTGTCTGATATTGCTGAGCAATCAGGCGGGCGTACTGGGTTTCATCAAATTTGGCTTGATCGAATCCGATGGCGCAGGTATTGACCGGGTCAGTGTTTAGTTGCGACATAAGAGCGACAATCGCACTGGAATCGACGCCACCGGATAAAAATGCCCCCAGCGGTACATCTGCGACCATGCGGATGCTGACGGCTTCCTTGATTTTTTCGAGTAAGGATTCCTGAATTTGAGGCCAGGTCAGGGTTGTGGTCGTCTCTGGCAGATCCCAGTACTGGACAGGGACAGGCACTTGTCCCGGATGAAGTGTGAGCGCATGTCCGGCAGGAAGTTTGAAGATGTTGCGATACGCCGTATGCGGATCGGGGATATAGCCATACATCAGGTAATCTTCTGCAAGTTCATGCCTCAGCGCGAGATCCACATCCGGATGCACTGTCAGCACTTTGAGTTCAGAAGCAAAAATGAACTGTCCTTTTTGCGTCATGGTGTAAAACAACGGCTTCTTCCCGAGCCGATCCCGCGCCAGAAACAGGGCTCGTTTGCGACTGTCCCAGAGTGCGAACGCGAACATGCCACGAAACCGGGACAGACACGCTTCGCCCCATTCCTCCCAGGCATGGACAATCACTTCGGTATCACTCAAGGTGCGAAACTCATGGCCCAGCGACTTCAGCTCATGCGCTAAAGTTTTGAAATTATAAATTTCCCCGTTGAAAACGATGGCAATGGTTTGATCTTCATTAAACAGGGGCTGGTGGCCGCCGGACAAATCGATGATGGAGAGGCGCCGATGTGCCAATCCGACCCATTGGTCGCAGTAATATCCTTCATCATCCGGACCACGATGATGTTGGATCCGGTTGATATGCTGAAGCAGCCGAGTATCAATCCCGGCAGGCCGCTGCATATTCATCATTCCTGCGATACCACACATAGCTTTTCCCCTTCATCCTGAATAGCAATGTTGACTGAATCTGACGGTGTTCACATGCTCGGGACAAGAACGGCTTCGTTTTGTCCCGCAAATTGCGTGATCTCGGTTTCGCCAAGCTCCGAACTGGCTACCGCAGTGACGTTAGAGACACCTTTCAGCCCAGCCAGCCGGTAAGACGCTCTGACCAACTTGATCGCCAGCGGATTACTGCTACAAAATTCGTTGATGCAATACCAGTACACCAGATGCATGGTGTCGCCTCTGGCATTGGCGATTGTCATGGTTTTCGCATGGACACCTGATTGAAGCTGTACGCCCCGGCTGCGCTGAAGGGACCAGGTGTCTTGATTAAAAAGCTGATTGGTGCTGCTGATTAATTCCCCATCCCGCTGCCAGAGGTTGTAACTGGCGGTATAGATTTCTGCCTTGCCTTCGGCGGCAGAGTGTCGCTGGCTGTTAATGGCTTTCGGGAAGGTGATTCCCCATGTTGTCAGCGGTGTGTTTGATGCGCCTGTCCTCGTTTCATTTACGGTGGTGATGCCGGCCTCGGCGCTAGTCGTGTCTGTCCCCGTTCTGTTCGTGGCTGAATTGGGCAAAGCATTCGTGCTTTCAGCGTGATGTGTTAAATGCAAATGCCAGAGCGCAGTGAGTCCAAACAGGCAAAAAACTGAGACGAACACGCGCTTTTGCGCACGAGGCGAAGTCGGTGTTTTTGTTTGATTGTGATCGGTAGGAGGTAACTCAGCATCAGAGAATCGGCTGGCCGTGAAGAAAATCACCAGAATAATCAGACTGAAAAAGACCCAGCCATAGATCAGATGATCCGCGCCTGCGGCGTATTTCATGTCACTCCAATACCCAATGATGACGATGCCAAAAGCGCGGATACCATTGGCAATAATGGGAAAGACGAACGAAAAAGCCACAAAGCAGAGACGTTTGTATGTTTTTGTGAACTGCAGATAGGCAAATAACGTCCCCAGTGCAACACTCGACATCAGAAAACGGATGCCGGAACAGGCTTCAGCGACGTAGAAACGGCCATTGGGGATCGTTAAATACAACCCTTCCCGGTAGACCGGAATATTGCTCAGATTGAGCAGCCACACCGACAGATCTGCCGTAATGATCTGAAGTTGCGGCACCAGGCTTTCACCAAAAGGCACGGCAAAGAAAAGGTAAAGTAAAGGAAACCAAAGAGCGCGTGCAATTGCGGTTCCAAGGATGGCCCACAGCAATAACTGCAGGCTCATCACGGCAGCGAGGTGCTCAAATAAGCCAATGTCCGCAGCGCGGCCCATCAGCCATAACAGGCAGGGAATCCCGAGTAAGCAGGCTGCCAAGCCACTCACAGAAAGTGGAATGTTTCGGATTTCATCCCGCTGACGCCAGACCAGCCACAGGCAGATCGGCAGAATCAGAAAACAATGCTCGTAAGTTTTAGAATTTAGCCAAACGGTGACCATGTGATCGAGGGAAGGCCAGAAAAGCCACAACCAGGTAGCCAATGGGAACCCAAGCCGCAGCCAGAGAGACTTAGCCATGGTGTGCCTCCAGATAACTCAACACCGGGGACAGTCGTGCCTCCCAGCTGAAATGTGTTTTTATCCAATACCGGGAAACTGTCGCGGGTTGCCGGGGAGCACTCAATTGATCACACACCCACTGAGCATTCTCCCGCGATTCATCGGAAACAAAGAGTGCCTGTCCCGGTATGGATCCGGCCGATTCTGTGATTGTGCCTGTCCCCGTTGCTTTGGCTTCGGCAACTGTGTCTGTCCCCATTTGATCTTGTCCCGGCGGCGAAAGGTGTCTGTCCCCGTTTGATCTTTGTCCCGGCGGCGAAAGGTGTCTGTCCCCGTTTGATCTTGCCCCGGCGAAAGGTGCCTGTCCCCGTTGATGGCGCGGCGCCTGACTGCACGGATAGTCCTCCAGACCTTCGATGCCCAGAGAGCTGGTGAGGACGGGCTTTTCCATTGCCATGGCTTCCAGAATTTTATTCTGAATGCCGCGGGCAATTTGCATGGGGCGACGGCGGCTTTGGCATAAAACAGGAACGGTCGGACATCGGCGACACGGCCGGTGACGATAACACCGGGAACTTTCGTCAGCGATTTCACTTTGGATGTGGGGATGAACCTACGATATAGAAGCGACAGTCCGGGTGATGTTGCAGGACGATGGGCCAGACCGTCTGAACAAACCAGCAGACCGCATCAACATTGGCCCAGTAATCCATCGCACCAGTGAACACGACATAATTTTCTTGTGCAAGCGGATAATCCGTCTCGCGAGAAAAGGAAGCATCGGGTGAAAAATACTGGCTGTCGATACCGTTTTCCAGTGTCCGGACTTTATGGTGGAGCGAATCGGGCAGTTGCGCAGTGAAGGCATTTTTTTCCGTGTCTGTGACAAAGCAGCTGACGTCAAATGCAGCGCAGACCTGTTTTTCGTAACGTGCCAGCGTGTGGTATTCGCGCTGATAAATCAGATGCATCAGGCCGGATTTTTTCTCCGCATATTGCCGCCATTTTTCAGAATCGAGATCAACAAAGTGCATGACTTTGTGAAGGTCCGGGGAAGCTGTCATCAGGTATTGGGCCATGCTGCTCGAGAAAACCAGGGCTTTTCGAATTGGGTGACTGTCCCGGCAACGGTCCAGACAACGATCAATCCACTTCCTCATGTCTGACGACGCATAATAGGGTAGAGTCATCGGTTGTCCGCTCAGCAGTGCGCGAAGGGATTTGAACTTTGCCTGAGTTGGGTGAAGTGCGACAAAGCAGGTTTCCCGACACAATAAATCGACTGTCGGGCAGTATTGCCAGTCCGTGGGATCATCAATAAAACAGCCCAGATAGACATCGTAATGCTGGCTGAGATATTTCAGCAGATGATAGCTGGCAATCTTATCGCCTTTATTGGGCGGATAAGGGATACGGTGGCACAGATACAGAATGGCTGGTTTCATCTTCACGTTCCCCTTAACCCAGATATTTTGAAAGCATGGGGCCGATTTGTTTGCTCAGTCCCATCGGCAGGTTTTGCCAGGCTCGGATGAAATAGCGATATTTGGGGTTGTTTGGCGACAGATTGGGAGGCCGTTTTGCCCTGACCAGCGCCATGCGGTAGTGCAAGGGCTGCTCTTCCATCCCCCAGTGTTTTTTGTAGTGATATGCGCCTGAATTGATCTTGCTGCGCCCGAAGTCAAACAATTCGGCCCCTCTTTCTTTTGCGAGCAGCATGAGTTGGTAGTACATGAAATCATTACTTTTCAGATCCCGGGCGGCCTGAGTCCCGCCGCCGTAGTAAGGCAAAACCTGATTTTTATAGTAGAAACTGAGGACACCGGAGACGGGCTGACCATGAACATCGCGGACGACCAGTGTTTCGCAGCTGCTGCCAAAAGTGTCTTTCAGGGTCTGAAACAATGCCGGCGGAAACACCGGTGTTCCCAGATTCCGGACACTTTCCGCATAGAGTTCAAAACAGAGCGCCGGGTTATCTTTCGCTTCCCAGCTCAGGTTATTCTTTTGGGCATGCCGGATGACGGCACGCTGTTTGCGTTTGATACCTGAGAGAAGGTCTTCTGCCGGCAACGCCAGTGTGTTTTTGAAAGTGGCATGATGACAGTGCCGGAACCAGGGGGATTCACAGGGATGTTCGTGACTGTCCCGTAATTCGATGTAATCGACATTGAGCTCGCAGGCAAGATCGTAGGCTGCGTTTTCCAGTTCACGGCGGATATCATCCTGATCGGCAAGCGCGCCGCCATAGACACAAAAAGGTGTTGAAATCAGCGCATGGCCGAACAGCAGGCTTTTTTGTTCAAACAGAGGCAGCACGCCGACAATTTGGTCCCCCTGTTGTGCAAACAGGTAGTGTGGCTGATGACCAAAAACGTCCTGAATCACATGAATCCATCCCGTCAGGTGAAAGAAGCTGCCGTGCTGGTGTGAATCAACGTAGTGATCCCAGAGGTTGTGCGCTTTCCGGGTCAGTGCTCGAATTGTCAGATCCTGTTTCATAATCATATCCATCCAATTGATAGGCTTCACTGATGGTGGTCCAATGGAAATCGTTCAGTAATCGGTGTAATCGGGGAACCATTTGCGCAAGGTTGAGATAGTGACGAAAGCGGGCTTTGAAGGACGCCTGATGAATCCTCGGTTGATTAGCATCGATTTCCCAGGGATGAAAATAAAAGCAGAAGGGCTGCTGATACTGTTCAGTGAATCCGCGAATCAGTTGTTTACTCAGTGCGTAAGGATATAAACGGAAATAACCTCCGCCGCCGATTGGAATATTCGTGCCAAAGATCTGGCGTGTCGGGATAGGGATCTCAATGATGCCTTCCTGACGTGTATGAAGAAATCGCGGCCAGTCCGGACAGCCGTAATGATCATGTCTGACCGGGTAAGTGCTGCTGCTGAACGTGAATCCCAGTTGTTTGAGAATATCAAATGCCCACAGATTCGACGGGTCAATAGAAAAACTGGGGGCACGATAACCCTGAACATATTTTCCGGCGATATCTTCGATCAGAAATTTACTTCTGCTGACATCCTGAAAAAAAGCATGGCGTGACAACTGATTGGCTTTGTCGTGTGCATAGCCATGGCAAGCTAATTCATGGCCGCGCGATGCGATGTCCCGGATGAGTGCAGGACAGGCATCGGCCACCCAGCCAAGAATGAAGAAGGTGGCCTTGATTTGATGCGTCTCAAAAATATCCAGTACTTTTCTCGTACTGTAATCGACGCGGATCGGATATCTTTTCCCCCAGTCCTTTTTTTGAATCATGGAAGAAAATGCAGAGACGTGGAAATAATCTTCGACATCAACTGTCATCGCGTTATATCTGGTTCTAAAGTTTGTCGGGGCTAATGCTTTCATCTTAACGCCCCTTGCCAAATAAAACGATTTCAGAGGTTTTTATCAGGATTAATACATCAAACAAAAAGCTTTTGTGTTTAATGTAATAAAGGTCGAATTTTAGTTTTTCTATTGCATCGTCTAGGTTCTCACCATAAGGATATTTTAATTGTGCCCAACCTGTCAGTCCGGGTTTCACATATAAACGATGGTTGTAGTATGGGATCGTTTGTTCAAATTGATCAGAAAAATAAGGACGCTCAGGCCGGGGGCCAACAAAGTTCATTTCACCCTTCAGCACATTGATTAATTGAGGCAGTTCATCCAGTCGGTATTTCCGGATGAAATGACCGACCCTGGTGATGCGCGGATCGGCTCGGCTGGCCATTTGAGCTCCCATTTTTTCAGCATCTATCCGCATACTTCTGAACTTATAAATTGAAAATGATTTGCCTTTCAGCCCGGTCCGTTCCTGTGAATACAGAACAGGGGCACGAAATCCATCTTCGAGTTTGATCATCAGAACCACAGCAATCAGTAAAGGCCAGGTTGCAAGCAAAATCAGCAGCGCAATGCCGCAGTTAAAGAGCCAGTACAAAAACTGCCCAATCCGGTTCCGGGTGGTCTGAGAATTGAAAATGACCCAGGAAGGATGAATATGATCGACGGCAACCTGGCCCGTCTCCCGCTCAATGAAATCAATAATATCGATGATCTGTACGCCATTCATTTTGCACTGGAACAAACTGCTGCTTGGCAGGTTGCCACGGCGTTCATCTGCCGCGATGATGATTTCTTTGATGTGGTGTTGGCGAACAAAGCTATCCAGCGGCGTGTCTGTATCCAGAACCGGGGAAACGGCTGAGGAGGCGAGCTGGTCACCTGGCATCGGAATATATCCCACCAGATCGACGTGTACCCGGTCAGACTGTCGGCGCATACAACGGTTGATTAAACCGGCTCGTGCGCCTGCACCTAAAACTAAGACTTTCAGCCGTCCCAGCATCTGGTATTGGGAGCGAATGGCAATGTAGCGCGTGATGACGAGTCCGAGAAATGCCAGGCTGTACATCCATTCTCTGCTGAATGTTTGGGGAAACGGCAGCGGTGTGATGAGATAAAGACTGGTTGACAACATGTACGCCAAACTAATGGCGACTAATATTCTGACCGCAATCCCCCGAAATGACTCCCGGATTTTTTCATTATAAAGGCCAACGGATAGCAAAGTTAACTGTAAAGGAAGTGTATAAAAAATGAGATTTGCTATATTTAATACATCATCCATGTACAGATTGACCGACGCCTCCGGAATAGTTCCAAATCGTTGCACGCCCCAGAATATGCCAGAAAGCATTAATATGTCTGAAAAAATAAGCACAGCATTGCTGATATTTAAATCATGAAATTTTGAGTACGTCATAATCACCTTGTCCCAGGTGTGAATTATTTAATTTCCCACTACGTCTAATGAGTATCGGCAAGCATAAAAAATCTGCAAAATAAAAAAATCATATATAGTTAAATTAGTTCAATGATGCTTTGACCTGCAGTAATTACAAGTGTGTTGAACACCTCAAATCTTGATAAAGCGATGTAAGACATGGACTTAAATGCAGGATGGATGCTGTTATGACAAGACGCGGTCACCTCTACAAGATAACCAGTTTGACAGCAGCAGCGCTGATGACCTTTCTCGCCGGCTGTTCGTCAAATTCACTGTCGTCTTTACCGACGGCAACGCCACAACCTTCTTTGACAAAAAACATTAATCAATACAAGTACCTGATTGGACCCGGTGATGCCTTAACCATTTTTGTGTGGGGGAATCCGGAAATTTCGGGCGGCTATATTGTCCGGCCGGATGGCATGTTATCGACCTCTTTAGTGGATGACGTGCTGGCATCAGGCCGAACGCCGACGGAACTTGCACGCAGTCTGGAAGCACAGTTGGCTGAGTATGTGCGCGATCCGATTGTCAGTGTCATCGTCAATGGCTTTGTCGGGCCATACAGTGAGCAAGTACGCGTGATTGGTGAAGCTCAGCAACCGATGGCGATTAACTACCGGGAAAACATGACGTTACTGGATGTCATGGTTGCTGTGGGCGGACTGACAGATTTTGCGGATGGGAATGATGCCCGGCTGATCCGGGTGATCGGCGGTCAGCAGAAAGCATTTGCGCTGTCGCTGGGCGATCTGCTGCGGGACGGCGACATTCGGCGGAACGTCGATATTCTTCCCGGTGACATCATTATTATTCCAGAAGCCTGGTTCTAATTGGAGGTCACATGCAGGAGCAATTTCAGAACCTGATTGAGTACCTACAAGGGGTGTGGGTACGGCGGCGTTGGATCATCGTCGCCAGTTGGATTGTTTGTCCGCTGGGTTGGGCGATTGTCACCTTGTGGCCGAATCAATATACCGTTGAGGCCCGTGTTTATGCGGATACGCGGTCTATTCTGCAACCCTTGCTGAAAGGGCTGGCGATTCCGAATGATTCAAATCAGGAATTGAGCCTGATGGTGAAGACATTACTCAGCCGCCAAAACCTGGAGACGATTGCCCGGTATACCGATGCCGATCTGAAAGCAACGACAAACGAAGAATATGAGGAGATTCTGGCAGAGCTGAAAGACAATATTGAGATTGCGTCGGCTGGCCGGGAAAACCTGTTTACGATCAGCTACAGCGGTTCAGATCCGATCTTTGTGAAGAATGTAGTGCAATCCGCGCTGGATGTGTTTGTTGAAAACACGCTGGGAAAAAATAAGCAGGATACTGATAAAGCCAATGAGTTTATCGCCCGCCAACTGTCGGATTATGAAAAACGACTGGCGGATGCAGAAACCGGTCTGGCCGAATTTAAGCGGGAGCATGCCGGTTACTTACCCAGTGCAGAGCAAGGATTCCGTCGCCAGCTGGATTTGCTGACGACTGAAATTGAAGACACACAGTTACAGCTTCAGGAAAGACGGACACAGCTCGAGACAGCGAAGCGCAAACTGAATGAAGAAACCGCAATTGCGGCCCGAAATCAGGGGCAGTCCCAACAGCGTTTGATGACCGGCTGGAATATCTGCAAACCCGCCTGGATAACCTGATGTTTCGCTTTACCGACAAGCACCCCGATGTGAAGGAAACCAGACGCCAGATCGATGAACTGACACAGCAAAAGCAGGATGCAATTTCGGCATCCGGCAGTAACAACAGTGATTTCCGTAATTCTGAATTGTTTCAGAATCTGAAATTACTGATCAGCCAGTTGGAGAATGAGGTCGCATCATTGCAGGTTCGGGAAAAAGCTCAGTTGGAAAAAGCGGCCTATTTGCAGGAAAAACTGGTGCAAATGCCGGATGTTGAAGCGCAACTGACGGGCTTGACCCGGAGCTACGACATCACCAAAGCCAAGTACGAAGAATTGCTGTCACGCCGGGAATCGGCGCTGATTTCGCAAAAGGTTGGCGCTGCTTCAGATGACATCACCTTCCGGGTTGTCGATCCACCGCGAACGCCGCTCAAACCTTCCGGCCCGATTCGTCCGCTGTTTCTCGGCATGGTGTTGGTTGCCGGGCTCGGGACTGGCCTGGGTCTGGCGTTCTTTGTCAGTCAGCTTTATCCGGTTGCAACGTCAGCCAGACAACTGTACCAGATCACCGGACTACCCGTGCTTGGCGGAGTGACTTCAACCCGGCAATCGGGCATCTCGGCCTCGGTTCGTAAAGAAAACTGGCGATTTCTATGGATGAGCACCGCACTGGTTGTTTGTTTTCTTGGTTTCATGGCACTGAATCTTGATACCTCGATTCATGCGCGTGTCATGCAGGAGATGGGGTGGTTATGAGCATCATTCAAAAAGCAATGGAGAAAACGACGCAGGGGAATCAAGGGCAATCGAAAGCCAAGACCTCTGAAAAGCAGCAGGGATGGGATGCGTCATCGAACAACCAGACCAGAGCTGAAGGTCTCTCTCAGCCATCCGGCCACACGGGTCTGGGGAATGGTTTTCCGCCTGCCTGGCATCCCCCAGCGGTGATTGAGATTGATATACATCGCCTGCAGGAGATGGGGATGGTGTCTCATACCAATGAGAAAGCGAATGTCACCATCACCAATGAATATCGTGCGATCAAACAAAAACTGTTTCATAACGCATTCAGTGCCGGTGCGCAGTTTCATCAGCGTGCAAATCTGGTGATGGTCACCAGTGCTTCACCGCAGGAAGGGAAAACATTTACCGCAGTGAACTTGGCTCTCAGCATGTCGTCGGAAAAAGATAAAACCGTGCTACTGGTGGATGCCGATGTACTCAAACCCGGTGTCAGCGATTTGCTTGGAATCGAGACACGCCCCGGACTGATTGATTTTTTGCAGGGACAAGTGAGCACTCTGTCGGAGATTATTTATCCCACTTCCATCCCGAATTTGCGGATTATCCCGGCGGGCCAGCCGCATCATCTGAGTAACGAGCTGCTAGCCAGTAACAAAATGGAACGTTTGATGAATGAACTGGCGCACCGTTACCCGGACAGGATGGTGATTTTTGATTGTCCGCCGGTGCTGGGTGTGGTTGAAACCATGACGCTCTCCAAATTACTGGGACAGGCACTGTTTGTTGTAGAGCAGGATAAGTCGCGTCTGGATGATATCGAAGCTGCAGTGTCACAGCTGAATAAGGATATGGCAATCGGGTTTGTGATGAACAAAGCCGTGCGCAATGTGTTGGGTCAATATAGACATGGACATGACTATGGCGCTACAGAGGATCAATCCTAGTGTGTATTTACTTGGGGCCTTTCTCTGATTGGGCTTCCCACGCAGGCGGCGGATGTGGAAATAACGCCTTATGTTGGCACAGAGCTGACGTTTACCGACAATGTGAACCGATCCAATACGAATCAACAGAGCAGTTTTATCACGGCACTGGAAACAGGCATTGAAGCGACCGTTGAGGGAAACCGGGGCTACCTTGGGCTGGATTATGAATTAAGGTACCTGTATTACACGGAAACCGACCGGAATGACAAACTGTACCAGAACCTTGATTTCTATACCTTTAAAGGGCTCGGTCGCAGTGGGTTTCAGGTTGATGCCAGTGCATCCATTGAAAACATTGCGGAAGATATTGCGACGGACGCCAATGCAGATGAGATCAGCGGGGATACCATTCAGAGTAATCAGGCACAGATTGGTTTAAGTTATCGGACCAATCCGCTCAGCACCATGGATCTGCGTTCGAGAATTTATACCCGTGTTATCGATAATGAAGATGAAATTGGAAATTACACGGGCTGGGGCGGCAACGTCAGTTATGCCAACGGCCGATCGGTGAAAGATGCTTTTTGGCTGCTTAGTCTTAGCTACGATTACCGGGAAGGACGGGATGATGAGGTGTCTACGGAATTTTCCCGGATCAATGAAGTATTTGGCTTGCAGACGATTGGCGGATTCGCACCATTTGTGCGCTTGAATTACGAAAATTATAACGGTGTGACAGATTCGCCGGAAAACGAAATTCTGAATTGGGGCATTGGTACGCGATACTTCTGGGATCGCTACTCGTATCTGGATGTCAGCTATAACTTCTCGGAAGATGATGTGAATTCAGATTTCTGGGCTGGTGCAATCAACCTGAGCCCCAGCGACAGAACGCGATTTTATTTTCAGTACGACAAGCGATTAAGAGGAGACGCTTACGCAGCTGAAATACGGCATCGCACCCGACGCTGGACAAACACGCTGACTTATACGGAACGGCCGGACAGTTATGAACGGGAGCGTTTTGTGCAAGGGGGCGAATAGACGAGCTCTATCTGAGAAAAGAAGCGCGCTGGCGTTCAGAGTTGGGGCTCCGGCGGACACGTTACACGCTATCTCTGTTTCAGATTGACCGGGAAACGCTGGAATCGTTGTCGGATGTTGTTGAAGACAATTCACACGGGATTGAGCTGGATGTGAATCATCGGTTATCCCGTGCTCTGTCCGGGCATATTGGTTACGGATTTGAACGATATGAGTTCATTTATGTCAGCTCAGGGAAAGAAAATGATGATTACCATACCTTCAGTCTGGATATGTCCTACGCTTTCAGACCGGAGTTGATCACTCAGGCTGGTGTCGAGTATTACGACCGTTCGTCATCGAATTCTGTCAATGACTACGATGAAACCCGACTTTTTCTGGATGTAAGGGTGGAGTTTTAATTATGTATGAAGCGCATTTTGGATTTACGGATAAACCGTTTAAATTAAGTCCCGACTCACGCTTTTTCTTTGCCAGTCCACATCATGAAAAAGCGCTATCTTACCTGCAGTATGGTTTGTCTTTAGGGGAAGGATTCATTGTCGTTTCCGGCCCGATTGGGACAGGGAAAACCATTCTGGTCCACCGCCTGTTATCCAGTCTGGATGAGTTGATTATGGCGGTTCAAATCTCAACCACCCGATTATCACCTGACGAACTGGTCAAACTGGTCGCTTCAAAATTCAGTATTGCCACCGAAGGCTTATCGAAAGCCGATATTCTGAAACGGTTTGAGCAGTTTTTGCTTGGCCTGAGACAACAGGGGCGGCGGGCAGTTTTGCTGGTGGATGAAGCCCAAAACCTGCCTGCAGAAACCATTGAAGAATTGCGGATGTTGTCCAACTTTCAGTTCAATGATAAACCGTTACTACAGAGCTTTTTGCTGGGGCAAGAGGAGCTGAAAGGAATCATCCGATTGCCTGAAATGGAGCAGTTGCGGCAAAGAATTATCGCCTCCTGCAATCTTCAGCCTTTCTCGGCCGATCAAGTGAAAGACTATATTTTACATCGCCTGAATTGTGTGGGCTGGCAGGGGACACCCGCGTTAAGCGATGGTGTTTTTGAAGCCATCACCCGGTATACCCAAGGGGTGCCCAGAAAAATCAATATTCTGACCGATCGTCTTTTCCTGTTCGCTTGTATGGAAGGGTTGAATGCAATCAATACGGTGAACGTGGAAAAAGTGATCGCCGAAATGAATGAGGAATTATCCGGCCAGCAGTCCAGAGAAACCAGGCGACCTGCCCGGAGGAAAGTCCGGCGAGTTCTCGCTATGAATATTCTGCACGCGAAACCTATGAGAATTACCCTGCACAGTCAGGATCGGACCGCGAACCGCAATCGTCCGGATCCAGTAACGCGTTCCAGGCCCTGAATGAAATTGAAAAAGTGCTGGATAATGTGATTGAGCGGAAAATTGCGACCATCCGTAAGCTGGACCAGCTCCTGGTTAAAAAACGAAAAATGTTGCTGCAGCAAGGCGAAGAAGGCAGCGACGATGAGCTGATACTGAATGAGGATTATCCCCCGGGCTTAAAAGAAAAGTATTGGGTGAGACAGCTAATGAAATCGTCTGAATGAAAAAATGATGTGACCAGAGCCGGTGGGAAACCACCGGCTTTTTTGTTGCGTTGATATCGCTCAAGCGGGACAGGCACTGCACTGTGGGAGTCAGGACAGGCACAGAATAAACTGGGACAGTCACGACATCGGAGTAAGTTATCGATGAGGAAAATAGTGTCTGTCCCAATTAAAAGTGCTCAGAAAAACAGTGCCTGTACTAAGAGGCAGTACTAAGAGGCAACTGGGACAGTCACATCATCGGGGGTTGATTTTTGATAAGGAAATGGCGCCTGTCCCGTTAAGTGGTTTCGGTAAAAGCGTGTCTGTCCCGGTTCAAAGCTGCCCAGAAAACGTGCCTGTCCCAATATGAAATGACGGGACTGGCACTGGTTCTGTCACTCATTCCTGACCATATATTTATCCATCAGCGAATAGAGCGTCGGGCGGGTGATCCCCAGAATGTTGGCGGTATTGGACATGTTGCCATCCGTCAGCGACAGGGCTTTGGTGATGGCTTGCTTTTCTGCATCTTCGCGGACCTGACGCAGGTTGAGCGCTAAGGGTTCAGACTCAGCGTCGGTCGTGTGCAAGGCCAGATCCAATGCGGTAATGAGTTTGCTGTCCGACATAATGACCGCTGATTTGACCTTATTTTGCAGTTCGCGAATATTACCCGGCCAGTTGTGCTGAAGCATGGCGCGAATTGCGTCGTCAGAGAAACCTGTGATTTTGTGAGCGTTCTGCTGGCTGGCCTGTTGCAGAAAATAGCGGGCCAGCAGCAGGATGTCCTGATCTCTGTCCCGCAAGGGCGGGTTCTGAATCGTGATTTCACTGATGCGGTAATATAAGTCTTCCCGAAACGTTTTCTCTTCCATCATCTGTTCCAGGTTTTGGTGTGTGGCGCAGATAATTTTCACATCCACAGGAATTTCCTGACGCCCGCCTACACGTTCAATCACCTTTTCCTGCAGGAATCTTAAAATTTTGGCCTGAAGCGGATAGGGCATATCGCCAATCTCATCGAGAAACAGCGTTCCGCCATCCGCACACTCAATTTTGCCTGCGGTTGTTTTATGAGCGCCGGTAAATGCACCTTTTTCGAAGCCGAAGAGCTCGCTTTCCAGCAGATGTTCCGGAATGGATGCACAATTGATGGCAATAAAAGGTTGATTGCAACGCGGGCCTTTCGTATGGATCGCACGGGCGATGACTTCTTTGCCTGTCCCGCTTTCTCCCAGGATCAGCGTTGTAATTTCTGTGGGGGCGATCCGATCGATCATTCGGCACACTTGCTGGACTTGCGGACTGTTGCCAATAAAACCATTGGCTTCCAGGGAGGACTGTTTCAACGTATTGTTTTCGGCCTCAAGATTCGCGACCACAAAAGCACGGTCGATGATCACGGCCAGAATATCGTCGTCAATCGGTTTCTGGTAGAAGTCATGCGCGCCCAGCGCAATGGCTTTGAGCGCATTGGCTTTGTCATCGTTGCCGGTGATGACAATGATTTTGATATGCGGGGACAAAGCCAGAATTTCTTGCAGTACATTCAGTCCTTCTGAAGCATTGGCTTCATCTGGCGGCAAACCCAGGTCTAAAGTCACTACTTTTGGATCGTGACGGCGTAACGCATTAATGGCCGACTTTCGGTCACCAGCCATGACGACTTCATATTGTGGAAAACACCATTTCAACTGTTTTTGAATGCCGGGATCATCTTCTATGACTAATAATGTGTCCATATTTGCTTTCCTTACTGGCAAGATTCACTGTCATGGGTGGGTTGTGCGGCGATGCTCAGCGGTAAATGAAGGTGGATCGATGTGCCTTGAGCTGGCTCAGACAGCACATCAATGTAGCCACCCAGTTGTTCCACCATCATTTTGGCGTCGTATGCCCCAATGCCCATGCCTGCATTACCTTTTGTTGTATCAAAAGGTTTAAATAACCGGTTTTCGATGAAATCCCGGCTCATGCCACGCCCGTTATCCGAAATACTGATGCGGTAAAAATCGGTTGTGACCGCTGTCGAGATGTGAACATATCCCGAGTCATCGGTGGCTTCCTGAGCATTTTGAATCAGGTGTGACAGCACATTACTGAACCGTTCGCGGTCAGCCTGAAAACAGAAGGGAAGTACGGACTGACCAATGATTGCGGGAGCGGGAAGTTTGACGGCGCGATGCTTGCAGACCTGATGAATCAGCTGATCGAGGTCGATCGTTTCCATGGACTGGTGATCGACCCGCTTGTTGTTGAGTTGAGTCAGGACTTTGGTTAACCGGCTGGCTGCGGAATCCACCGTCTCAAAAGCGTCCTCAATGAACGCGGGGTTGTCTTTATGTTTGGCAGCATTTTTACTCAGCAACTGAAGCTGTGCTAAAACATTTTTCAGATCATGAACCAGAAACGCAGACATGCGATTGAAGGTATCGAATTGCTGGCTCTCAGCAAGCTTCTGATTCGTTTCAAAGACATTGAGGAACACGGACAACTGGCGGCTGATCACATGCATGAGATCCCGATCTTCCCAGTTCACTTTTTCTGTTGATGTTGGTTTCGAGAGCAGACAAACGCCTTGGGTGCCGCTGCTACTGGTTAACGGGACGACGTAAGCAAATTCTGTGATTGCCGCCAGCGCGTCCGGATCGATTTCAAAAGGGGCGGGCTCCCGATGCTGTTTTGCTTGCTGAATGTCCAGGATCCACTGATGTTCCAGAACGGGGAAGGCGACATTGGTAAGCAAGAGATCAATTTCCGGATGCGGACTGTCAATGGCGATACTGGCCTGAACTTTCAGTCTTGGGCCTTGCCGCGTGGCCAGTACACCTTTGTCACAACCAAATGGATGCATCATCGCGCGCAGGGCGGTGTCATACTCCGTTCCTTCCGGCTGCTCCAATGTGGTGGTAAACCGCATCCATTCTTCACGGTATTCATATTTGTTGGCAAAGAAATGTTTGGTGATGAACACCATGATGTTTTTCCGAAAAGTCTCGGAGAGAAACAGGCTGGCCAGCACCAGCCCGCTGAGCGCAAAAAACAGGATCTGAATCGTGTCACTCCATTGCCCGCCCATCGATTTGATATAAAAGCCTGCCAGCGACATCACCAGTAAGTACCCGGCTGCAACCAGTAACAGACTGCTGTGATAGATGATATCCCGCGACACATAAACCCGGCTTTGCCAGTGCTTGGCCCGTCGTGCCGTCAGTAAGATCAGGGGCAGAGAAACCAGCATGATCCACCCCCGACTGAGCCAGAATCCGGGCGCGAGCACATTGGTCAGAAATGCATCGGCATACAGTGCAAAGTGGTAGGCAAAGTACATCCCAAGCCCGAGGCAAAGCGGTTTAATTGCCCAGCGATCTTCTTTCAGGGTTCTTCGGTAACGCAGTTCCGTAAACCACAGACCCACGATGGTCTGGCACAGATGCAGAAACAGAAAACTGCGTTGATCGAGTAGAGGCCAGAAAAAACGCAGCCCTTCCAGAACGGCGATTCCCAGAATGGCAAGACACAGGAACGCCGGGACTTTTTCTGAAAATAAGCGCGAGAACCGCGGTGTGTCGGTCAGGCTGCTGGTCACCAGCAGACACCAGCCCAGTGTCAGAAGACTCTCGGTAAAGAGAACCGGCAGGATCGAGAGCTGGTACCGGACCTGAAAATAAGAAGCAATGGCCCAGCCCGTGCCGAGCAGGCAGGTCGATTGCAGCAACCGTTTTGGCAGGCTTTTCGCTTTTGTGGTTAATAACAGCAGAAAAATAAACAGAAAACCTGCTGCGGCTGACAGGTAGCCAATGGTGCCAAGCAGCGTGTCCAATGTGACGTCCTTTGTGAATGCTGGGATCAGTCAGCTGGTTGAATCAAGGTGTCCTTTTCTGTGGCAGAAAATCACCGGAACAGGACATTTTTGTGATCTCTATTGAGAGAATAGCCCAGGAAAGGTTACTTGATGGGGTGTTGGAGGGAATCAAACAGTTCTGTAGCAGAAGTGCTACAGATCGCATGGATGCTGGTTTCCGGCTGATTGTTCAGCCAGTGGATCAATCCGGCCATGCCATTTTCACACTGTTCGGGTATCAGCATGAAAGCTGCCATAAAGAGCAGCAGCGGAAAGATGTTCAGCAACAGAATCAGGATAACTTTATTCACAACAACGCATCCTCTTTTTCCAGTGACCTCCTTCCTTAGTGGTTATGTTTGGGAGCTGATGTTTTGAAGATAGCGCGCGATGCACTGAAGTATTGGCTTAATGTTAAGAACCTTTGTCCGTGCAAAATCCCTCCGAAATCGCCTCTGTGGCCGTATGTTACAAAATGTGAGCTCGATTCTGTTTCATGAAACCGACGCATATCTCTCATCATTCTGAAGCCGAAATGACACGGTCGAGTCATAAATTTTTCTCATACTTGTCGTGTATACCCAAGTGACCTCCGGTCTGACGGCTTTGTTGCAGACATGCCAGATGAGCACGCAGGCTGAGGTTGCTTGGGTATACACCCACTGAGGATGGAGACACTATGGAAACCACAAGTCCTTTTCGTTTACCACGGAAGACCCCGTTTGGGGTTGGTGAAAAACTGACAGAATGGGCAACGGGTTTGCACAGATTGAGCCGTTTTTACGCACAACGGCCTGTCGGTCAGGATACCGAGGCATTTTTGCGGTATGCCCTGGAAGTACTCGGGATTGATTATCAGGTTGTGAAAGGCGGATGTCATCACATTCCTGAGCAGGGTGCGGTGGTTGTGGTGGCAAACCATCCGTTGGGCTGCGCAGAGGGCATTATCCTGGCGAGCATTTTGCGGGGAATTCGCCCGGATGTGAAAATTCTTGCCAACCATTACCTGAAAACGGTACCTGAGCTGGATGCGCTGTTTATTGGCGTGGATGTGTTTGAAGGACAGGATGCGGTCCGGGCGAATGCCCGTGCCATGCGGGAAGCGAATCGTCATTTATCGGCGGGTGGATTGCTTTTGATGTTCCCGGCCGGAGAAGTGTCGGTTTACGATAAAAAAACCAAGCAGCTGCGGGATAAGGGCTGGAGCAAGTCAGTCAGCCGATTCATTCAGAAGCATCAGGCGACAACCGTGCCAGTATTCATCGGCGGCCAGAACAGCCGTCAGTTTTATATGGCGGGCAAGATTCATCCGATCCTGCGCACACTGATGCTGGGCCGTGAAATGCTGAATAAGCGTGAGGTCCGGATTCCCATCGCGATTGGGGAGCCGATTCGTTACAGCGAGGTCAAAAATATCGGGGATGGACAGGAACTGGCAAATTACCTGAAACTGAATACCTATCTGTTGGGGAGCCAGGCAAAACTGACACCGCAAACGCACGCGCGACAGAGCCAGACTTTCTCGCCGGCAGAAACAATTGAAGCCCCTGTCAGTCGCAATTTGCTGGAAGCCGACATTGCCCGGCTGAACGAGACAGACAAAATGCTCAGTCAGGGTGAGTTCGATGTGTATTGCGCGCGGGCAGCGCAGATTCCTGCGATCCTCAGAGAGCTGGGGCGTATCCGGGAAATCAATTTCCGTGCGGTTGGCGAAGGGACCGGCAAGTCCATTGACTTAGATGACTTTGACCAAAATTATCGCCACTTATTTGTGTGGGATCGGGAAGCCGGACAAATTGTCGGGGCTTACCGGCTGGGCCTGACCGATGAGCTGATGGCCGAACAGGGACTGAGCGGTCTCTATTCACGCACGCTGTTTCACTATGATGAACGTTTTATTGCGGCATATGGTGCATCGATTGAACTGGGCCGCTCTGTTGTGGCCGAATCTTACCAGCGCAGCCTGAGTGCTTTGCTGCTGCTCTGGAAAGGGATTTCAGCATTTGTGAGCCGCAATCCGAAGTATACGCACTTGTTCGGACCGGTGAGTATCAGTGGTGATTACAGTCAGGAAGCGCGTCAGCTTATGGCTGCCTGCATGACGGTTCATCACTCGGATGCACAGGGCGCGAAGCTGGTGTCACCCACGAATCCGCTGGAGAATGATCAACGTGTATTCTGGCAGCCTGACATGTTGTCGGCATTGGCTGATGTCCAGTTGCTGTCGAAAGTTCTGGCACGTATGGATGAAGGGAAAGGGGTGCCTGTCCTGCTTCGGCAGTATCTGGGTTTGAACGGTAAGCTGGTGTGCTTTAACGTCGATCCGGATTTCAATGATGCACTGGATGGTCTGATCGTCGTGGATTTAACTCAGGTGCCGGAAAAGACGCTGGCAAAGTATATGACCCCGGAAAAAACGTCAGCCTATTTTGCTTATCATGGCGTTGAATCGAGGGGTTAAGGCGCTGTATCAGAAGGCGTGTGCAGTGCTTCGGGAATATAAGTCAGTACATGCTGTTCAGTCGTCAGCGTCAGGGTATTGCTTTCCAGTGCGGTGGTGTTCCACTGTTGCAATGAACTGACCACGACGGATTCAATCGTTGCCACTTCATTCTGAATACAGGCCATTTTCGTGGAAACCAGTGAGGTCACTCTGAACTGGTTTCCATTTTGAAGTTCGGCTAATCCCATGAACTGATTACATCCACTGAATCCCGTTGCTTTGAATTGCCCATCCAGGCTCAGGCGAATCGGTTCCCGGATCTCTGTCTGGGTGAGCTCCCGCCCGTCAATCTTACTGAGTACCCAATCTTGTTGCAGATCTTTTGCCGTAAAACCTGCTTTAGGGGGAGGATTACAGCCCAGCATGCTCAAACAGATTGATAACCAGATCCACTTTCTCATAGGTGTGTCACTCTCAGACAACAAGCAGGAGTCACTCTAATAGTAGCAGTTGATGCTCACTGCGGAGGCAGACTCGCGAGACAGGCACGACAGACACACTTGCCTTCGGGCAGACTGCTGGTATCGCGTTTGCTGAGTTCGAAACACCAGCAGGATTGTTGATTATCGTCTATTGCGCAGTAGGCCGGATTGCCGCATCGCTCACAGGTGTGAGTAGATTCTGTTCCTTGAATTTGTGCGATAGCTTGTGTATGTGCTTCATCATTCATGAGCCGCCACTCACTGATTTCTTTCATGGTCCTCAGGCATCCGCTGCAAATACCTTCCTGATTCTTACACTTCGCGACGCAAGGGGTTTTCACTTCGCTGTTCCTATCCATCAAAAGCGGGCATTCTACCCCAGACCTGCGTCAATGTATCGGTCTGGGGGAGATTCTCCAATGCCCGTTAACGCTTGCGCCAGATCGTCATTTCAGAAACGGTATGTTGAAATTTTCGCTTGGTTTCCCGGATGACAAAAGGAATTTCTTTCACGGCGACCAGTTCAAAATGCGGGATCAGGGTTTCCGTCAGTCCGTCCAGCGTTGTGAAGTTTTCACCGTTGACTTTAATCCCGCCCAGCCATTTATCTTTGGCAGTATAGTCCTCAAGCCAAGTGTAGGGAGAGGTGATCACCAGATAGCCGCCGGGCGCAATCCGTGCAGCAATGCTGGTCAGAAAGCCTGCCGGATCACCCAGCCGATCGATCAGGTTTGAGGCGTAAACCAAATCGTAATCTGTAAATTGGGGTTTCAGGTTGCAGGCATCGCCCTGACTGAAATGGATTTTGTCGCTCAGGTTCTGATAACCGATCTGATCCAGCGTGATACTTTTGAACTCAACCAGATCCCCTTCGGTTGGAATTGTGTAACGCTTCTCACCTTGTTCAAGCAAAGCGTAGGCCTGCTGTATAAACCGGGCAGAGAAGTCGATGCCATCGACATGGTCAAAGCGTTTTGCCAGCTCAAAACTTGCGCGCCCGACAGAGCAACCAATATCCAGCGCTCGCCGTGTCTGGTGCAGGGAGACTTCTTCCAGACATTGCTTCACGCCATTGACACAGAAATTCGGCACATTGAAATATTCCTGACCGTAGTGGAACTCCAGATATTGAGCGATCAATTCATTGGTTTCATACACGTTGAGGTGCGTCATGCTGGCTGGATCCTGTTTTGAGACGACATACCGGAATCCGGCGTGCTGATAAAAATGTCGGCGAAATGCGTAACGCGACTCGGGAATGCTTTCGTTACCGGTTGATATCCAGGATCCACCTTTCATCAGGTTATGTTTACCATCAAATGTTGGTGTCGAGAAATCATCATATAACGGGTGGACTTGGAAGCCCTGGAAGCCGTCGATTGTCGTTTCGGTCCATTGCCAGACATTGCCCACAATGTCGCATAAGCCATTGTGTTCGAAGCGGTCAACCGGACAGGATGAAGCAAAATAAGCCAGCTCAGTATTGCCGGGCACTTCCTGCCAGTGCGGAGAGGCTTCTTCCAGACATTGGCGCAGTAAATACCACTCAGCTTCAGTTGGCAACCGGACCGGCAGCTGCGCTTGCTCTGCTTTCCAGCGACAAAAAGCTTTGGCTTCTAACTGATTGACTTCAACAGGCCAGTTGAGGGGAAGGGGAATCTCATGACACAGATTGCGCTGAAAATACTGACCCTGATACTCGCGCCAGAAACGTGGCATCGTGGCTTGCGTATATTGGAGCCAGGCCAGCCCTTCTTCGGTCCAGTAACGCGCTTGCCGATATCCGTCGTCTTTGACAAATTCAAGGTATTCCTGATTTGAAACCAGATACTTGCTTGTTTTGAAATCTTCAATCTTGAAATGTTGTGTTCCGTATTCGTTGTCCCAGCCATAGGTGTCGGCATCTTCAGACTTGCCCAGCGTCAGATGGCGCCCGGACATGGCAATCAGCTGATTCTCAGGGGCTGGACCAAACTCAGTGCAGGGGGCCCACTCGGGGGAGGGAGTCAGGTCGGATAAGGGTAACTGGCGAATAATAACGGAAGAAGTCTCAAGGTGAATGCGTTCGTGCTCTATCCCCATCAGGACGACCCAGGCGGGATCCGCGTCTTTGATGGGAAGCGTCAGAGGCATGTCATCAATAAACTGATTGACTGCGTGTCTGACTTGTTCTCGATATACTCGGACGTCATCTACAGCTGGCCAGTCGTAATGGGCTTCATTGAGGTCATCCCACGACATTTCATCCACCCCGATGGCGAACATCGATTCGAATTGCGGGTTGAGTCTTTGCTCAATGTATTTGCCCAGCTTTAACTTATTGATATAGAAAACGGCCGTGTGGCCAAAGTAAAAGATGAGTGGGTGGCGAAGTGGCTCGGCTTTACGATAAAAGGCATCGTCATCGTGGATCAGACGAAACAGGGATTCGTAAAGCGCCCAGGTTTGATTGAATGCTGCTTTTAACTCTTGCCGCTTGCTTTGCTCTGAACTTCCTGTGAGCAATACGCTTCGGGTGGCAGCTGTCGGAAATTGAACCATAACTGTCTACTCTCCTGGAACAGTAAATTCATTTGTGTTTGCATCATGATGTCTGAATGTACTGCTTATGGTGCAGTTTTATACTGTATAGGGCAAGTTTATGTATTTGATATTGTATACAAAACTAAAAGGCTCCCGATTGGGAGCCTTTGAATCAGTCAGACTGACTTAGTTTTTATTCTGGCCGGTAAATGCGTAACGTGATGATTTTTGGCCATTCTCAGTGGTTGCTTCAAATTTCACTGAACGTGATGCATTCAGTTGAAGTGGAATGAAGACCCGACCACGTTCATCAGTTGTGAAGGTTTTGCGTTGTTGAGGGACATTCGCAACAGAGACGGAAGCATTCGCAGCAGGCTGGCCATTCTCTGTCACAGTCACCCATGCGCCGTTGTTGGTATCTGTGACCCGGATATCGGCCAGAGCAGATGTAGACATTAACAGTACAGCGGTTGCAGTGAGTACTTTAAAGCTAGTCATAATATTCACCTCTTTCATCAGTGGCAAAGCCATTGATTGGGTTGCGCCAAATTTTCTAAGGGTTTTTTTGCTACAGGGCTCTCACAATAAGACCTACCTGTTTCCAAGAAATTTCATTCCTTTGTTAACCCAATCTCAGTTAGATGGTCGCTTCATATGCGCTTGGAAAGTATGTCTGCCCAGTTATTACCTTTCTGAATATAGTGATTGATAACTTAATCATTGCTTAACCATCACCATTATTATAGTAAGCAGCAATAATGATTGGATGTTAATTTTATTTCTTCATGTAAAAGTAGAGGATAATTTTGTGGTATTTTTTTGTGGTTTGGTATTTTTATGAGGTATTCAGGCGGGATATCTCAGACTTCTGCAAACTGTGGGGCAGTGGCTTCGTAGTAAGAGAGATCTTCAGTGATCCGATTGACTCGAATCGCTTTTTCTTTGATTCGTATGAACTGAAAGCCTGCGCGTTCCAGAACTTTCCCCGGTTTAGGATCAACTCGACGATGCTGACCAAAGATCTTACTGAGTTTTAGGGAAGAAAAACCATATTGTACTATACAGCAGGCAGCTTCACTGCAGTAGCCCTGATGCCAGAAGGGAACGCCCAACCAGAATCCAAGTTGCGCCGTCTGATTTTCAATGTGGTGGAGCCCAATGCAGCCAATGAATTGCTCTGTATCCCGAAGCGTCATGGCAAAGATAGCCAGCGTGCCTTGTTCCCAGCCTGCAAGCGCACGTCCAATCCACTGACCCGCCATGCCGGAATCATAGGGGGAGGGAATATTGGTCGTGCCCAGCGCGATTTCAGGCGCACCTGCAAGTTTCTGAATTCGGGGGGCATCAGCCAGTTGCAGTGGACGAAGCAACAAACGTTCGGTTGTTAGTAAAGGCTGTCTCACACGATCTCTCCTGAAAACTGAATGATTGACGTTCATGGCTGATGAAAGCACGGGGTGAGCCTATATTAAATAGGTTTCAAATTGATTTCCCCACGACTGGATCAATAAATCATCACTTCAGTGCAGATGCTTCAATGTTGACCGGGTGGACCAAAAAGCCGGTAAAAACGAGTCCGTATGGATTGATTGGGCGCAAGTGCGGCATGAAAGATGTGCCCCCAATGATGGAATGTTGCTTTGAGCGGATGCCAGCCCGTAAAGTCTTCCCGAATGCCATAACGGATAACGATTTGGTCGTTTTCGGGTACGAAAGTACCGAAAAGTTTGTCCCAGATGATCAGCACGCCCGCAAAATTTTTGTCGATATACTCGGGGTTTCGCGCATGGTGCACTCTGTGGTGAGACGGTGTGTTAAAAATAAATTCAAGCCACCCAAGCCGCTTGATCATCCGCGTATGGACAAAAAACTGGAACCCGAGATTCAACCCGACGACCAGCACAACAGTTTCTGGTGGATAACCAATCAGAATCAGAGGCATCCAAAACAGCCACATTCCTGAAATCGGGTAAGTCAGGCTTTGGCGGAAAGCTGTGGTGAAGTTCATCTTTTGTGAGGAGTGATGCACGATGTGCGATGCCCATAACCAGTTGACATGGTGTGAGGCCCGGTGAAACCAGTAATAACAGAAATCCTGCAGCAAAAAAGCGGCAAACAAAGTTGCTGCCGATAAACTCAGATCAAACAGCCTGAATTGATAGACCCATAAAAAGAAGGGCATGAGTAAGATTGTTGCGATGAGATCGGCTGTCTGATGTAACCCGGCGAGCGTGAGGTTACAGAAGATCTCTTTGTGACTGTAATCTGTATCGCCTTTTCGTTTGAGTTGGCGGTATTCCCACAGCATCACCAGAAAAAAGATCGGGCTGACCGCCAGTAAGATTAGCGCTTCCATGCCGACTCACCATGCCTTGCAATATTTTCCAGAGCTCTACGAATGCTTTTTTCAAGCAAAAGTTTAATGATCCAGCCTGTTCCTTTCACTTTCGGGGAAAAACTGATGCGGTATTGAATCTTACTGGTTACAGCATTCAGGCTCTGAATCTGAATCCAACCTCCGTGCTCCTGAAGTGGGCCACCTTTGACAATCCGGTAGTGAAGGTGCTCATTCTCTTTGTAATCAATTACTTTTTCATCGAAGGAAAAGGGGCCCGCAGAGACACGTCGAATTGCACCAATACCATTTGGCATCGGAAAGCCGGGTTTGACCAGATGATAAGTGCCGTCAAAAAAACGCCCCAGGTTCTGATGGTCTGTTAACAACTGGAACAAAACTTCCTTCGGGGCCTGGGCAGATTGCTCCAGAGAGATTGTGTGAGCTGGCATGTTTCTGTCCTGTAAAATTTATAACAATATGTTAACAGGTGCGACTCATCTGTCAAATCCAAGTGCATTGATAGATTTCTTATTTTCTAATGGATTATCAGCACGTTGAGTGCCGTTGAACATCGTTGATTGCCCAAGTATGGTGCAAAACCAGCCCATGATTGTAAGAAAGTTGTACTTGATTGTTAAAGTGTTGATTCACATCGCATTGTAAGATGTCTGATTGATTGATGATAAAAATGTGAGCAAAAACTCACAAAAAAGGTCAAAAATCCTGTTGAAAAAAATGTGCAGGGCTCTTATATTGAGTTTTGTTGATGTGAACTAGATGGTGATAACACTGAAAAAGCCTTGGATAACCTGAGCCCCACAAAATGTGGCTGAACCTGTTACCAACGTTTCCCCGAGCGTTCCTAAGGTCAGTTTCCATTTCAGGATATTCGGTAAGCAACCATCTCGTCCATTAAATCATTCTTCCGGATCTGAGTACCAAGGACACCGCAGTTTATGTGGTATGTATCATCAGAGTGATCTCTGGAAGAATCACGTAAGCGATACCTAAATGTCATTCAACTGTCACAGACATATAGGTACAGTGAAGCGGATTAGGTAATTCAGTCGAGAAAAAAGAAGGCTGATTCCCTATGTTTTATTGAGAGGTGAATGATGACAAATAGAAGCCGTAGACAATGGTTTTATTACCAATCTCAATCTTCTAAGTCGAAGTTAAAAAATAAATGAACGTGCCTCGCACGTAAACGACTGAAAAGATAGAAAGATTGTACAACCATAAAGTAAGTAAGTGAAAGCAGCCAGGAACACTTGAGTATTGTGTTTCTGGCTAAAGTTTTTTATAGAAGATTTATTTCAATTGTGACTGTTGAACGAACATCATCATTTGATGACTACTGATAAATTTTCCCACCGACTTTGATATTCTTTGGAATACTTTCTAACCGAATCCCACCAAGATAAATATCGCCCCGAATATTCATGGTTTGCGGTAGGGTTGTGATTTGTGTGTGTGCAAGATAAAGGTTCCCACCAACAAAAAGATTGTGAGGTAACTGCTTGATTGGCATGCCGATCAGGCTTAAATCCCCGGGGACTCGCAGGTTTGGGGGAATGTGCGTTAAGTGTGTATGAGCCAGATTCAAATAGCCGCCAATTTCCAGTTTCGTCGGTAGTTTCGTGATATGGCTGTAGGCGAGATCCAGATTTCCATCGACACGGGTTTTTTTGGGTAACAACCTGAGATCACTGTTTTCCAGATCCAGATTACCTTTGATATGAAGGGGATCGGGTAACTGAATCAGTTTCGAATGCCGCAGGGAAACATTTCCATAACTGTCGGTGTAGTTCAGGAGTTTGAGTTCTGATACAAATTGATCGGAAGCATAAGCCTGAAGGACAGATAAACTCAGGAAAATCATGCTCGATTGACAGAATTGACGAATTTTTTTCGACATAGTGAAATCAAAGTTTTTATTCTTGCCTGAGATTGTATCTGGCAAGTGCAAAAAAGACAGTGTGAAAAATTGAATTGGGAGTAGTGTCACCGAATCGCAGAAATAAAGAATGAGGTGAATCATGCGCCAAACCATGGGATTGACGCATGTCGAGGCGGATTACTTGTCGAACTGCTTAATCAGTACGGAAGTATCGGCACGCTGAAATCCGCGAGCCTGAAGTTTTTCATATTCAGCGTCAACCTGACGCGCCAGCGGTAGGGCAACACCGTATTGTTCGGCAGCTTCAAAACAGATGGCGAGATCCTTTCGCATCCAGTCGATCGCAAAACCGAAATCAAATTTATCCGCTGCCATGGTGACAGCACGGTTTTCCATTTGCCAGGAACCGGCCGCACCGTGTTTCAGCACGTCAGTCATTTTTTCTATGTCCAGACCTGCAGATTTTGCCAGGGTAATTGCTTCGGACAGGCCTTGGAGTACGCCTGCGATGCAGATTTGGTTTGCCATTTTCGTAATCTGACCGAAGCCGACGTCGCCCATCAGGGTTGAAGCCTTCGCATAAGCCGCAAAGATGGGCTGGGCCTGTTCAAAATTTGCCTGACTTCCGCCAACCATCACGGTCAGACATCCGTTGACTGCACCCGCTTCTCCGCCAGAGACAGGGGCATCCAGAAAGGCGGCCGAAACGTTTGCCGCTGCCGCAGCAATTTCACGGGCCACTTCAGCCGAGGCTGTCGTGTGGTCAATCAGCAAAGATCCTGGGCGTGCTGTGCTCAGAATTCCTTGCGGGCCACAGTACACTTCACGGACATCGTGATCATTGCCGACGCAGGTCAGAATGACATCGGCATGTTGAGCAGCTTCTGCAGGGGTACGTGCCAGTGTGCCAGTATAAGTGTTCAGCCATTTCTCAGTAGTTGCCGTGGTCCGGTTATACACAACCACCTGAAAGCCTGCTTTGGCAAGGTGTCCGGCCATTGGGAATCCCATCGTGCCTAAGCCGATAAATGCAACGGTTTTCGAAGTCATGGTGCTCTGTCCTTCATTGGTTTTATTTATGGGCGGCATCATAGCACAGTCGCTGGGTCACGAAGGCAGGAAATGGCAGTGCTACGCCTTGCGGCAAAGCACTGTGGACATTGGAAGTGGCAGGTCAGGATAGTGCGCGGGACTTGAGGTCGAAGATGATTTTTTCTGCACTGCATTCGAAATGAAGACGAGCTTTCATTTCTGTGTCATTTGCCAGAAACAGACACTCATGCTGAACGGCTGCATTCACTGATTGTGCCAGTCGAAGATAAGGTTCGAATTCAGACTCGATTGCGACACGGTGCTCACCACGGAAATCAAGCTCGGAAACGTCATCACCTTCTCGGATCAGAAAACCAATTTCGGCGGCGACACCACAAGCTTCACAAGGCGCTTCAAGATGTTTTAAATCTGCCATTTGGGGAAACTCAACTTTTGCTTTGGGATGAAGACAGTGTATCCGTCAATGCCGGAACCTGCTATTGCAGTCCGCGACGGAGAATTGCGCAGGATCAAGGTAAGTGGTAAAAGTGCGGCAGATGCGCGGGATGGTCTGAAAATGAAGAAGCCAGCCGAGATGATTCGACCGGCTTACAGGTGGCGTTTGGGTTATTTTTCTTCAAATCGCTTTGCCAGCGCTTCAAAGTCATCAACCTTCGCACTCAGGCCATTGCTGGATGCTTCAACTTGCAGCAGCTCTTTAAAGTTCTGCTCAGAGGCGGCAGCAATGGAATGGATATGCTGACGGGTCTGATCCGTGAGTAATTCCTGATCACTGGCAGCCTGAGCCATTTTCCGGATGAGCTGACTCATTTCATTCATGTTGTTTTCCATGCGCTTCAGGCTTTCAGAGCCTTCAGCAGCAATGGAAACACACGCATTGGTCTGATCGCGGTTGTGCTCAATCACAGAGCGCCATTCGCCAATGGTTTCCAGCATGTGTTCAATACTGTGCTGGATCTGCTCGGTTGCGGTTTGCGTGCGTGAGGATAAGGCACGGACCTCATCAGCAACCACGGCAAAGCCCCGGCCGTGTTCCCCTGCTCGGGCTGCTTCGATGGCTGCATTGAGCGCCAGCAGGTTCGTTTGATCTGCAATGCCACGAATCTCGTCCATCACGGTGCTGACTTTTGCTGCTTCATCACTGAGCTGAACCGTTGCTGATGTAGCTTGTTCCGCCTGAGAAGACAAGACCTGCAGGTTTTGCTGTGTGGCATCCAGTTGTTCACGGGTTTGATCGCTAAAGCCCTGCGTATTTTGCAGGAGTTGCTCAGAATGTTCCGCGTGCTGACTGACATGCTGCGCAGAACCTGTCATATCATCCAGCGCATTGGCAACACTGCGAATATTGTCGTTCTGATGGCGGATGGCTTCATTGACCCGGGTTGCCGTTTCATTCAGGTTATCCGCCAGGGCATGTAGTGGATGCGCTGCGTCGGTCATCCTGCCCAATACGGTCCGCATGCGTGCTGAAGCCATTTTGAGATGATAGTCCGCAATCGCATATTGACTGTCACCTGAGTAGATCAAACGGCTGATACTGTCATAATTTTGCCGGAGTTTTCCCAACTGTTGCGGGGTATGAAACAGCTCTTCGCGGAATAAAATAGCCAGAATCAGCAAGGGCAGGAAGGGCAGTCCTGCGCTGAAAGAAATTCCGCCTTCTATCAAACTGTGGATGCCAGGCAACAAGGTTGCAGCGCCCAGCAAACCGTAACGCACGGAGGAAGGCACCGAGAATTGAAAACTTTGTTTCCCTTCATTGGATCGTAATGCCCGATAGGCTTGTGAGGCTGTTCTGACCATCTCTGGCGTAGGTTTGACTCGTACGGACTGGTAACCCACGATCTTGCTCTGTTCGTAGATCGGTGTCACATAGGCGTCGACCCAGTAATAACCGCCATTTTTGGTTCTATTTTTGACCACACCGCGCCATGCATGGCCAAGCTTCAGGTGTTTCCACATGTCTGCAAAAGCAGCTTTGGGCATATCCTGATGGCGAATCACATTGTGGGGTTTACCCAGGAGTTCAGCTTCCTGATAACCGGCAACCTGACAGAAGCAGGGGTTGCAATAGGTAATATTGCCTTTCAGATCAGTCGTCGACACTAACTGCTCACCTGCAGGAAATGTCACTTCACCGTCCTTCGTGGTGTGAATGGAGATAGCAGACACGTATAACCCTTGTTTTAATAAGATTTTTATCCGGTGCATAAGAGCATAGATGCATCAGCATTTTCAATAGGAGAAACTCGAAATGTTCTATAGCCGCACAAAAAACAATGAATCAAAAGGGACACTTTGAGAGCAGATCCCAGAAATCTGAGTTGAATCAGTTTCATCGTTTCACCGTGGTGCCAGCAGGTTTTTCTGCTGGCAGGGTTCAGTCGAATTTTAACTATATTTAAATTGATAAGAATCGTGATGATGTAGATGAGGGGTCACTATGGTTCTGTCTGAATGTCGTGAAATGTATCAGAAGCACTCCTTAGTTGAAGCGCGTCTTGTGCACGATTTTCTGAGTGCAGGCTGGAGTGTGAATTTTAAAGATCAGGATGGGAATGATTTCCCACTCACGGATATTTATGGCATTCCCTGCAGTTATGATTCGCTGAAACAGGCCGAGGATATGGTGCATGAAGTAGGGAACTGTCCGATTAAGGTGGACAGTTTGTTCTATTTCGCTGAACGCTAGTTTGCTCGAAGCAACCGCGTCATTGTCGTGTCTGTCCCGGTAGGAACAGTGCCTGTCCCGGTAGGAGCGGTGCCTGTCCCGGTAGGAGCGGTGCCTGTCCCGGTAGGAGCGGTGCCTGTCCCGGTAGGAACAGTGTCTGTCCCGGTAGGAGCGGTGTCTGTCCCGGTAGGAGCGGTGTCTGTCCCGGTAGGAACGGTGCCTGTCCCGCTAGGAGCGGTGCCTGTCCCGGTAGGAACGGTGTCTGTCCCGGTAGGAATGTCCCGGTAGGAATGTCCCGGTAGGAACGGTGTATGTCCCGGTAGGAGCGGTGCTAATTTTGGGTTGGCGTCGTGGTTCGACCACTCTTTTCTTGTCTGAAATAGAACGATCGTGCTTTACTGTGTGCAGTATTTTTAAGGACGCGTCATGAGTAAAGGCCGCATTACCCGAGAGCACATTTTAACAACCGCCTTTGATCTGGCCAGTAAAGATGGGCTGGACAGTCTGACGATCGGTCAGTTAGCTAAAGCGTCGGGGATGTCGAAAAGCGGGCTTTTTGCGCATTTCAATTCGAAAGAGAATCTGCAGGTTTCAGTTCTTTGCTATGCAGGTGAATACTTTGCGCTTCGTGTGATTCAACCGGCCCGGATACAGGGCTTTGAGTCAGTTGAACAAAAACTGCGGCATTTGTTAGATCGCTGGCTGGACTGGAATCATTCTTTTCAGGGACGTTGTATGTTTATCGATGCCTGGAAAGAAGGGCGGAGCACGGATGATCCGGTGCAGCAGGAATTGGACATCCTGACGCGCCGGTGGATGGACTATTTGTGCCGGCAGGTCGAAAAGGGGAAAGAGTCGGGTGAATTTCAAACCGATTTAGATGCCTGGCAGGCCGTTTTTCAACTGTATGGCGCATATCTGAGCAGTCAGCTTTTTCATTCACTCGGTCTGGAAGATGAAAGTAATTCGCGGTTCTGGCAGGAAGCTGAAATCATTCTGGCGCGTTGGCGGGTGTCATACCAATCTCAGTAAATCACTGGTCATCCTAGCTTGTTAAAATGTTCGATAACTGCGTTAGATTTTTTGATTGTAGAATGACTACTGATCTAAAAATCTGCCTTGTTCTCAACCATTTTTCCTGCGCTAATTCTGATCATTGACTTACTTTGATTGGTATAACCCAAATTTTTTAATCCACCAAAAAAGCACGACCGTTCTTTTTTCTGGTGAGGAGACGATCAATGAGCAGCAAAATTTATTTCAGTTCAACAGGCGGCGTACAAGTGAAACGTCGTGCAATGAATCTGGCGACCCGGATTTATCACCGTGTCGCCCCTTCTCATGCATTGAAAACAGCCCGGAATCTGTTACTGACGCCCGAGAAGTTCTCGTCCGTCAATCCGATACCGGAAGGGATGCAAACCGCCACCATTGCTAGTCCGGAAGGTCAGTTGAAAACCTATCGTCTGGGCTCGGGCCCGGTGTGGTTACTGGGGCATGGCTGGTCGGGTTCTGCCAGTCAGTTTTTTCCGTTGATGGAACATATGGCGGCTGCCGGTTTTACGGCGGTGGCATTTGACAACCCGGCTCACGGAGAAAGTGAGGGTCAGCACGGCCATTTGCCAGGCTTTGTGAAAGGTCTGGAAGCTGTTCTGGATGCAGAAGCTGAAGAGATTCAAGGGATTGTTGCCCACAGCATGGGATGCACCATGGTCCTGGAAAGTCAGCATCTTAAACTGGTGGGGAAGCCACTGCTGCTGATTGCTCCGATTTTGAACTACAAAGAAAATTTGTACCGTGTTGTTGAAGTGTCCGGATTCTCGAAGCGCTTGTTTCGTGATGTGGTCGGAGAGGTTGAACAGCGTTATCAGTATCCCATCGATGCAGTGGACAGTCATGCACGGCTGGGAGGCCATCAGGCCAATGTGCTGATTGTGCATGATGTCAGCGACAGGTTTGCCCAAATTGAGCAATCCCGCCATGCGAAAGCCCTGAATCACGTCGAACTGCGTGAAACTGAAGGGTTAGGGCATAGCCGGATTCTGAAAAGTGAGGCTGTTCTCGCTGCCTTTACGGCCATCAGTCAGCGCGCCTATCCGGCTGGCATCAGCTGGGTTTCGCTGCAATCGCCGCAGACTCGCTGCTAAGAGAGGCCACCTCGGCATCCAGGGTCGCAATGTGATTCAGCATCATCTGATGGCAATGATCTGCCAGTGCTCTGGCATCCTGCATCGTCAATCCGGATGTCTCAATGGGATCCAGATATTCAGCGATCACGATGCCGTTGTCTTTATTGCTCAGATTGATCTGATTGTGTGTACTGCTGACCACCATCGGCACAATCGGCACACCTGCTTCAATGGCCATTCGGAATGCGCCGGATTTAAAAGGAAGTAAGCCGCGGCCTTTGCTGCGGGTTCCTTCGGGATACATCCAGACGGAAAGATTGCGATTGAGGATAGCACTGGCCACTTGCTGGATGGTATCTCTGGCTTTGGCTTTGTTTTCGCGGTCCAGCAGAATATTTCCGGTGATCCAGTACAGTGGGCCAAAGAACGGAATCCAGAGTAAGCTTTTCTTGCCAATGGACACGGTTCTTGGCCGGACCATACCCGGGGAAGTGACAAAATCGAATACACTCTGGTGATTGGAGATATAAACGGCGTTGCCGATACCGGTGAGCTTCTCTGAACCGCGCTCAATAATCTGAACATTGACGATTTTTCTCAGCACCTTAAACCACTGACTGAAAAAATAAACGTGCTTTGGGTCTCTCGGGCTGAACAGGCAGTAAATCAGCGCGAACAGACAGGTAAACATGATAAATCCGGCTGCCAGAACCAGGCGAATAAAAGCAAGCACATCAACTCCTTGATTTTTTCTCAACGGCTTTTCTTAGCGTAATCCAGTCTTGGGAATTAGCAAAAGAGGTCAGATGAGTAATCCGAAAGACCTCACATTTTTAAACGGTTAACTGGCTGAAAGTAAAGGTAATATTTGCTTTGTCTCTTGGTGGTTCAATCAACTGACGGAAACTTGAAAGTGAGCCGTTTGCAAAAATTGCTTTAAGATTGAGCAGGCAGCTCGCCTGAGGATGCATCGCGGGAAGGCTTCATGCATAATCACTTCTTTGTGGTAATTTTTTGCGCAGAGGTTGAAATGGGGGAACAGAGCTGTATTCCGACGGGCGCTCTTGGCGTCAGCGATTCCCGTTATTGCCCATCTGCCTTGTTATGATTATCGCGGGTTGCAGCACAACGCCAGAGCGTAACGCGACCACAGAAACTTCTGCCCTCCCCATTGCTTCGCAACCTGATGTTCCGCTGAATATCGCGCGCAAACCCCCCACACCGGGATTTCTGGATGTTTATCAAAGCTGGAAAGGGACGCCCTATCGTCTGGGGGCACAAGCCGCCGCGGGATTGACTGTTCTGCTTTTGTTCAGCTCACTTATTCAAAGGTTTATCAGCGCATGCTGCCAAGAACCACAGCAGAGCAGTCCCGGTTGGGCAAAGCGGTGCCATTGACCATGGCAAAGAAAGGTGACCTGGTGTTCTTCCGCACAGGCAGAACGATGCGGCATGTCGGCGTTTATCTGGGCAATAACGAATTCCTGCATGCGTCCACTTCTCAGGGCGTGGTGGTCTCCAGCTTGGATACGCCTTACTGGCAACGGGCGTTCTGGCAGGTCCGGCGTATTCAATCCCCGCTCTGATTTTCTCCGGCACAAATTCGCAAAATGCACCGACTCCTTTCATACTTGGGAAGAAGGCAACAGCCCTCAGGACTGGGATATCCGGGAGGTGACCTATGGCGATGGCAATGACAGTCGGGCAATTCCTCAACAGCCATCATGTGGATTTCAGCCTGACACACCACAGACACACAGACACAGCGTTCAGTTCAGCGATCTCGGCACATGTGCCAACGTCACAGGTGGCGAAAGCTGTATTGCTGAAAGATCAGCGGGATGATTACCTGATGGCAGTCGTGCCTGCGAACCGAAGAGTGATGATCGATAAGATCAACAGAATCATGGGGAAACAGTATTTTCTGATGGGTGAGCATGAGTTGTCTCAGCTGTTTCAGGACTGTGAACCCGGAGCGATTCCTTCACTCGGACAGGCTTACCAGATCAACATGCTGGTGGATGATTTACTACTGGAGCAAGACGAGCTTTATATTGAATCAGGTGATCACGAGAATCTGATTCATCTCGATAACAAGCAGTTCCACAAAGTGATGCGGGACATCCCGCACCGTAACATTTCTGGTTACCGGATGTTGTTTACTCAGGCGCATGACGGTCGTCACTGGGAATGGGAATAACTCAGATGTGAGCACATTGAAGCTACAAGACGGTTCCTGCAAAGGAACCGTCTTGTTTTCAGAACGGGGATGATTAATTGATGCAGTTCAGCATGAAATTAATGATCGGATCCGTCTCTGTTTCAAGCGACAGTGCTTTCGGCAGATACTGCGGCGGCATCAGAATTTCCCGCTCGATCAGTTCGTCCAGCAAGGGCTTGAATTCAAACCCTGTTTTACCGATGAACAATGAAGTCAGATCGGTTTCCTTATGCAGCCTCAGCGCATCTTTCAGGCCACGCAGGTACAGGTAATCTTTTGTGAAACCACCGCCCCGGTAGGCACGGGTTGTAATGGTGAAAGCTGTATCATTGGACAGCCCGTAATCGAACTTCAGTGTATTGAATGTCTCATTGAAGCTTCGCTTGTTAACCATCATGTCAACCGCGACCACACGCAGGGCCAGCGTTTTCAGCCTGTGCAGCGGGAAATTCCCGGACAGGTGTTCACACAGGATGGCCAAGCCTTCCTGCGTATGGGTATTCCCCGGTAGTCCCAGCTGCAGCACTTTCAGAGGCTGCGCTTCCGCATTCACACTGGTTACCATATGAACGCCCATTTCATGATGAATCAGCGCATACAGATCCGTGGGTGAGAAACGGCTGTTCAGGTTCACTTTCACGGTTGTACCACTGACCATGGCACGTGCAATCAGTTTGGTGGTGCCCTGAATTTTACAGGTGAAGCCATAGTCATCGGCGGCTTCATGAAATGCTGCAATTGCTTCTTCAGCACTGATACTGGATTGTTCAGGCTCAGCATCATCACGCGCGTGCAGAATGAAATTGGCATTGGCAATGTCGCTTTCATCCGGGCGTCCGTAGTAACGCAGTGAGTTATATAAAAACGCTTCGTGGCCCAGGCTCGTCAGCAGATCAATCCGCACTGCCAGTTGATCAATCACTTTCCGGTACATTGCCTGAATACCGGCGTCGCGAATTTCTTCGACCGGCAGGCGATAGAGCTGTTCCCTGAATTTGTAAGGGTCGAGATCTAACTGCCGATAGGTGAACTTCGGTTGGTATGCATCTCGATTATGCAGAAAACGACGTTTTTCCTGCTTCAGGTTGATCGGATTGATATAGCTGAGGGTATTCAGGCCGCGGGCAAACTTATACAGCTGGCGATCCAGCTGAATCACTTCCTTTGGCATTTTTGAATCCAGCACATGGGCTTTCTGACGACGTCTGATGGCAGGTTGCTTCATGTGTGCTTCCATCACATAAGCAGCATGCCCGGTCAGTGCATCTTTCAGCTCAGTGTTCAGCTGCTCAATCACTAAAGGATAACTTTCACCACCGCTCTCATTCATATACACCTTCTTGATCTCAATCGGTAAGATCAGGGTGCGGGAGAAATGATCACGGATGAAGGTGGCCTGATATCCCATACCCTGAAACACAAGGTTTTCTCCGGCAGTCACCGCAATGTTTGGCAGGGTAATCTGTCCCAGACGTGTGAGCAGATCATTGATTTCGGTATGCCATCCTTTGCGATCAACTTGTGCCGTCCCCAAATTAAATGTCGGACACGGTGTTGTGATGCGTTCATGATTGTATGAGTGTATGTCATACACAACGCAGTAACCGAACTTGCGCTCAAGTGACGTGATCAACGCACGAAAAATTCGGTAGTAACACGCATGTTTTGCCTGTGATAGCTGCTTTTCAGCGTCTGTCAGTGCGGCATGCCAGACGTCTTTTCCCCACGCCTGGCTGTAAATACAATGCTCCGGAGCCCGGTTCAGATCGTACTCATAACGGGAGTCTTCGCCCTGAAGCACAATCGGCATTGAAGAGATGAACTCACCGGTATACGGATCTTCCTCAAAGTATCTTTCTTCTGCTGAAAGGTGGCATTTCGCCACCAGTTCAGGACGCAGACGCCCCCCATGATGGATGGCCGTCGCGACAAAAGGCTGATACTCGGAAATGCGAATCGTCAGGCTGCCATCTGCGAGCTGAGCTTCAAAAGGGATCTGATGCTGGATGAGCGCCAGCACCTCGTGCTCAGCTAGTTGCTGCATCTTCAATCACCTGTCTGAACTTGTTCTTCCGCGCAATGCTGACGTCTTTGGCTTTGACCACACTTTCAACGAAGTCGATCACTTCGCGCTGCAATTTGGTTCGGTTCAGACGGTTGATCCGCGTAATGCCGCCAGGGCTGAGCACATTCACTTCAACCAGTTTGCCGTTAATGACATCCAGACCCACGAAATACAGGCCGTCACGGACCAGTTTCGGGCCAATATGACGGCACAGGCGCAGTTCCTGCTTGGTCAGAGTGTGTTTGACTTCCTGACCACCGGCGTGGATGTTTGAGCGGACGTCGTCTTTGGCTGGCACGCGCTTCATGGCACCAATCGGCTCACCATTGAGCATCATGATCCGCACATCGCCTTTTTCAGCGCCTTCAATGTAATCTTGCAGAATCACGTAGTTGTGATCGTCGCCGATGTAGAAGTCCAGCAGTGAACGGACGCTGGATTTTGCGCTTTTCTCGACTAAGATCACGCCCTTACCGCCGTAGCCGTTGAGTGGCTTCATGATCATGCGGTCGTTTGGGTTTTCTTCCAGCACGCGTTCCAGATACTCGCGGTTTTTCGACACGTGCGTGACCGGGATAAACTCGCGGTTTGGATCGGGCAGGGATGCGGTATACAGCTTGTTGTTTGCAACACGCAGACCGTCAATGTCATTGAAAATGAAAGTGTCGTCCCGTACTGAATCCAGGAAGTTCAGGGCCATGGTATCCAGTGGTGGGTTTGCGCGCATAATAATGGCATCAAATCCAGCCAGTGGCAGTTCAGCTTTACGAAACTCTGCCTTACGGTAGAAGCTTGGAATGTTGTTTGAGACGTCGGTTTTTTTCAGCACGCGGCAAAAACCAATCGCCATGCTGTCACGCATCGTCAGGTTGCTTGGGGTCGTCAGGGCAACCGTATGACCACGGCTGGCAACTTCATGAATCAAACGCAGGGTTGAGTCTGTTTCAGGCTCAACTTTGCTCCAAGGGTACATCACGAAACAAATTTTCATTTCAATAAACCATTGTATTGCCCTGTTTCATGGGGCAAAAAAGAAAAGAGCCATGCGCGGTGAGGCGAATGGCTCGGTAAAGCGTGTTGCTATGGCGATAATCGAGTGATTACTTAGTAATCAATATCATCATCGCTACCGCCATCATCGCTGTCTTCTTCAAAGTTGTTTGCAGAAGCTTTGCGAGGAGAATTACACAAGGTATAGCTACGTATCTTGGTTGAAGTCTGTTTCAGGTACTTCGTCCAGCATTTTGCGAAGTCTGAAGCAATTTCCTGCTGTCCGGTAATTTCAGCAAAAAACTGTTCTTCTTCTGGCGTTTCAGGGTGAAGTAGTCCTTCTTGAATACCACGCATGGTACGCCCGTAACTTTCCAGAATTGTGGCTTCGCCCACTGTGAAGACACCCGAGCGGTTAAAGCCGCGTGGGAAATTTTTATCGTCGTAAAATTTGCCTACACTTCTCATCTGATCACCTGCCATGTGAGATTTGCGCTGATATTCTTTCAGGTTTGTTGAGTTGTAAATCAAAGCTTTTTCGTCGTGACGATAAAACTTTTTGATGATAAGAATGGGACGCACAGTGTAGTATCGCCATGAGTCCCATTCCTATTTATATACGAGTTATCTTGTGGACACAGAACTACTGAAAACTTTTCTTGAAGTCACAAAAACAAGGCACTTTGGCCGGGCTGCTGACAACCTGTATCTGACCCAATCCGCGGTGAGTTTCAGAATCCGTCAGCTGGAATCCCAGCTGGGTAATGCGTTGTTCTCTCGTCAGCGGGGGAATGTTCACCTGACTGCCGCGGGTGAGCGGCTGCAGCCTTATGCAGAAGCCATTCTTCAGACCTGGAGCCGGGCAAGGCAGGATGTTGCTTTATCCGATTCCTGCAATAACCAGATCACCCTTGGCGCGACAGCACTTGTCTGGGAGTTCGATGGCATGTCTGACTGGGTCAGCCGTATTTATGGCGCGATCCCGGATCTGGCACTGCGTTTAGAGACTTTGTCCCGGCAAGGGCTGTCAAAGCAGATTCTGAATAAAAGCATTGATGTGGTGATCACCAGTGAGCCACCGAAGATCGAGAATCTGATCGTGCATGAGGTTCGCTCTTATCAGCTGCAGCTTGTTTGCCATTTGGCGGAAAGCAGTATGGCGGATATTAAAGAGCTCCCTTTGGTGTATCTGGACTGGGGAACCCGCTTTGCCGTTGAACACAGCCGGATCAATGAATTGCAAAAGACCCCGATTTTACACAGCCATTCCAGCAAGATGGCGCTGGAGCATTTGTTGCAAAATGGTGGTGTCGGCTATCTGCCGTCTCCGGTGATTGCGCATCCCGTAGAAGCAGGTGAAATCCATGTGGTGAAAAATGCACCCGTCATGGAGCAGACGTTGTACCTGGTTTGGCGGGAAGATAATGAGAAGATCGAGTTGCTGGACAAGTTGCTGGACGTGGCTTTCACCGAGATCAGCGAGCGGGTTTAGCGATATTTTATCCGGCAATATTTTTTGTTGTGATGATAAAAATATCTTGTTGTACAGGACTTCAGACTTTGGATTAGTCTCGCAGCTGGAAGGGGCGGTTCATAAAATGTTGTTTTGCAGTGTCGGCTATGCACTGTGACTGAACTGACCGTCTGACCATGCCACGAAGCATTTGTGTTTTTTTGATTTGTTACCCTATGCTTAGTGATGAAAGTCAGCCAATCGTGGCTAACTCAACATTTTTCAATGTTTTTATCTGGTTGTGTGTCAGGAAACAAGCATGGCAAAGTTAGATGAGAAGTTCCGCAAGGGGTCGAAGTCCAAGTTCAAGAGTGATTTTGAGGAAGACTTTATTGATTACAATGAGCAGGCGCGGAAGAAAAAACGCCGACCAACGCGCCAGCGTCAGGACAGCGGTGAGTACATGGATTTCGACTACGAATAAGTTCTGATTTTTTTGATCACATAGCCTGCCAGCATGGCCTCAGTGATGAGTCATCTGGCCACCCAGACACGAGAAGCGCACCGAATGGTGCGCTTTGTTGTTTCCGGGCCTGATACTTTTGCTGATATTCAGGCTTGAGGGCCAAGCAGCAAAGCGGGCAGTTCATCCAGTTGCCGGACTATATAGCTGGGTTGAATCCCTTCCGGTGCATCATCTCCATGCTGGTTGAGCCAACAGGTATCCATCCCGGCTTTGATTCCCCCCAAAATATCTGAATGCGGGTTATCGCCCACCATCAGGACTTTTTCCCGATCGGGGTGACCCATTTGATCCATGGCGTAATCGAAGATGACCGGGGAAGGTTTGGCGGCGCCCACCTGCTCGGAAATGATCAGTGAGGAGAAGTAATGGGCGACACCAGTCCGTTCTAAACGAACGTCCTGCAGTTCCGTAAAACCGTTGGTAATAATGCCCATTTTGGCATGAGGGCTGAGCTGTTCCAGCATGTCAGCCACACCCGGTAACAGCGCGCAGGTATCTGCCATGGCTTCAAGAAATGCGCTGTTCAGTACTGCGGTGGTCACTCCCAGCTCAGATGCCCAGAATTCAAAACGCTTGTGCTTCAACTGCGCTGCGTTGATATCCCCATTTTGGTAGTCAACCCAAAGCGGTTGATTCAGGCGCTGATACTCTGAAAAGTGAGTCTGACTAAAGTCGACCTCAAAGCGGGAAAACATCAGTTTGAGGCCACTGTAAGCATCAAAATGAAAGAGTGTTTCGTCAGCATCAAAAAGAATCCACTGATATTTCATATACTAAGCCTTTGACATTTCAGAGGCCCACATCTTACTCCTTTCAGGTACAGACAACAAAAAGAAAACCTCAATGATGCGGAAACAGCGTGTTGACTGCAGGTGAACGATACCGATGTATCAACCGCTTAAGCCGGCAGTTGATCGTTCGACAGGACCATGGGCTCGTTGTAGAGCTTGATCACCAGCGTCAGGGTTTCATTGCGAATATCTTCCCGGATCGTATCAATGGCATAGAATTGACCTTGTCTGTTTCGTAAAGATTTGCGAATCAGTTGGGCAATGCTGTCGTCAATATCGCCTTTGACTTCAATCGTTTCGACAAGCTGAAAATTGCCATAGTTTGCTTCCTCGGGAGAAAGCAGTTCCGGATTGGCCAACACGGCGCAGGAAGAGAGGAGAAGCGTGGCACTGAATACAATTCGCTTGAACATGGTGAATCCGACATTGAAAGATGAATATTGCTGATAACGGCAACTGTGCCATAGCTGCCGTCCCTAATGTCAGTTTTCTGTTAACTTGGATAAATCAGTGTAATTTTTTTGAACCTCATTCAACCATGGTTTCCTGGTGCATTTGGGCCCCACGGAGCATGGCGTGGATCAGTTCATTGGCCTCAAATTTGGTCAGGGCTTCATGGGCGCCAACCTGATGTGCCTGAGAGACACTGATTTCACTGGAAAGCGACGTATGCAGAATGATGTAAGTGCCCTTGAGTTTGGGGTTGTTCTGAATTTCAAATGCCAGCTCGTAGCCATCCAATCCCGGCATTTCGATGTCACTGACCAGTATTTCAAACGGCTGGCCGGCATCTGCGGCCTGATTGAGCATCCGGAGCGCATCTGTCCCCGTCGTCGCAATGTGATAAGGAATACTGACACTATCCATCGCCTGACAGAGCTGGCGACGGGCAACGGCTGAATCATCAACCAGCAGGATTTTTAACGGACGTAATGTTTCGCGCTGAACATCTGTCAGGACAGGGTGCAGGCTTTCAGGAGAATCAGGAAACACTTTAGATAACAACAACTCAATATCTAGTAACTGAACCAATTGGTTCTCAATGTTTGTCACACCGGTGACGAAAATATTTCTGCCAAGTGACGGGGGCGGCGCATCAATGTTATGCCAGTTACACTCGGTAATTTTATTGATGCCACGGACCAGAAAGCCCACCAGTCGCCGGCGACAGTCTGTGATGATGATGTAGCATTGTTTCAGCTCTTCCTGCGTCAGCGCCGGATAACCAATGGCCTTCGCCATATCAACCACGGGCAAAGTGTCACCACGCAAGCTGGCTGCACCTAAGACCGTTGGGTGGGATTGAGGGATGGCTGTTAAAGGGGTGTACGGCACAATTTCTTTCACTTTCAGTGTGCCGATAGCAAAAAGTTGTCGGGAGTTCAGCCTGAACAGTAGCATTCCCTGTGATTGATTGGTTGCGGTTTTGAGCATTTCAGCTTCCCTTTTCCACCAGTCGAGTTGCCTCCAGAAATCATGGAGGACAAGAATTGATACCCAAATCATCTCATCATGCTCCGGCAAGTCTGAGTTGCCGCTCATGCCATCATCCAGTGTTATCTTTCCGGGGAGCAAACGAACATCTTTCATCGTCCGCAGAGAAGCAAGAAGGATGTTCATTTGCCGATCGATCATTCAGAAACGGAAACGGATCACCAGACGCTGAATCTTGGTTGTGAGATCACTTGGGTATCACCCGATTATAGTAGTCTGTCTGCCGTGCAAAAGGAATTCATCGTATTGATTTTATTCTTAGTACTTGAACTTTGAGACTGATCCAGAAATTCATTTGATCCTGAACGTGTCAAACCCGTCTCCGACGACGCCGGAGTCGGATGAATCCAGCTATATTTATAGTCATCGGCTCAAAGACAGAGGACGTGAATACTGATGATATGAATATCAGGGAATAGATTTGGCGTAGCAGACGAAGATAGGTACGGTTATGGAATTACGGAATCGATCTGGCGATATCGCCCACATGGCAGATAACCTGACATTGAAAGAAATTGTTGATATGGGTTTTTCTATCGACTTATGCGATGAGAATTACGACCCGAATGAGCATTGGACGATTCGGCAACCTCGTCAAAGAAAAGAAGGGGAGTACCCTTCAGACAGTTAAATTTCGGCCAGAGCAGCCCGCTCTGGCTCCCCCCAATAAATGCATCATCTCTGGCAGATAAACGATGCCTTGAGTGGCATACCCTGTTCGGCATATTCATGTTATTTTGTGTGCATATCATTGTATCGAAAGACTTGTTTTAACGGATTGAATGTGAAGGACATGATGTCAGCCAACAGACGATTTATCTGCTATCAGCCCAATCCAGCGGCTGAACTGAATTTACTGTGTTTCCCCTTTGCAGGAGGAAGTGCAACCGTGTTTCATCCCTGGGCTGCCAGATTACCTGCGCATGTTCAGATGTTTGCTTATCAGCCCCCGGGGCGGGCGCAACGTTTACGTGAACCTCGTTGCATCAATATGTCTGCTTATATCGAAGATATCTGGCAAGGGCTGTGTGAGATTCCGGATAAGCCCATGATCCTCTTCGGACACAGTATGGGGGCTTTCGTGGCGTATGAATTGATTCGCAAGTTGCAGCAGTCGGGCAGGAGATTGCCGGTAAAAGCCGTGTTTTCTGCCGCAAAATCTCCCTGGAAGAATCATCGGACTCGTTTCCTGAGCCAGCTTGCAGATGATGATTTTATCAGTGCACTGAAATTAAAAGGTGGCTTTCCGGCCGAAATTCTCAATCATCATGAACTGATGGCGATGTGTACGCCTTTTGTGAAATCAGACTATCACATTGCGGAATCCTATCAGTGTCCGGATGGACAGCAACAGCCGATGCCAGTTCCGGCCATTGTTTTTGGGGGGCCGATGATGACATCACACAAGATGAATTGTCCGACTGGCAGTCTGTGTTTTCAACACCGCCAGTCCTGCATACTTTTCCCGGTGGACATTTCTTCATCAACGACGAAAGCGTACGGGATGATTTGATTCGCCTGACGCTCAGTTGATACCAATCAAAGTAAGTCAATGATCAGAAATAGCGCAGGGGAAATGTTTGAGAACAAGGCAGATTTTTGGATATGTAGTGATTCTACAATCAAAAAATCTAACGCAGTTATCGAACAATTGAACAAGCTAGGATGACCTGTGATTTACTGCGATTGGTATGAGATGGCTGATTATGGCGTGAGCCAGCCTGCAACGGTCTGAACCGGCACAAAACTGTTTTCCCGGGTGAGCCATGCGGCAACTGCATCGGCATTGGCCGGGATACGGGCGGGCGAAAATGACCAGCGGTTTTCGGATGCAGATTGAGCTGAGTCAAGGACCACGTGGTTGTATGTCAATACTTTGCCTGCATTTTCTCCCCGGAGAATCGGTGTGGTTTCATCCATGGCCATTAAAACAAAATGTGCGACAAATCTGCCTTCACCGGCATAATCCAGGGTGAATGCTTGATTCTCGTATGTCAGTTTTAACGCTTTTGCCGCAGTTGTGTTTTGTTCAGGTAAACGCTGATGGCTGAAAAATCCGCGCCATTCTTTGCCATCAACCACAAACCCCGGCGTGTAAACCGAGCTCAGCACGTCATATTGATGATAAAGACGTTGTTTCAGGCTGAATGCCGGATTTGAAAAAGCGTCTTTCCAGCCCAGATAATCCCAGTAATCAACGTGGTATGCGACAGGGATGATGGTTTCCCAGAGCGAATTCGTCTCACCCAGTTGATGGGTGAATCTATCTGCGGGCGGGCAGCTGGAACAGCCTTGCGAGGTAAACAATTCAATCACTTGCGCTGGTGGTCCCGCATGCTGCCAGACTTGCGCCTGAGCCAGCGGACAAATACACAGCAACCAGAAACCATCACTGAATCTTGAATTCATCATCTTACTCCTGTTTTCGATTTCTGAGAGATAAGACCAGAGCATGTCCCAGAGTCTTTCAATGGATGTGGCTAATGAATCAACAGATGCGTTTGTGGTTTTAAGATGACGATGACGCAGTGTGATCTCTAACCTCCGGCGAATTTTTCCTGACAGCGAAAGCAAATGATAGGGTTGCATCCACTGATGGTCAGCATACCCTCCATTCGTATTTTCAGTCATTGAATACGTCATCGTGGGTGACTTCTTTTGATATGAGTTGGGATGCCTTTCAGGTTTACCCTTGAACGGGGGTAAAAATAACTTTACCCCCGATCAGGGGTAATCTTGGTTTTACCCTTGAACGGGGGTAAATTAAGATCTACCCTTAAACGAGGGTAGGAAAGAGGAAAGCACGTGCTGATCACATCACCAAAACAACTCGCCACTCATCTCAAAGATGAAAGGAAGTCCAAAAGATTGTCTCAGGAAAAAGTCGCTGATCCCGTTGGGCTGAAGCAGGACACCGTCTCAAAATTTGAGATTAATCCTGAAACAACCAGTATTGGAACATTATTCCGGATTTTATCTTCACTGGATCTCGAGCTGCATTTACAACCCAAAGGGAAAAGTGGCGAGCCGAGTGATGAGGATGATGAGCTATGGTAAGGCAGCTTCGGGTGCTGATGAATGGTTTGAATGTGGGTGTATTTACAAAAGAAGTCACTGGCGCACACACTTTTCAATACGATGAAGCGTGGATTCATTCAAAAAAGCGTCGTGCAATCTCACTTTCTCTGCCATTAAGAAAAGCCCGCTTTACTGGCGATGAGGTGATCAATTTTTTTGATAACCTGTTGCCGGATAACCCTCAGGTCAGGGAGCGAATCGTTGCCAGGTATGATGCAAAAACAAAGCAGCCATTTGACTTGCTGGAAAAAATTGGCCGTGACAGTGTGGGTGCAATTACTCTGATTCCTGAAGGTCAGCCAATCCCTGACTTCAAAAAAATCAGTGCAACGGAATTAACTGCCGCACGGCTGGAACACGTGTTAAATGCTTATACAGACAATATCCCCTTGGGTATGGTCGACGGGAATGACGACTTTCGGATTTCGATTGCCGGTGCTCAGGAAAAAACAGCCTTACTGAAGCGGCATGATCGCTGGTATATCCCGAATGGATTAACACCCACCACGCATATTATTAAACTGCCAATTGGGGAAATCAGAACACAAAGCAGTGTTTTGGACCTGACAACCAGCGTCGATAATGAATTGATCTGCATGCGCCTTTCCAGAGCGTTTGGTTTACCCACAGCAAGCTGTGACGTGCTTCATGCCGGGAAGGTCAGAGCATTAGCCGTTGAGCGCTTCGACAGGCGATATGCCCAGAAAGAAGACTGGATTGTACGGTTACCACAGGAAGATTTTTGTCAGGTATCGGGTATTTCACCTGCGAAAAAGTACGAGGTAGATGGTGGCATTGGAATTGAGGGGATTATGAATCATCTGCTCGGTTCAGAAATTGCCGGAGAAGACAGGCGTACCTTTATGAAAGCTCAGGTGCTGTTTTTTGTGCTGGCAGCCATTGATGGCCATGCCAAAAACTTTTCTTTGTTTCTTCAGCCCAACGGGAAATACCGTCTGACACCCCTATATGACATCATTTCTGCATATCCGATGATGGGGGGAAAAGGGATCCACGAAAGGAAAATAAAACTGGCGATGGGTTTGAAGGCGAGCACTGGCTATAAACGGCATTGGTATCAAATTCAGGCCCGGCACTTTATGAACACCGCAAGACTTGTGAAATATTCTTCTGAGTCGATGAGGGAAATTTTAGAGGAATTTCAAGGGAGTTATATGTCGGCGGTCGATCAGGTTGGGAATCAGTTGCCTCAAGACATTGATGAGAATGTGAGAGATAAAATATTCGAAGGGATTGTGAAATCCATGAGAAGGTTAACCCTCAATCCAGCATAAAAAGAAACCGAAACGTCTTGATTGCAATGAAAACGTGGTTCAGTTATTGTCCTAACCATGCATATGACTCAACATCAATCTATTTCATCATTTATTCGTTGGTGGCGCTCCTGAAAGAGCGGCACTGAATTTTTACGTTCATTTGCCGCCGGAAATGGCAGCCAATGGACGTTTTATCCCTGATCTGATGTTTTCTTTGGTTGCCGTGAATCGGTTTAATTCAAGGAAATATCACATGAAAGAACGCATTCTCACGGGCGACAGACCCACCGGTCCACTGCATTTAGGGCACTATGTTGGTTCACTTCAGCAGCGGGTTCGGCTTCAGCAGACACATGACCAAACCATCTTAGTCGCGGATTTACAGGCGCTGACCGATAACGGGCAGAACCCCAAAAAGATCTCGGATAATATCCTCAATGTGGTTGCCGACTACTTAGCGGTCGGGATTGATCCGACCCAGACGACGATATGCTTACAGTCTGCGTTGCCCGCATTATCTGAACTCACCATGTATTACTCGAATCTGGTGTCTATTGCCAGGCTGGAACGAAATCCAACGGTGAAACATGAAATCCATTATCGGGGGTTTGGCAGAACCATCCCGGCAGGATTTTTAACTTATCCTATCAGCCAGGCAGCAGACATTACCGCATTCAGAGCAACTCAGGTTCCGGTGGGCGATGATCAACTTCCCATGATAGAGCAGACGAATGAAATTGTGCGCCGCTTGAATAGCATTGTTGGAGCTCCCGTCCTGTGTGAATGTCAGGCCATGCTCAGCCACTTTCCAAGACTTCCGGGCATTGATGGTCGAGCGAAAATGTCGAAATCCATGGGAACGGCGATCACATTGGGTGCCACTGAAAACCAGATTCGTGCTGCTGTCAAAGCGATGTATACGGATCCCAACCATTTACGGATCACGGATCCGGGCCAGATTGAAGGAAATGTGGTGTTTACCTATTTGGATGCTTTTCATCCGGATGCTGGTTTTATTGAAGAATTAAAAACGCATTATCGCCGGGGCGGATTGGGTGATGGTCAAACCAAAAAGATTCTTGAAGATTGTCTGCAATCCTTACTGGCACCCATCAGGGAAGAAAGACAAAGACTAATGCAGGATAAAGCCATGCTGATTGAGGTGTTGCGGCAGGGTACAGAGCAAGCAAATGAAGTGAGCCAGCGTCTCTTGCTGGATGTAAAACGCGCTTTGGGACTATCTCTATTCTGAAAAAATCCGGCTGTGACAAACACAGCCGGACTCATCAGACGTCAGGTTTTGTTATACCAATCGCAGTCAATCACTGGTCATCCTAGCTTGTTCAAATGTTCGATCACTGCGTTAGATTTTTTGATTGTAGAATGACGACTTATCTAAAAAATCTACCTTGTTCTCAAACATTTTTCCTGCGCTATTTTTGATCATTGACTTACTTTGATTGGTATTATTGACGAACCCCTTCGATATGGAGTTCCATATCGGCATAACTGGAAGTTCCCATCACCTGAATTCCGAAATCAGCCAGTTCAAGGCGGGTTGTTCCCATAAAGCCAGCACGGTAGCCGCCCCAAGGATCTTTACCTGCGCCAACAAATTCAGCGTCGATTGTGATGGGTTTGGTTTGGCCGTGCAGCGTCAGATCACCATCAATCGCCAGTTTACCATTGCCTTTATCGGTTACTTTGGTGCTGGTGAAAGTGGCTTTCGGATATTTGCTGACTTCCAGGAAATCTTCACTGCGAACGTGCTTGTCACGGTCTGCATGGTTTGAATCGAAGCTGGTGGTATCAACGTTCACTGTCACTTTCGATGCCGCGATGTTTTCAGGATCGTAGCTGAAAGTACCATCAAAAGTATTGAAACGCGCTTTAATAAAGCTGTAGCCTAAGTGGCTGATTTTCAGGTTGACAGATGCGTGGGCACCTTTGTTGTCGATCATATAATCAGCTGCGTTAGCAAACCCAGGAACCATCAGGGCTGCAGCCAGACTGAAAGCGGTCAGATGCTTTTTCATTTTTCCTTAACTCCCAACATTTTCTTCAAAGTATTGTCTTTATTGATGAAGTGGTGTTTCAATGCTGCTCCCGCATGAAGGACTGCAAGTCCAATCAGGCCGTAAGCAATATATTCGTGAATTTCTCCGGCGATATCAGATTGATCCGGGAAAAGCTCCCCCAAAGAGGGCACGGTCAGCCAGTTGAACACATCAATGCCACGGCCGTCAGAGGTTGAAATCAGATAACCACTGATAAACAGACCAAACATCAGCAGATAAATGACTGAATGTACCAGTTTGGCTGATAGTTTTTCCCAGGTCGCACCTTCAATTTCAGGTTGCTTTCTGATGCACTTCCAGACAAGGCGAAACAGAGTTGCCGCCAAGAGGCAAAGACCCACGGATTTATGCCAGTGTGGGGCAGTGGTATACCAGGTGGAGTAATAATTGAGATCGACCATCCACACACCAACAGCGAAGAGTCCAATGATGACAAGGGCACTCAGCCAATGCAGCAAAATTGAAACCCAATCGTAATGAGTGACTGTTTTTTTCATGTATACCTGAACCCGGAATAAAAACAATTTCCCTATTCTAATAGCAAATATTTCAAAAATCAGTGGATTAAGTTGAATAAGCTCTTCGAAGAATTTGAACAACATCGAAAGAACACAGAGAGTACTGGCAGATCTTGAGATAAATGGCCGAATAAATAAGGTAACAAAACATTTCAGCCCTCTGTCCGTGAGGGCTGGTGAGCATTTTATTGCTTTCTTTCGAATGACTTATCGCTGAATGTCATTCTGATGCCGCCAATCCATCATTGTCCACTCCTGCATTTGTGCATGCAAGGCGAGCGTTGGATCCGGGTTGACAGCAAACGGATGTTCAACAGCCTGGAGTAACGGCAAATCGTTGATGGAATCTGTATAACAGTAAAGGCTGCTGAATGAGGTCTGCTGTGTCTGTAACCAGTCTTCCAGTCGCGTCACTTTCCCTTCACGATAGCTCAGCACGCCCGTGGTGCTTCCTGTATAAATACCGTTGATTGATTCAAGCTTGATCGCAAGTGAGTCATCAACCCCCAGGTGTTCTGCAATGGGCCTGACCAGATGTTCGCCCGTCGCAGAAATAATGATCACGCGATCGCCTCGCTTTTTATGCCACGCAATCCGCTCGATCGCATCCGGATAAATGGCGGGCTCAATGCGGGTTTCCACAAATTCTTCAATGAGCGGGGCCAGATCGTTGATTGCTTTCCCTGCAATGGGCGCGAGCGTCGCAGCCATGTAGGAATGCATGTCCATGCTGCCTTTGGCGTAATCTTTCATGAGCGCCCGTTCTTGCTCGATCAGACGCTCATCGGCCAACCCTTTTTCGACAATGAAACTGACCCACAGCGAAGCTGAGTCGGCGGCAATCAGTGTTTCATCTAAATCGAAGATGGCAAGGTTCGGTAATTTTGTGATGGGTTGAATGTTGGATAACAACGTGTCTGTCCTTTTCTTCACTTTTCTTCAGATTTAAGGGCTCAGGTTAGGTGTGAATCATGACACTCATGTTTCAATGATATGTCGTTTTGAAGTCACGTGTTCTGAAATGAAAGCGATATTTTAACGTTTTTGTGACATTTTTCTCACTGTGATCGCATAAACTTTTTATGTCTCATATTTGAGACAGTTTTTGGTCGCTTATATCTATATATTGCGGCAGTTTTACGCAAGTGTGCAGGTCGAAATACGTGCTCATCAGCGCGTACGCCATGTCTGTCATTGTATAAAGAGAAGAGCGTGAACAGGATAATCGCGACACTAAAGGACGTAGAAGAACACTTAATCACTGAATCTGATGGAAGTTTCAGTGCGAAGTACGATGGCTATCTGATCAAAAGTGCTTTTCAGCCCATCCATGCGACAGAGGGGGAACTGTTCGGATTCGAGGCCCTGGCGCGTGTATATAACAAAGCCGGAGATGAGCTGAACACGGAACCATTCTTCACATCTACGTTTTTGGAAACAACGGATCAGGTCAATCTGGACAGACTTGCCAGAGTCATTCATGTCAAAAATTTTGCGCAATATTTTCCGGATCATGTTCTGTTCCTGAACATGGTGCCAGATGCGCTTTTGTCACATCACAAGCATGTGCCTGCGTCTTTACTCCATGAACGACTGAACGAGCATGGTTTGCTGGCGAGCCAGATTTACTTCGAGTTGCTGGAGCATGATTGTGCCAGAAATTCAGAATTACAACAGGCACTGAGGGAGATGCGGGAACAGGGCATGAAAATTGCCATGGATGACTATGGCGTCAAAGCGTCTTCAGAGCGCCGTGCCAGATTACTCCACCCGGATATGATTAAAGTGGACCGTTCGCTGCTGGCTGGTTATCTGGCCGGTAATCAGCAACCACTTCAGTCTGTCGTTCATTTGGCGAAAGAGTTACGGGCAAAGTTATTGTTGGAAGGCGTTGAGAACGAAGCGGGTTGGTTAGCCGCTCGTGCACTGGGGGCTGATTATATTCAGGGGTTTCATCTGGGCAGGCCGCAGTTGTTATCAGAAATGCTGGAATTAAGGGTTTGCTGAGGCAAACCCTTTAACATTCAAACTGAATTATTGGGCTACACCACCTGTAGTGAGCTTTTGTGGATCCAGCAAGCTTTCTAGTTCAGTGCGTGACAGATCGGTTTCTTCTTCCGCGACATCCAGAATGTCCCGTTTTTCTTTGTACGCTTTTTTCGCGATTTCTGCGGCTTTCAGGTAGCCAATCACCGGGTTCAGTGCGGTCACCAGAATCGGGTTTTTCGCCAGTGCTTCCTGAAGTTTATCTTCCCGGACATGAAAGGTGGCGATCGCTTTGTCTGCCATCAGGGTGAAAGTGTTCGCCAGCAGTTCAATGCTTTGCAGCAGATTATAGGCGATCACGGGGAGCATGACGTTCAACTGGAAGTTTCCGGACTGGCCGGCAACGGTGATCGTTGTATCGTTACCAATCACCTGTGCTGAAACCATGGCTGCAGCTTCGGGAATGACCGGGTTGACTTTGCCGGGCATGATGGACGAGCCGGGTTGCAGGGCTTCCAGTTCAATTTCTCCCAGACCCGCCAGCGGACCGGAATTCATCCAGCGTAAATCATTGGACATTTTCATCAGGGCGACAGCCGCTGTTTTGAGCTGACCGGACAAACCCACAATGGCATCCTGGCTGCTGAGGTTGTAGAAAAAGTTATCGCTGCTGGTGAACGGGACTTCTGCAGAAACGGACAGGTTGTTTGCAAACACGGCAGCAAAACGGGGATCCGCATTGATGCCAGTCCCCACAGCGGTTCCGCCTTGTGCCAGCGCCGAAACATTGTCCAGACTCTGTTCGATGCCATGACGGGCTTTGACAATCTGTGTTTTCCAGCCCTGTAATTCCTGCGCCAGCGTGACCGGCATGGCATCCATCAAGTGAGTTCGGCCCGTTTTAACAATGTGGCCAACGGCGGCTGATTTTTCGTCCAGCGTCTGGCTGAGATGGGCCATCGCCGGGAACAGATGTTCATGACAAGCCAGCACAGCACTGACCTGAATGGTCGTCGGGATCACGTCGTTACTGCTTTGGCCCATGTTCACGTGATCATTTGGATTGACGGGCTGTCCGGCCCGTTGAGTGGCCAGTGTGGCAATGACTTCATTGGCATTCATATTGGAACTGGTGCCTGAGCCGGTTTGAAACACATCAATCGGAAATTGCTCAAGATGCTGTCCGTCGATGATTTCCTGACAACTGTCGATGATGGCGTGGGCGATCGGATCATCCAGCAGGCCCAGTTCAAGGTTACTTCTGGCGGCTGCCTGTTTTACAAATGCCAGCGCCTTGATAAATTGTGCTGGCATGGTCAGACCGCTGACAGGAAAGTTATTGACTGCACGTTGGGTCTGGGCCTGATACAACGCATTTTCAGGGACTTGTACTTCACCCATGCTGTCTTTTTCAATTCGGTAAGCTTTCGTCATGTCAGAGGTTCCTTATAATCCGGACGAATGTTGTAACTGTAGGAGGTTTTGTTTCAGTGCCAGGAATTTATCGGTGTGATTGTCACCGTATAACTTTTTCAGGGCGAGTAAAGGGCAATAGAGATAATCCAGACAAATCCGACGAAAAATTCGGGATTGCCGGTTGTCCTGAATCGTTTCCAGCAGATGAAAGAACACCCGCCGGAGAAAGAGCTCCTGAAGCAATGGATTTCTGGCTGCAGTGAGTTGTCCGTAATAAGCCGCCAGATTCATGCCTGCCTGAGTCATTTCAATAATGACATCTTGCTCATAACCCGGGATCAGAGGATGGTTGAGAAAACGATCTTCAGCCAGGAAATACTGGCGGTACAGCTCTCTGGTTTTGTCCATAAAACGCTCCACACCTCGACTGGTGATAACTATTATCATTATCATGCGCGGGTTGCAAGCCTGTATCACAAGAACCCGGCGAGAGGTTCGCTGCTGACACTGTGCGGGTAAGTGTAGACGGCGTCAGCGATGGTTGTTGTGAAGAATCATCATGGACTGGCCGCGAACCAGACAGCCGGACTGACGTATTTTTCTGATCTCTGGGGCTTGCAAAGCCGTATCGATCAGACAATGCCAACCGCTGCCTTGCAACTGAAAGTATACGGGCAGATTGCCGGGGTTGAAGAGATAACACAGGCTGTCCTGATCCTGTATCTGGATCCGACAGGCGAAGGGTTGACGTTCAGCCCAGTCCGAAGCCGTCATCGGCGAACCGTTCGGAACATGCCAGTGAATGATCATCGATTCCGGCAATTCGGTGAGTGCCTGAATGAACCGGGGCAGGGTTGCTTGCCGTTGTTGAATGAGCCAGACACACCAGTGTGCAAATTGGTCTGTGGTTGTGTGACTGTCCCAGTTGACCCAACTGACAGGATTGTCCTGACAATAGGCATTGTTATTTCCCAACTGGCTGTGGGCACGTAAATCAGCCCCCAGAAGATGAGGTATTCCGAAGCTGAAGATCAGGCTTGTCATCAGGTTTCGCTTGTGTTGTTCGCGTTTTTTCATGATGCCCGGGTGACGGGTTGGCCCCTCTATCCCCAGGTTGTTGGATCGATTATCCGGATGTCCATCGCGGTTCTGTTCCAGATTGGCCTGATTGTGCCTTTGGTGATAAGACACCACATCCTGCAAGGTAAACCCGTCGTGATAGCAGATGTAATTCACACTCATTTTGGATGGCCAGTGAACGGCCGGAAAGAGTGATTGTGTTCCGAGCAACAGCGGGGCGATTTCTGCCGAAGCCGTGTTGTGTAACCAGTAGCTGCGCCAGGTGTCTCTGAAGACATCATTACATTCATGCCAGCCGTCCGGAAAGTGTCCCAACTGATAGCCCTGCGGACCGATGTCCCAGGGTTCTGCGATCAATTTCACCTGACTGAGCACAGGATCGGCCTGAATGGCCAGGAAGAAGGCGGCGTGCTGATCGAATAACTCCCCGTCTCTGCCCAGCGTTAAAGCCAGATCAAATCGAAAGCCATCGACCTGATAATGTGTCACCCAGCTTCTCAGCGATTGAATCACTGCGGCCAGCGCTGGCGGATGTTGCAGATTGACGGTATTGCCACAACCCGTGTAGTTCAGGAGTTGTCCGTCCTGATTGTGCCGGTAGGTTTGCGGATCCAATACTTTGAAATGAAAGACAGGCCCACCGTGGCCTTCTTCTGCTGTGTGGTTGTAGACCACATCTAAAATGACCTCGATGCCATGTTCATGCAAGGTGCGGATCAGGGTCTTACATTCGTCAACCGGGTGCTTACAGGCAAAGCGGGCATCGGGTGCTGACCATGCCAGTGGATTATAGCCCCAGTAATTGGTGAGGGATTTCGCCTGCAAATGTGTTTCATCCGCTTTGGTCGCTATGGGCATCAGCTGCAAAGTGGTGATGCCATGGCGTTTGAAATAGGCAAGCATCACAGGATGGCACAGGGCGAGGTAAGTGCCTCTGATCGCGGGTGGAATATCGGGATGTAATGCCGTGAATCCCTTCACGTGAACTTCGCAAAGGATGGTTTGATCCGAGGGGATTTTGGGGTGTTGTGCCTGTCCCCAGTCGAAATAATGGTCTGTCACCTGCGCTGTCCAGTACGGAATCTTATCGTGACGTTGTAACACGTGGTGGGCATGCGGATCGATCAGCCACTGTTTCTGATTGTCTGCATTCAGGGTGTAAAACGCGTAGGCAGCACCGGCCTGAACATTGCTGATAAAACAGGTCCAGTCGCCATTGGGCTGTTTTTGCATCAGTCGGGGCATCTCAGGTGCCGTCTCGTGTTCGTCGGGATGCTCCGGCAAAACCAGAAACAAGTTTGCCAGTTGCGGGCCGTGCAAGCGGAAATGGCAGCCACGGTCTGTCAGAGTGGTTCCCAGTGCGATGTTGGTGGTGGTGTTTTCCATTGAAATTTCCTGACCGGACTGAAAAAAAGAACAGCCAGTCATAAGACTGGCTGTTGTCTGTCAACGCTGCGGAGACATTACCACCAGGCTTCAACCTGAGCGCCAATGCTGTACTCTGTATCGTTTCCTGTGCCAAATGCATTGTCGTTGTCGAAATCAGACAGGTAGCTAGCGTAGAAGCGCAGTTCAGGGCGTGCCCAGAAGCTAGGACCGGCAGTGAAGGCCTGCGCGATGGTCAGCTTGCTGCCAGACTTGTCGACACCGGAGTCATCTTCATCATAGTAACCGGCTTCGAAGATGGTTTTCACGTGATCAGACCATTTGTACTCAGGACGGATGACCGCACTCAGAATGCTGTGATCTTCCTGGCTGTCGAAGCTGGTGTTTGCGTAGATCAACTGGTGGCCGATTTCCCAGGAAGCTGATGGCGCAATGACCCCCCAGTTGATCAGGCGGTAGCCTTGTGCGCCGTCATTGGAGGAAGCATTGAAATAGTGCCCTGCACCCAGACCAGCCATTTGCTCACCATAGCCTTCAGTACCGAACTGAAGCACAGTCTTGTTGAAACCACCCAGGAAACCACCTTGGGTCAGTTCTGCGGTCAGCAATACGCCATCGTTGAAGTCACCCATGGCTTCCTGATCATCGGTTGCATTCACCAGGCCGTAGTTCACACCCAGCTCCAGGCTGGCATCGCTCCACAGGTTCAGACCCGCGTAACGCAGGTCCAGGTTGTTCACGTTCACTTCGCCGGAGTCGTCACGAATCACAGCAAAAGACACTTTACCCGGACCTGCACTCAGGTTTTCAATCCCCGCGCCTGCACCCGAAGTGTCCCAGTAGTAGAAATCTGAAATATGGATGTCGTGACGCTGGTAGTAACGCTTACCTGCCCACAGTGCGGCATCCGCGTCATTTGCAATGAAACCTTTGGCGACAACATTGAACTGACGCAGCGCGATATTATCTGAACCGTCATCGTTCACGCCCAGACCTTCCCAGTCATTTGACCCATCCGTTGCAACGGCCAGCATCGAGTCAACGTAGAAGGATTTTCCATCTTCGTTATAGACTTCCTTGCCCAGACCCAGCTCGCCGTAAACGTCGTTTTCGTTGCCTAAACGGCCCACTTTGTTTTTCTCATAGGAAACGTTTTCACCGTTTTCACCGCTGATACCAACACCGGCACGCATATACCCATGAAAATCGACTTCTGCGTAGGTCGCAGCAGACATCAATGCTGCGGACACGGCTGCTGCGGTCAAACAGATTTTGTTCAGTTTCATTGCATAACTCCTTGATGGATGCTTTTTTATTATCTTTCCTTGCCTGGTGAAGCCTGAAGCAAGGCTCAGAGTGTTCAGGTACAGGAAAATCACCCTGAAAAGCTTGCCCTTCTATGAACGGCCGCGCAGAGATAAAGAAATCCGAGCGTGTTTGATTGAAAGGGGCAGGCTCACTTTGGATTTTTTTATTCTGCGCCTGTCATGCAGGTGTCACATCCTCCTCTGATGGGCGGATTGATGGCGTAGAGCAGAGGATGAGTGCGGGGATCACACTTTGTAGGGGTGTAGGAAAAAAAGGACACACACCACACGTTTTTTCAAAGTCGGATCACGAATTTCCATCACAGGCGATCTGTTTCGATGAGAAACAGTTACTGATATCACGCTTTGTTGGGGAGGAGACGGCCGGGGGAGCTGAGCGATGCATTGCTCCTCGAATAAAATCGTGTTTTGTAATTGATTTGTTTGTTATTTGGTTGAAGGTTTGATGCTGCCTGCACTTTAGTGGTTCATTCACCAGGCAGACCGAACTTTTTTGGTCGTGTGTTTCAGAATTGCATATCTTTTCTGTGTTCGATTGAAATTGTTCGGCTGCGTGCAAAGGATTGGCAATGCGATTGATTGTGTGCATTTTGGGATTCCTGGCCTGTCAGGTTCAGGCGAACTGGTTCAGTGCAGACTATGCACATGGCGTGAGTCAGGAGAAAGTTGAGGTGCTGGCAAAAGCTCATCTTGAGGGCGAGGTGCTATTCATTGATACACGTGAGCCGGATGAGTATGCGGAATCACATATTCCGGGGGCGGTGAATATCCCGCTTCGCAACCTTCATCAATTCAAGGCCTCGGATCTGGCGGGATACGCTTATGTGGTTCCCTATTGTTTAAAGGATTTCCGGGGGTTTGAAACCGCGAAAGCCTTACAAAACAAAGGTGTCAGGAATGTTGTCCTGATGGAGCCGGCAGGTTTCAATGGTTGGCGCTCTGCCGGCCTGCCCATCGAAAATTAACTTCAGTCAGGGAAGTCAGATGTTCGTGATTCATCGTCCGCAATTTTTCTTGATCCTCATACTGCTTGTGCTGCTGCCAATCATTGTATGGGGGAAGAATACCGGGAATCCGTTGCTGTATGTCACCGATTGGGTGCCGGTTGGCCAGGGATATTATGTTTTGTCTAAGCTGGCGGCGTTGATTTCTCTGCTCCTTTTTGGTGTTCAGGCGCTCATCGGACTGTTTACCATCAAATTCAGTTTTGCAACCAAGCAACGGGTGCATCGTTGGGTCGGGGCAAGTGTGCTTCTGATGGTCTTGCTGCATGTCAGTGGCTTTATTGCGGCAACCTCACTCAGAAGCGGTCATTTTACAGGCCATTTTTTACTGCCGGATATTGACGATTATTATCATGCGCGAATTACGGTTGGCCTGGTTGCGCTGATTCTGATCCTGTCGGCTGTTTTTGCCAGAATCTGGCTGTCCGGGGCATTGCAAAAATGGGGACACCGGTTTGCGATTCCAGCGTTTTATCTGGCGGCCTGGCATGCGTTGACGATCGGGACGGAGTCGCGTCATCCCATCATACAAATGCTGTTGATTGTGCTGATGGTACTGATTGGTATCGGTATTCTCCGAAGGTTATTGCTTCGTCCGAAACCCATGCGTAGGGTCAGTACAGAATGAAGGCATGGCTCATCTTCCTTGTTGCTTTGTGGCTACCGTCGTTGAGCCTGGCACAGGATTTACCCCGCGGAATGTCGTTTATTGGTCTGACAGCCGAAGGCTGGCGGGCATTTATTGTGGATGAAAATGGTCTGCCTGAGCGAGTCAGTGGCTTAACCGAACCCCGGGAATTCACCTGGTCGCCTTCAGCCAATCGCATGGTATTTATTCGTGCGGACGGCACGATATCGGATAGACAAAACGCCGTCACGAACACTTTAGTACCCAGTGATGCGGCGGACGCTTTTACGCAAATCCGGCTTGGTGAACAAGGTCAGTCGCTGATTGCCATTCGGTTGTTTGAGCGGAAAAGTGAACGGACAGCGTTGACTGTATGGCACCCCCGAAAACAGCGTTTTTTCGATATTCATCAGCAGTTTGGCAAAATATTTGATCCCGATTTTAATGATGAAAATTTCCTGTTCAGTGTGGTGAGCTGCATGCTGGACTGCGGCGGTATTGTTCAGGAAGCCTGGCTCAAAAATCGGGTCACACACCGCGCAAAGCAACTGACGCTGCACAATGGGATCGTCAGATATCCGGTTTGGGATACACAACAGCAACGCACTGTGTATAGCTTCAGAGCGTCCACTCATTTTCAGTTGTGGCAAACGGATTCATCCGGCCGGTCGGCGCAGTTAACCCATTCCGACAGCACGGATCTCTGGCCATCGCTGTCTCCATCCGGAGTGCTCTATTTCGTGCGCCGGGACGAAGGCCGGGGCCGGTTGATGCGATTAGGGGCGAGCGGGGCTGTTGAAATCAAGCTGGAACATATTCTTGATATCCGGGATTTGGAGATTACACAGTGAGTGAGAAATGGGTTCTTTCTATCCTCATTTGTATGCTGGTGACTGTTTCAGGCGGGGTGCAGGCCGCGTCGCATCCTGTCGAGGTAGTATCGTTCGAGTCCAATCTGTTCGATCTGGAACGCGATCAGCAATTTCCGGTTATGATTCGTGTGACTGAGGCAACAGAGCTTCAGGTTGATATTGTCTCGCCTGATGGTGATTTGGCGAAGACGTTATATCCGATGCAACCTACAGATGCAGGTGTACTCAAGCTGTCCTGGAACGGGACGGACATGCGGGATCAGCCTGTGCCAAACGAAGCCTGGTTCCCTGTGGTGCGATACCGGCAAAATGACACCCAGATTTCGGTGTCTCCGCGAGACAGTTCCGGTGGGGAAGTGATCGCGCATGTACCGCTCTCTATCGAGTCTCCCTATCGATTGAAAATCACGCTTGAGAAACCAGCACGCGTATTAATGCGGGCAGGCATTCAATCCGGCGCGATGTTAAGAACGATTGTGAACTGGCAGCCTAAAGCTGCCGGGACGCATGTGATTCAATGGAACGGGCGTGATCGTTCTGATGTCTTTCCATTTACCGGGCTGGCAAATTTTGCGGTGATGGCCACGGCCTATCAGCTTCCCGAACACAGTATCCTGACCTGGCAGAACGAATCCATCAGCTACACGCAGTGGCGTCAGTCGCTGGGGTATCCGGAACAGTCAGCGGATCAGCGTGCCAGTATTCAGGAAACAAGAAATGGACAAGTCCTCTCAAAGGTGTTTTTCAAACCCAAGTACCTGCCTTTAGATCCCCGGGTTCAACTGGCGCTGCAACAAAATCCGGACAGTCAGCTGACCACCGTTGAAGTGGATATTCCTCTCGCGGATCGGGGGCTTGTTGAAGAGAGTTTATATGAAGTCGGCTTTTTTATTGACGGTGAATTCGTTTCGGAAGAAGAACAGGGCTACGTCCCTTTTACCTGGCAATTTAAGCCTTCGAATTACTCGAAGGGCGTGCATTATCTGACCGTCAACATTACCGGATTCGACGGGCAGGTGGGTGTTTCGTCCGTCAAATTTGTGAATGAATAATTGTTGAACAGGGTAACTTGTCGGTACGTTTCCTGATATTTCACTGACCGTCATACTGCGCACAAATCAAACAAGCCTCTGAAAGAAACTGATGGCATTGTCATTTTCATAGCGAATTATTACTTCGTCACCTTTTTGATGATCCACTTAAAAAAGGCGTCAATTCGCTTCGCAGGTTGTCTAGGCTTTTCTCTATCCAACGTTTCAGGCTCAATTCATGAAAGGAAGCATGATGAAAGTATTTCATTATGTCGCTTTGGCAATTGTATTTTTTACGAGTTGTCAGGCGGTAGCCGTTGAATTATTTGATGCCCCCCCATGGCAGGAAACCCAGATTTACCGCGGAAAGGATCTGGTGGTCTATGACGAGCATTTATATCTGGCGAAGTTCTGGAACCGGGGGGAACAACCGGACGTGTCTCCGCATGTTTGGACGCCGGTTTCTATCAATGGTCTGCCGCCTGCCTGGTCTCGCCATGAAGTGTATCGCCCTGGGGATGCCGTATTTTTCCAAGGGAAGATTTATCTCGCAGCCTGGTGGACGATTTGGCTGGAACCGGGAAGTTTATCGCCCTGGGGGCCATGGGTCTATCTGGGTGAGGCAGACTTGACCGGGCCAGAGATCGCGCTGATCAGCCCCGAAGCTGGTGAACCGCTGACGGATGAATATCAGCCGGTTGTCGTGAGGGTCACGGATAAGCATCTTTCTTCGGATTTAGCGGATTATACCGTTGCGTCGACGACCGTCACTGACTTCACGCTGGCATGGCTGGAAGGCAATCTAATCATTCAACCGGTTTCTCCCTGGGTGGATGGTGAATTGACACTGATTGTGAAAACGGAAGATACCTGGGGCAATCGATCTGAAGCGCAGTTCTCCTTATTGGCTGATATTTCAGTGCCGATTCAATCGGACATGATTGCTATGCCGGGGCGTGGTGAAGCGCCTCTGAAAGTCCTGTTCAGTCCGAATATCACGACAGATAAAGCGATCAATCATTATCGCTGGGACTTCAATGGCGATGGTATCTATGACAGGCAGGATACGGTGGGCAGAAGTCAGAGTTATACCTTCGATATGCCGGGTACCTATCTTGCAGCGCTGGAAATTACGGACTCCATTGGCCGGACAGATACCGGGTATCTTGCTGTCGAAGTAGAAAATGCAGCACCAGCTGTTACAGCAAGCGTCAGTCAAACCAATGGTCCGGTGCCACTGACGGTGCAATTTACAGCAAACGTAACCGACAACGAGGGCATAGCGAGTGTCGCGTGGGACTTTGACGGTGACGGGCTGGTGGATGTAACTCGTGACACAGCAGGCACCGAGGACTTTACCTTTAATCAAGTCGGTCAGTATCAGGCTGCAGTCACGGTGACAGATACGCTGGGTAAACAAACACGCGTTGCACTGCCCAATATTGAAATTCGAGCGGTGAACCCTGACTCACCCACGGTTCAGCTCGCTCTGGATACCGTATCCGGAAATGCGCCGCTGACTGTGTCTCTGACGCCAAGTGCCACACACAAAGATACCGTGTCTGTTCAGTCGATCCTTTGGGACTTCGATGGTGATGGGCAGACTGACGAGATCGCGTCTGTGTTGGACCCGGTTCAGTGGGTTTACAAAAGTGCCGGCACCTTTTTCCCCACACTGACAGTGCAGTTCAGTGACGGCAGCAGTGCCAAAGACGTTCAGCAGGTCACGGTGCAGGAGAGCCTGAGTCTGAGCATTCTCGGGAACAGTATCGACCCGGCTGGCGGCCAGACCGCACGGGTGAAAACCGTCATCAGTGCCAATCTCTCGCTGACCATACAGATTGAAGACCGTCTGGGGCAGGTTGTCCGTACGCTCGTGCCCTGGCAGGAGCGGCAGGCTGGCACGTATGAAGATATCTGGAATGGATTCGATGCACAGGGGCAACCCCTGCCACAGGGCGATTACTATGCCGTGCTGAACTATCGCAAAGACGGAAGGATCGTGCGCTTTGATTTACGTCCTTCAACCAGTGGTGCGGCTTATAACCCCAGTCGCAGCCGGATTCCCCGTACGTTTGAGCCCTATAACAACAAACCTTTGGTGATTGAATTCACGTTGAACAAGCCTTCTGAAGTGACGGCATTCATGGGGTTATTTAATACCAATACGCGTTTGGTGACTTTTAAAAACCGCGAACCGTTGGGTAAAGGCAAGCACCGCATCGTGTGGAGTGGCTTGGGGGATGATGGCAAACCGGTTGTAACGACCGCTTCGAACAAGTTCCTGTTTGGGATCTGGGGATATTCGATGGGGATAACGTGATCTTTGTGTCTTCCGGCCCCGTGCTGAACAGCTTCCAGGCGAAGCCTGCGATTGTTGTACCAAACACCCATACAGAGACCAGCGACGGCAACAGTCATTTATCATTTTCTCTGAATAAACCCGCGGATATTGAACTTTGTGTCAGCGATATTGATACCGGCGCATTGGTTCGGCTGCAACGATTCAGCAATGTGGCTGCAGGGAGTCAGCAGCTCATCTGGGACGTGAAAGCCGACGATGGCAATGGTGTTGCCCCAGGAAAATATCGCCTCGGCATCCGTGCCATTGACCCGCAAGGTTATGTCAGTCCGTATCTCTACACCGTGCAGCGGGTTTATTACTAATGATTGTTCGTCTGATCGAGGACAGGTGAAGCAGATGATGAAAAATTTAATGGTCATATTCCTTGTATGGATGACAGCACCCGTCATGGCCGCATGCAATCTGATTATTGCGCAGTATGTTTCTGTTGAGATTGAATCACGTCAGCACACTGTGGATGGGATGGCACAGCGGCTGATGTTGCTACAACAACAGGCCAATATGGATTTGATGTATGAAGCCGACTGGGAAACGGCTCAGAAAGTGAATGCTGTCTTCGCACGTTATGATTGTTCACCTGCGGAACATGCGCGTTTTGGTGTTGTGCATGAAGGGGATATTGCTGTGTACCTGCTGTCTCATCCTGAATCAAAGGCCAGGCTGGAGCACATACAGGCAAAATTCAATCAGTACACGCAATCGATTCGTGCCATCCAGCCTGAAACGGTTTCCGCAGAGGAGCATGCATCATGAAGATCAGACTCACAGCGGCGACGGCATTTTTCAGTGCGCTGTTATTCAGTTCTCCTTTACTGGCGTATCACTACCCGTGGGATCAGGGACACGATACGACGCTGAACAATAATCCGAAAAATGAACCGGGGCCCGGAGAATCGGAAAGTGAAGACAGCAACTGCGAGCAAGGGTCTCCCGTTTATCTGAAGACCGGGCATTTTGTCTGGCATGACGTGGATCTGGTCGTTGGTCATGCGACGCCTTTGTCGATTCGACGCGTCTTTAATTCGAATGATCCGAAAGATGGTCCCTTCGGAAAAGGCTGGACGTTCAATTGCGAAATTTCTCTGTTGAAAGTCACGGATACACAGGAAACCGCTGATGGCGGTGTTGAAACCTTCACGAAATTTATCTATCGCGTTGGCAATGGCCGCCGGATGACTTTCCTGCCGGACGGGCAGGGCGGATATCTCTCGCCTGATCGTGTAAAAGCAACCTTAATCGCGGGAGAAACGCCAACCCTTGCCTTTGAACAGGGCCACTCGATTACTTTTTCTTCATCGGGATTGGTGCTGAGAAAAACCGACCGCAACAACAATCAGGTGACGTATGAATATGATGAGAATCAGCGCCTGATTGAACTGAGTAATGGTTTTTCTCAGTCGCTCACACTGGCTTATAACGCGAGCGGCCGTGTGCAGGCCGTGACCGATCAGGCCGGACGCCAGTGGCTGTATGATTACAATGCGGATGGTGAACTGGTTTCTGTGACTGATCCAATGGGCCAGAGCCAGACCTATCAGTATGGCCGGTATCAGCCCAGTGGTGATGCTTTTGTTTACAGCCAACTGAAAGAGATCCGCGATGAAGCCGGCATTGTTGTCACCTCGGTCACTTACAACGGCGCCCGCGTGAAATCTTATACCGAGGGCAGCAATACCTTCAGTTACGACTACAGCGCCGATTGGGTCACGAAAACGGACAGCATGGGTGCGAACTGGCGTTTTAAACTCAGTACGGGTGGTCAGCGCATCGAAGATATTGATCCACTGGGTTACAAAACCGTGTATACGCGGGATGAAAAAGGCTATGCAACTTCTGTAACCGATCCCATGGGCTACAGCCAGACCGTAACTCGAGATGATGCCGATCGGGTGACGCAGCAGCACCACGGTTATCTCATCACGCAGTACCAGTATCCGGGAGAAAGCCGGTATCCGAATGCCATGGTTTATCTGCCTGCCAATGGCAGTCTTGAAACCTCAGGCAGTGACGCATCCCGAACCATCTCGCTGACTTATGATGCCAGTCACAACCTGACCTCCGTCACGACGCCGAAGGGGGAGACGACACATCGCAGTTATCTGGCAAATGGCCTGCTTGCCAGCAGCACAGACCCGGAAGGCAATGTCACTTCCTTCACATACAACAATCAGGGGCAGCTAGTTGCTGCCGTGAATGCACTGGGGCAAACCCAAACCCTGAGTTATGACGGCAATGGCTACTTAACGCAAGTCACGGATGCTGCCGGGCAAAGCTGGCATTATCAGTACGATGCATTAGGTCGTCAACTCAGCGAGCGGGATCCGGCGGGCCATGAAACCCGCTATACCTACGACGAGGCCGGAAAGCTGAACGCTGTGATTGCACCCAACGGCGCTTCGGAAACCTACAGTTACGACAGCGATGGCCGGTTGAGTGTACTGACCCGCTATGACGGCAGCAAAGAAACCTATACCTACCGAACGGATAACCTGCTGGCCAGCAGTACCGATCCGATGGGGATCGTGACCCGTTATGAATATGATGATGGCAAGCGGCTGGTTAGGCTATCGGTTGGCTCGGAAGTGGTTGAGTACGCTTACAACGCGCGTGGTCAACTGACCCAAATCAGCAATGCCAACGATACGCTGACTCGCGCCTATGACCAATGGGCCAGGCTGACGTCGGAAACCAGTCAGGGGTTGACCCATCAGTACAGCTACACCCCATTTGGTGAAATTGCACAATGGGATAACGCAGGAATACCCGTCAGTTACGCCTATGATGCGAATGGTCAGATCCAGAACATGACCACGCCGCAGGGGAGTTATTCGTTTACCTGGAATGCCAACGGGATGCTCACCCGCCAGCAAACACCGCACGGGCTGGTGCTAACCAATCAGTACGATGCATTAAACCGTTTAACCTCACGGCGGTACAACCAGAGCGCGTTCAGTAAAGACTGGCAGTATGCGTACAGTCTGTCGGGGCTGCTGGAAGGCATCACTCAGGATGGTGTGAATCAGACCTTTGAATACGATGCCAGCCAGCGTTTAGTGCAGGCGAACACCGTCACCGGAGCATATCAGTATCAATACGATGATTTAGGCAACCGGTTAGACTTCGGCGGTGTTTACAGCCCGGACGGCAAGTTGCTGGAAGATAATCAGTTCAGCTACGAATATGACCTGCGCGGTAATCTGAGCAAGAAAACCCGTAAAGACGGCAGCACCATCGAAACCTTCACCTATAACGACGCAGAACGTTTGGTTGGCTACCAGCGCGAGCGGGTGACCCGCGCAGATGTCGGAAATGGTGAAACGATACTGCAATCCAGCATCGAAGTGACCGCTGCCTATACCTATGATCCTCTGGGACGCCGGATCAGCAAAACTGTGAATGGTGAACAAACGCAGTTTGACTGGCTGGGGAACACTTTACTCCGTGAAAACGGCCCTCAGGGTCAGAAAGATTATACCTACGGCGCCACAGGCTACGCCCCGGTCACGATTGATGCAGACGGACAAGTTGCAGATGTGCTGAGTGATCACCTGTCCGCCCCGGTCGGGCTGATTCAGGCACAAAACCTGATCTGGCAACAGGCGAGGAGCCCGTTTGGGAAAACAGGTGGCACTGCTCAGCCACTCACCTTCAACATTGGTTTTCCAGGGCAATACCGGGATGCGGAGTCCGGCCTGAACTACAATTTCTACCGGGATTACGATCCGAATACTGGGCGGTACATTCAGCGGGATCCGATTGGGTTGCGGGGAGGGTTGAATATTTATGCCTATGTTGGTGGAAACCCCACCAACTATATTGATCCTTATGGTAGATCAGCTACTGCTGTAGTTGGTGGGTGGATCGGCACAGATACAGCGATACCAGATCCAACAGATGCAGCTTGGCCCAAATGGGTTGGGTATGGTGTTGCACTGGGTGGCGCTGCATTAATAGATTGGCTGATATACAATAACGAAGATTCTAGCCAGAATGAGAAAAAGCCGAAGAGTTGCCCTTCTGGTACTCAGGATATAGATAAAGCTAAGAAAAAATATGGTTGGGATAAAGATACCCTTCATGGCATCAAAGATGCGGCACATGGTGGTATGGGTACAGGAAAATCATGGACGGGTGTAGCGCCGGATGGAACGGTTGGTATTAATGAAGGGGGAGAATGGTCACCTCAAGGACATTGGGAGGATTTGTTATGAGTGGAAATGCTACCTTTAGGCTTACTTTTCATGTTTCTCATCCGACTATATCGGCGGCTGATATTGAAGGGGTTTTTGAGTTGCCGATTAGATTCTCTCAATCTGTAGGAGGCCCCAAAAAAACCAAAAGTGGAAAAATATTAGATGGAAAGTACAAGCGAACAAATGTTAGCTTTTGTTTGCATGAATCGCCGTTGAATTTTGATGATGTTTCGATAGATAATTTTCTGAAGATGCAGCTAAGGGGCTATGATAGGGAGTATATTGTTCAACTTGTTGAGTCTGGAGGAAGTTGTAATTTTTTAATCGGAGTATTTTCTGATGAAAATGTAATGTTTGAGCTTGGTCTTGAAACGATTAATATGCTTTCCGATTCAAAAATTAGTATTAAATACGATTTTTATGGCGGTGATTGAGGATGATCTGATTGTTGTGGTCAACTATTCCCGGACTGTAAATTAGATCGATTTTCAGCTTCAGCAGGGCTGACCCATCAGTACAGCTACACCCCATTTGGTGAAATTGCACAATGGGATAACGCAGGGACCCCCGTCAGTTATGCTTATGATGCGAATGGTCAGATCCAGAACATGACCACGCCGCAGGGGAGTTATTCGTTTACCTGGAATGCCAACGGGATGCTCACCCGCCAGCAAACACCGCACGGGCTGGTGCTAACCAATCAGTACGATGCATTAAACCGATTAACCTCACGGCAATACAATCAGGGCGCTTTCAGCAAAGACTGGCAGTATGCGTACAGTCTGTCGGGGCTGCTGGAAGGCATCACTCAGGATGGTGTGAATCAGACCTTTGCATACGATGCCAGCCAGCGTTTAGTGCAGGCGAACACTGTCACCGGAGCATATCAGTATCAATACGATGATTTAGGCAACCGGTTAGACTTCGGCGGTGTTTACAGCCCGGACGGCAAGTTGCTGGAAGATAATCAGTTCAGCTACGAATATGACCTGCGCGGTAATCTGAGCAAGAAAACCCGTAAAGACGGCAGCACCATCGAAACCTTCACCTATAACGACGCAGAACGTTTGGTTGGCTACCAGCGCGAGCGGGTGACCCGCGCAGATGCCGGAAATGGTGAAACGTCACTGCAATCCAGTATCGAAGTGACTGCTGCCTATACCTATGATCCTCTGGGACGCCGGATCAGCAAAACTGTGAATGGTGAACAAACGCAGTTTGACTGGCTGGGGAACACTTTACTCCGTGAAAACGGCCCTCAGGGTCAGAAAGATTATACCTACGGCGCCACAGGTTATGCCCCTGTCACGATTGATGCAGACGGACAAGTTGCAGATGTGCTGAGTGATCACCTGTCCGCCCCGGTCGGGCTGATTCAGGCACAAAACCTGATCTGGCAACAGGCGAGAAGCCCGTTTGGGAAAACAGGCGGCACAGCTCAGCCAGTCACCTTCAATATCGGTTTTCCGGGGCAATACCGGGATGCAGAGTCCGGCCTGAACTACAATTTCTACCGGGATTACGATCCGAATACTGGGCGGTACATTCAGCGGGATCCGATTGGGTTGGGTGGGGGATACAACCTGTACAGCTATGCCGGTGCAGACCCGCTGAACTATACAGATTCGACAGGGTTAATCATTGACACTGTCGCTGACTTCGGGTTTATTGGCTATGGTTTATATCGAATTTTAACCGACAATGTTCTTGGTGATTGTGGGAATTTAAGCAGTAACTTAACAGCGCTGAGTTTAGATGTCGCGGGATTAGCGATACCCGGCGTAACGGGATTGGGGGCTGCGAGCCGGGTTGCGAAGTATGGACTCACAAGAGCCCAAACTAAGATCGCGTTATCTACCGCCCAAGAGGCATATAAGGGAAGTACTCGTGTAGGCCATGCGTTGTCCAAACACGCTGGCAGAAATCCAGAAATTTGGGGAAAAACTGGCTTTGTTGACTAAATCAGCTTGAACTTTTCTTGCAGCTAGTGATCTGATCTTATAACGCTCACTGACTGATCACTTCCATGGACAAAAGCACTTACCGAACAGAAAACTGGAAAGAGTACAACCAAGCACTGATTAACCGCGGCTCGCTGACATTCTGGATCGACGAAGAAGCAATAAGCAGTTGGTTATGCTCTGAACATCACGGTAACCGTGGACGCGGCTATCAGTATTCAGACACAGCGATCATGACTGCGCTCATGGTGAAGCGACTATTCAATCTGTCACTTCGTGCTGTTCAAGGGTTCATGAACTCAGTGTTTTCTCTGATGAAAGTACCGCTAACATGCCCGAACTACAGCAGTATCAGCAAACGAGCGAAAACGGTCGATATCCCCATCAAAATGCCTGCTCGAGGTGAAATTCGTCATCTTGCCATTGACGCAACTGGCCTGAAGGTTTTCGGTGAAGGTGAATGGAAAATGAAAAAGCATGGCAAGGAGAAACGCCGTGTCTGGCGAAAACTCCATCTTGCAGTTGATGCGGATACCCATCAAGTCATCTGTGCAGAACTCTCGTTATTAACCGTCACTGATGGCGAAGTTATGCCAACGTTGCTCAACCAGACTTATCGTCAGATCAAATCGATATCAGGTGATGGTGCGTATGATACCAGGCTGTGCTACCAAGCGATTCAAAGGAAAAAGGCACAGCCCCTTATCCCGCCCAGAGCTGGAGCAGCCTACTGGGAGCACGGTCATCCCAGAAATGTTGCGGTTGCAAACCAGCGGATTCACGGTAGCAATGAACACTGGAAAAAGACCAGTGGTTACCATAGTCGCTCAATCTCTGAAACAGCGATGTCGAGATATAAACGATTACTTGGCTCGGCGCTAAGCCTGCGAGATTACAACGCTCAAGTCGGCGAAGCATATGCGGCCGTCCGAGCGTTGAACAAATTAACAGGGCTGGGTATGCCCAAAACACATAAAGTTAGATAAATTATGATTTATTTGGGATAGATCTGTTTGTTATCCGATTTGATCAACAAAGCCTTGGTCATCATATATCTCCTTCATCAGCCCTACATTCAGCATAAGAAGTTCGGGGGGAGCAGACCATCCCATTAGGCTACAGCTCTTTTGATGGCGGACGAGATAGAACGTATTCGCTGATAGACCAGTTAAGAGAGCAAGAGCCAGTTGAATTGGTCTGCACCGCAGGGCGAGAGCACGTATGCTCAGTTTTTATCCAAACCTTGGATTCCCGCCAATATTACTTGCTCCAAATAGGCAATATTCATGGCAGCTATTTTTTGCTTGCGCCTGATGCTCGCCTTTTTGCTTGTTTCTAATCGAAGCATGTTAAGCGCCATGTGACGCACACCAGCCAGGAGTTCGGCGGCATTGCCACGATAGATTTGGCAAGCATCTCCCTTCATCGTGACATCAAGCACCCAGTGCAACCGATTTTCGATTTCCCAGTGACCTCGGACTGCATCGGCAAAACGTTCGGGGGTGAGCACCGCAGAGCTAATGTAGTAGCGGTACTCCAGCGATTCTTTCCCTGCTGAGTCAATACGATAGCCAATAGCAACACCGACGCTTTGAAGCCCTTTCCAATCAGGGAAATCTGTCGTCAACTCCTGCGCTGGCATGACGTGGTATTCGCGCGCTTCAATACGCCCATGTCCGCGCTCGATGTCACACGCTGGGCTTTTTTCGAGCAATGGTGCCAACGCTTTTTGTACTGCTTTAGCCAGGCTTTTTTGGTTGCCTTTGACTGCTAATAGGTAATCGCCACCTTGCTCAACTATCTGCTTGGCGATATCGGTTTGACAGCCCATCGCATCGATAGAGACAAGACAACCTTTGATATCTAACAGCTTGAGCAGCTCAGGGATGGCGGTGATTTCATTGGACTTATCTTGGGTTTTAACTTGTCCCATGACAACGCCGTTGGCTGTCGCAAAAGCACTGACCATGTGGAGCGTTGATTGCCGATCTTCTCGGTTATAGGAGCTGCGTAACACCTTGCCGTCAATAGCAATAAGCTCGCCATTCGAATGGACGTTGGCTGCCTGCATCCATTTTAAAAAGCAGTCTTGAAACTGGTCAGGCTCAATGGAAGAAACAACCCTGGCAATCGTGTCATGGACAGGGATGCCCTGGCGAAAAAGTCCTTTGTCCTGTAGCCAATTGAGGTGAGCTTCGCCAAAGTCTTCGATATCTTCCCAGCCCTCCATACCAGCAATGGTGGCGCATACGGTCAGAAACAAAATGTCGAACAGTGGGTACGATATTTTTGCTGACTGCCGTGGGTCTTGAATCACTGAAAAGAATTGAGAAAAAGCATCGATATGCATCAGGAACTCCCGTAAAAAGGGGAGTATATGATCACAGCCAGCCTTGATCGTCAAACTGATCTATTTTGTTCAAAAAACGTTCGTGATCTTGCCCTGGGGGGACCGTTTTCGGCATCTCACCCTCAAGTTATTATGAGTACCGACAACGCCACCGTGATATAGACGCTGAACGCGTTGAATTGCGCAGCGAGGTCAAACGACTTTTTACAGTGAGTCGAGGCTCCGCGGGAAGTCGCTCATTTGTGATGATGATGCGTGATAAAGGCTATAGTATCGGCCGATTTAAAGTTCGGCGGCTGATGCAGGAAGCCGGACTTACCAGTAAACAACCCGGTGCACACAAATATAAGCAGGCTGCTCATGAACGGCCAGATATCCCGAATCACCTGAACCGAGAGTTCGATGTTAGTGCGCCAAATCAGGTCTGGTGCGGAGACATCACCTACATCTGGGCGGGCTCAAAATGGTGTTATCTAGCTGTTGTTCTCGACCTATATACTCGATGTGTTGTGGGTTGGGCGCTATCTGAACATCCCGATGCTGCGCTGGTTGTGAGCGCATTGGACAGAGCTTATGAGCTACGAGGGAAACCCAAAGGTGTTCTCTTTCACTCAGATCAAGGTTCCCAATATGGCAGTCGGAACTTTCGCCAACGGCTGTGGCGTTATCGAATAAGCCAAAGTATGAGCCGCAGGGGAAATTGCTGGGATAACGCGCCAATGGAGCGCTTATTTCGAAGTCTGAAAACGGAATGGGTTCCGGCTATGGGATACATGACAAAGGCCGATGCATCGAGAGATATCAGCCATTACCTGATGGGCTATTACAACTGGGAACGGCCTCATAAACACAACGGAGGCATTCCACCGGACAAAGCTGAGAATCAAACTAATTTACTGTCCGGAAATGGTTGACCACTACATACCACGGAGGTCTTAGAAGTGCTGCAACAAGGAACAGGCTATTGTACTAGTATTCACTAAAGTTAAGATTATCTATTGAGGTGTGCACTAGATACTCATTAATTACATATCCTGAACTCTCCATAAAAAGCTTAGGGCGTCACTGGGGTAAGCCTAGGAGACAGCCATACCTGATAAGAGCGATCCCTACCGTAACAGGAGTCCATTAATGACAGGCATTTGTCCTAATTGCGGAAAGCCATTGAAGGTGCTTGCCACCGATGTGGTTGGCATATATGAGTTACGTGACTCACAGATGACTTCCCTTTTACAACTCTTTGGAGGTGAGATTGACTATGTACAGTGCACATGTGGACACCGACTAACCGTAGAGCCCGTCGTCATATTTCATTGTTCCGACCCGCCAGCTAGATTAATTGCCACTAATTCAACAGACCTTAGAGCTTTAGAAGCAGCTAACCGCTTCTCAAAACCTCCCATGGCTGCAGAGCTCGAGACATTCACATCGCTCGACGCATTGCGATCGGCTATTAAGAAACGCATCCTAGCAAAAGAACCATTTATCAATGCTCTATTTAGTGCAGTAGCTAGCGGTACCATTGCTGGTCTCCTCACTACCCAGTGGCGACATGTCACACCATTTTTGCTCAATGCTGGATGGTTTATTGCGAACCAAGGCTTTAAAGGCACCAAAATCTATTCTGACGTTACGGCGAATTCTGCCGAATTAACCGCTGAGCTAATTCGACGACTTTCTTTAATACAAACCCTGTCGTGGTTTGCACTACGAGAATCTTGGGCATCGGAAAATGAAGAAGGAAGAAATTTCGAGAATGACCTGAGTCGTTACATTTCGTCAGATATGATCTTGCCAAACGCAGTTGATACTTTTATTCAATTCGTCACTAGTCATACAGACGAAGGAGATGTTATCACAAAATATTGCAGACAAGCTGTTACGGCGAGCGTTTGCGATGCCGCTCAAGTCGAAAATCCTCACCGTTCACGATGGGCAGGAGCCTTCTTTGACTTTGAGCTACTTGTTCAGTGTGCAAGCAACTCTGATGCATCTCTCGACCAACTCCGCGCTAGACAAGTTTCTACAGACCGCGCACGTTCTACGATCACGTATGAAGACGCATGGAAGAACGTATCGGCGCGTCTTGCCTCCAAGGACCCGACTTGGCCGCAGATTCTCGGAGCAGTGGCCAAACGGTGCGGTTATCCAGATGTTATTTCAGACGCAACCAACCACGGTATACGTGTCCATGTTGACGGCCCCCTTAGCCAGAGTTCTTCCGTAAAGGACATACTGGATGTGCTGAAGGAAGTAGCCTTGGATCCGGAGAAGCGACACAATTTTATTCTGGTTCTAGAGCATTTCCTGCACAAGTTGGTCGCAGAATCCAAAGTCGACGACTTGGTAAGTCTTAGTCAGGAGTTGACACAACTTGTTGTTGGTTCTGACTCCGCTAAAGCAAATCTGTATGCCACTCTTGGAGAGTGCTTTAAAAACCTCCGAACGCCACATCCATTCCTCGCGTTGATCGGCTCGACCCATGCGCCGTGGGAAGAAACGTTGGATCCCAATGATCGCGCGCCATTGTGGAACGAGCGTGCGAATGCACTTCGCCTAACCGGACAGACCGCCGAAGCGTTGTGGTGGATTGATGAAATCCTTCGGGTTGACGGTGACTCGTTGCCGCCTAAGTTGTTTCGAGTTGCGTTGCTTAATCGAGCTATCCTTCTCCGCGAAATCGGGGCAGCCGACTCGGCTCACGCTGCGCTTTTGATGCTATCGGAAGACGTCGAGAATCCGGCGGAGAAAATACAAATTCTAATATCTCTAGGCGTTACGAAGCTCTCCCTAGGATGGTATGAGGACGCGCGGGCCGTACTTGAAGAGGCGCGCCAGCACGCGACTCCTCCATGGGATTCATCCGCGCTTCATATCGTGGCACTTCTCGCTATGGTATCCGCGCTCACTGGTGATGTCGAAGGAGCTGTTGATTCAATCCTGGGGTACTCCTCGAGCCGCGAATCCGAAAGTAATTCCGAAAGCAATGATGTTTGGCAAAACAGAATGTCGCAAGCAGAGGTCGACTACGAAACTGTCGTTGTTGCGTCCGTACTGGGAATGGTTGCCAAAGTTGCGGACAGGCAGGCTCCTAAACTGGCGCCTGTGTTCGACGAAATCGTTCCCAACCTTTGCGATGTGAGGCAGCGCGCCGAAGCTCGCGGAGACGTGCCTCTTGTTCTCGACGTACTTCGTGTTGAGGCAAGCCTCACGGACTACGATTCTTCCGACCGCTTCGAGTGCGCCTGGAAAGCTTGCTACGAGGCTCATGAAAAACATGATAAGTCGCAAGTGGCCGAGGTTTTAATAGCGCTCGCACATGCAGCTTACGGTCGAGGCGCCGTTCCTGAGGCAAGAGAGAAACTGATGGCTGTACCTACGGCCCTGGCTAATGAGTTTGGTGGTGCCATTGATCTCGGCACTACTGTGCTCGGTCCCCGCCGTCTGGAGTATCAACTTAACGAACTCGTGCGTCTTGTGAGATCGAAATACGGTCTGGCGTCTTCCTGCGAGGACATCCGGCTTATTGCCGAACTTAAGCGAAATGCCGTAACGCACGCAATGCAGAGACGACGAGCAGTTGAACAGGGTGGGAGGCAGCAAATATTTCTCAACCAAATCGAAGATGCACTCGCTCAGTTATCTGCATCTAGTGGGCCTTTAGCAGTTTTAGAATGGATAGACGATGGTGAATCTACCTCGCATCTGCTTACAGCGACAGCAAAGGACGGAACAATACATTCTAAATGGTTGGCCGCCCCATGTGTCGATGATGCCGAGGTGGGTCGACGTCTTGAGCAAAGGCTCAGCAACTGGCGTCCAAGTCGCAATGGAGATCCTTTCGATATCGAAGGTTGGCGCTTACTCGAAGAGTGGCTCAATGAGTCGCTAAGCGAGGCGATCAGCGACGAACACCATGTTGTTATTATCGACAGTCGCGGCTCTCAATCTCTGCCATGGCATGTTGCCATCGCACCGTCGAGGTCAGTTTCCTACGCTTCCAGTTGGACGGAACTTATTAGGCTATCTAACTCGAGGAACAAGCCTGTTACCTGGTCAATTGGTGTTGCCCTCGTTCCTCGCTTTCGGGAGTCGCTGACCATTATCTCGGCATTTGAGGAATCCGTTAGACGTAGCGAAACTTACGCAATCGCAAACGATATTGGGTTTCGAAATTGTACGGGTGTTGAGTGCGACAGAAGTGCGTTTTCTGACCTTTTGGCGGGCTGTACAGTAGGGAAGATTCTCTGTCATGGGTACATTGATAGGAAGCTTGGGGAAGTCGCCTTTATGCTTTCGCACAATGGTGCGCTACCGCTAGCTGATTCAGTGGCGGCGGGCGGCCACGGTTTCGAAGGTCATCGAATGAGTTGGCGCGCATGCCAGGTCTTAGTTAATGTTCCTCGAGTATTGTTTTCGATAGCGTGCTCAACCGGAGTTAGCCACACCGTTGGTTTAGGTGATCGCCTCGGTCTTCTGAATGCCTTTCGTTGGGGTGGCGGACAAGCATTAGTCGCTCCACGATGGGATGTCATCGTGCCGTTAGTCTTACCAATCATGGATGCGGCATTTGAGGAGTACCTGCAAGGCAACCACTCGCTTGCCGAGGCGGTTCGACATGCTTGTCTGGCTGCTGTCAATTCGCAGCCACGTTGGGTATCGTGGGCTCTATCTATAGAAGGGGATTGGAGATGAGCAAATCATTGGCGGAATTATTGAGCGAAAAATCTGCAGACGATGACACCTTACAGCAAGCGATGCGCTACGTCGTTGCGGAGAAAACGGACTACCTTACACCCCAGGAGATGCGGCAGTGTCTCGTGGATCTCGTAGGCAACGAGAACTCCATCGTCGAGTGTCTTCGAATGTTGGAACGTAGCCCGGATACGATTTCGGAGGCTTCTCTCGTTGTGCTGTCTACAGCATGGCAGGAGCCAGAACAGAGAGAAGCCGTCGTTGGCTCTGTTGAAGACGCAAAGAAAAAGGCTCCGGTTATCGAGGTAGGCATTCTCGCTATAGTCGCCATGTATGGCATGTACTTGTACACAACCGGTGGTGTCAAGACCAAAGTGATAACTCGCAAATTAGGCGAAGATGGCTCGGAGGAATATACGGAGCGAACGGAGTATTGGGGACCAAGTGGCCCCTTTCCAAAGTTGTTCAGCTCTTCGCCGGGATCGGTTCCAGTGCCACTGATTCGAACCCAGATTAATTTATACGAGTTTTGGGCGGAGGGGCTGTCTGCTGAATTGGCCAGTTGGACTCCGCACTTTGAATAGGCCCACTCTAGTGCTTAATCGGTGAAATCAGGTTTGTTGTCCAGGATTTTAGGAATACGGCTGACTCGAATTAACGTACTTTGTTTGACTCGCCGTTTGTCGGCAACGTGCGCGCCGCCCAACAAGGTGCTGCTGATCTCCGACGTTACTCTGAAGTTAAACTAATGCCATCTAGCACAATAGAACAATAACTATAGCGCGTTTCTGTCCAGAATCGTGTTGAGCATTTCCAAAGATATGGGAATAGCTTCGTCGTAGTGACGATATGAAAGAAAAAATCTTACACACTCTGGAACAGATGTTAAGCGAAGGGAAGGTTATGTCACCTTATGCTTCATTTTTATGTCATCTTATGGTGAAAATGGTCCGATAAGCCTCTGATATGATGTTCGTGTTTATGTCAGCTTATGGTGAAAACAACAATTCCGGTGGTCCGCATCAAATCGCTTGTCTCGCCTGTATTTGCCAAGTCGTGCAAACTGCCGCAAGGCAGTACAGAGGCAGGCTCAGCACCTGAGCCCATCACCAATTTCGGGCCGTTTTCATGGTTTTTCAGCTCGGCGCATGCCGCTGTGCCGGTTGCCCCGCCAGTGCCACCACCCACTTTGGGGGCAGGAGCAGGGGGCGTTGGGGCGGCAGGGCAGGCGAACAAAGATGCCGCAGCCGCGATGACCCGGCTGGCCGGGAAACTCGACAGTGCACTGGATGAATACACCTTGCTTGCATTGGGCGGCATTGCCTCCCTGCTCCTGATCCATCAGAAAATCTGGCACAGCGACGATACCCAGCACACGGAGGAGGAATTGCGCAATCTGGAAACTGTGCAAAGCCGCATCCGTATCAGCCTGACCGACCCGGCACCCGGTGAGCTGTACCCGAACGTTCACGCATGGCACATGAACTTCGTCAGTATTCCGGTGCTTCAGGTGAGGTTTGACGAGAGCAATCAAAGCTACTCCGTCGCCCTTGAGAAAGACGGGCCGCATCTCATCTGGCTCCCGGCGGAAACAGGGGATCCCGAGTGGCAACTGACGCCGGGCCAAGCCGATGGTTTTGAGCAGAAAGATATTCACCCCACACCGGTTTCGGATGAGTGGTTTCCAACGGTGGAAACCTATCCGGCCAATGCGGAAACGCACTGGAGTGACTTTGTGCTGGTGTTCCCGCAGGACTCGGGGATTGCGCCGATTTATATCGTATACTGGGAAAATCAGCCTAGGGGCAAGGATGGTCGCTGGGGATCCAGTGGTGAGCCGAAGCCGACACTGCAACGCACGTCACTGCGTGCCGAAACCAAGTGCCAGATTGAAGCAGCACAAGATAAAGATATTAACGGCAACTTTCTTGATGAAGATGAGAATGTCATTGAAAACTGGCACTACGGCCACAAATCCGGCTTAGAAAACCGCCGTATCTTGCGTGTAGCTGAAGAGATGGGCATGACCCAGGAAGAGCTGAATGATTTTGTGAACTCCCGCCCAGATTACTTCCAGATTGAGGATGCCGTGCGCAACTGGAGTCATCAGGGCCGGATCATACTTTGTTAAGGAAGCAGGGAACTTATTGATTTAGCAGTGTTCTGATCCCATATACTACGCTAAATCGACAAACCACATGTCCCTATTTGACCATCTGAGCATCATCGAAGACACCCGTTCCCGTATCAATCGCCAGCATGACCTGGTCGATATCATGTTCCTTGTCATGGCAGCCGTCGCTTCCGGATGCGAGGGTTGGCTAGAGATTGAAGCTTTCGGTCATGATCACATCAACTGGCTCCGTAAGTACCGACGTTTCGAAAACGGCATTCCAACACGGCACTCCATCGCACGTATTATTAAGGCGGTGCATGTGGAAAGCCTGGTGCTAGCGCTGTTCAGTTGGGTGAACGCCCTGCGGGAGCAGACTGGTCGGCCCGTGATCGCCATTGACGGTAAAACACTGCGTGGCGCGGTCAATCAGAATGGCAGAGAAAAAGCGCTACACATGGTAACGGCCTTCGATACTGAACAAGGAGTTGTGCTGTATCAGCAACCGACCTCTACCAAGGGTAGTGAAGTCGCCACCGTACGCGACATGCTGACGATGCTTGATGTCAAAGACAGCATTCTGACCTTCGATGCGCTGCATTGTAACCAGGAAACGCTGAGACAAATTCAGCAGCGCAAGGGCGACTATGTTGTCCAGGTAAAAGGCAACCAACCCAAGCTGAAAGAGGCCATTGAAGCAGCCTTCATGCCTCACTGGGACGAGGCTGAAAACCTGCCTCAGCAAGAGGAAAGAACGAAGGGACATGGGCGCTCAGAACATCGAACCTTGTTTCAACTACCAGCGCAACTGTCTAAAGAATTGACCAAGAAGTGGCCGTCAGCCAAGAGTTTTATCGCTATCGAGCGAGAAAGGCGGAACAAGGGCAAGACAACCATCGATACACACTTCTATATTAGTTCGCTAGACGTTGACCCTAAGCTCGCCTTTCGCAGCGTACGCCAGCATTGGTACACGGAGAATCAGCAACACTGGGTGTTGGATGTGGTATTCCGCGAAGACCTGAACCAGATTGGTGACCGGGAAGCAGCAGAGCGCATGGCGTTGTTCAGGCGTATTATACTTAATCTGGCTCAGCAACATCCGGCAAAATCGAGTAAGAAACTGAAGATAAAGCGGGCGGGCTGGAGCGACGATTTTAGGTCAGAGCTGTTCTTTGGTTAATGGAATTAACAAAGTAAAATCCGGCCCTGGTGCAATGGTTGTCACCAACGCACTTGAAACAATTGCTATGGAGCTCCAACAAGTTGGAGGATAATAATAAGTTGCAGCCAATGCGACACTGACCGTAGTGACAAAAGAGAGCCAGATTTTGACATGTTGAAAGAACAGGTATCGTTTCCGATGGTACATTTTGTTTTCGTGCATCCACCGGATCTTTTGCTCTATATCTACTTGAAACTTAGTCGCCAATTCACGAGAAATACCGTCAAGATTTTCAATCACAGCAAGGCGACTAAGAAAGGTTTCTTTATTATTCTTTAAGTAACCTCTCTTAAGCTACCCTGAGGACGACGTCCAATCGAATATGTAAATTTATCCCAAAGGTTTTTGATCATTTTCAGGCTCTACTTAATTTACAAATTACATTGGATAAAGGATTATAATACCATCTTAAATATAAGAGTTAGGTTGGTTTCTTGGTAAGTGGGTCAATGCTGTCAAGCGATCGGTTGAGAGATTTACCTAACAATAATTTAATTGCATCATTACCATAAATATTAAACCACCAATCACCCATTTTTTTAAGCTTATCAATGTTAGCTTTTGATATATCGTCCATTGCATCGTCTGGTGGATTAGGCATTGTCTCTTTACTCATATCAGAATTTACATGTATGTAATTTCCATCTTTGAGTAATGTTCTTGCTTGGTAAGAAACAATTTTTTCGTCTCTAAGCAAGTCAATTATATTGCCTTTTGTAAACCACCCCAAGGCCCCCCACTTTCTTGATTCAGGCCCATTGATTTTTCGAGTTCTAAAACCTGTCCCAACTGAAAGTACAAGTAGCTCACTAATAGGTGTCTCTTGCCATGCTCTCAAGGCTTCAACGATTGCACACATTGTAGGATTGTTGGTTGTAACCCCTCCATCAACATACCAGTGGCCATTTAGGCTTTTGGTAGGAAAGTATGTAGGCCCAGCACTGGATGCATCTGCAATGTCTGAAGATAACTTTCTTCGGTTTTCTTTATTTGTTGATTTAAAAACAACAGGTGTTCTTTTTTCTACATCATAAGTGACTGCGAGCACATGTTTGCCATCAGGAACATCTTGAATCCGTGCAGTACCAAATTTTCCGGAGAGAACTTTCGTCTTACCGTACCCTTCATATCTTGGTGCATTAATACCATCAAACTCGAAAAATCCCTTATTCTCTTTAAATATTTTTTTTGCGGTAGTGACATTATACAGCTCGTTTATCTCGGACATAGAAAGGTTCGTCGTTGCTAAAGCTAAAGCAATGATTGAGCCAGTACTAGTTCCAGCATAAAAATCTACGCAATCACGTATTGATTTATTATGTTCATTCATTAAAGATTCTTCAATTCGAGCCAAAAATTGGGTAGTTGCAGCGCCTCTCACTCCACCACCATGGCACGCTAGAATAATTTTAGACATGTTCATTCCTTAACTTTTATTTTGAGGGTTAAATTTTTTATCCTATATGTATAGGTAATCATGTTTCCCGTGTATGTTTAAATCATGAGAATGATCATTACAAAATTTCAAAGTTCACTAAGATAAATGCAGGCATAAGGATAGAGCGACTTTGAATTTATAGAGAAAAACTTACTCAAGGGAATTAGAGAAAAAATAGTGAATATCTCACTCATATCGGAAGGGAACACAGATTAACACCGAAGGCCAAATCAGTTACAGATAGCAACCCAGGGGAACAGCAGAGCAGCCACTGAACTGGCTTGATGATGCTTCTATCGACAGCTGGTACAACGCAGTGAACCAAGGTGGTTGTGACAGAGGCTTTGAGTATTTGGTGTCGACTTATCAAGTTTTGTCTTTGAGTCATACTTTCCTATGGAGTTTCCCGGCGATACGCAATTACAACGCATTTTTTATTGGGTGTTTCCATGTTTCATCAAAAGAAAAGAAGAAAACTACAAACTTGTTACACTGTTTCAGATAGAGCAAATCCTCAAGACTCAGCTATGGCATGACTGTGCACTGATTACATCGGGATAGGTACTCAAATAAATAAGATGGTCAGGTTAGGTCAGCTTGATTATTGAAAGTCGTGATTCGATGATTCTGTATGTCGTTGAGTGTCTGAGGCGAACCAGTATGGAGGATTGATTCAGAGATGGAAAAGTTTAACACAGGCAATGATGTGAAACTGATGAATATCGATCTGTCACACGGGAGAAAGTATATCCGTGATTATTTGGATGGACGGAATGGATTTCAAAAGAAGTTAATTGAAACGATTAGAAATAGACGATTTAATTGTAAGGTCATTGTCCCAGATAATTATCATATGACTCACCAGATTAACCTGAATTGTGGTGGTGTATTCAGTCAGAACCACAAAGAAAATCAACATGAATCTGGCGTTGTGAAAGTCGTTGATTCAAGTCTCTGGTTATCCTGTTTTATAAAAGAGTTACTCAAAGAAGAACATTTAAGCTGCCTCTTTGATGATGTGATGGCAAATGGGAGTGAGTTCATGCATGGTCATTCCCATGGCTTTATTTTCCATGACGTCGCTTATCATTTTGTCAGTCAATCTATGATTGATTCTGAAAAAGATTTACTGTCGTTAATTTATGCCACCAAACTCAGTTGGCATTTCTTATGTGTGCTGTTCGATGCTGAGGTTGATTGTATCGACGATATTGACCGTTTTATTTCTGAGGTTCTGGACAACATTCAAGTGCTCATTCTTGGGATCTTCGATGGCGAAAGCTATTTAGTGATGCGTGTAGACGATTGAATGGGAACGTGGATTCTGAATCTGGGGGTTATCAATGAATGAGACTTGGCGGTTACCTGATTTACATGATTGGGAAATCAGCACAATACACGTTGATCCCTATCTGAGAATTGTCGATCTCTCTCTGAGAGATCCGAACCAAGGTCAGGCATTGATGTGCCATCTGAGTGGTGTCAAACAATATCATGGTTCTGGCATGATGCTTCAGAATGTCATTCTTGATGCCTGCATATTCAACGAGGAAACGCCCTCAGACGACTTAAATTACTGTAAAAAGAAGCTCGGTATCTCTGTGTTTGACATTGATTGTTTCATTTTATACATCGTGCCGTCTGTTGGCATGGAGATAATTTGTTATTTTCAAACCTTAGAGATTGATTTTAACAATCCGTAAACTTTCTGTTCAACGAGGGGAGCTGGAAGCGATGACCTCATCAAGACGACTGAAATCTCAGCCCGGCAGTTGTGCCGGACTGAAGTAATGAAGTTTGAGGGGTTATTCCCCATCATCGGGATAGAATCGACCTTCCGGTGAGTATGGCTCTCTGTCATCCACGATACTCTGGTGACCCCGAATTTCTTTCAATTGGTTCTCCAGCATCCTGACCTGCTGATAGTCCCCTTCCTGATAAGCAGCAGTGAGGCGTTGTTCGATGTCTTCAATGCGTTCTCTGATACTCATTGTGACCTCCGACTCATGAACAGTGTCGCAATCAGTGTCAGGCGGCGTCTTCCTGACACATCCCCACTACCAATCTTAATGTAAATTAGCGGCCTTGTTCATTCCGATCGGTTTGAAAGAGGCGGGGTCTTTATAATCTGCAGATATGAAAACGGGTACCTTGAAGGATACCCGTGACTTTCTGTGGCTGATTGGCATTGTCGATGGGATCAGACCCCTTTTTCCCGATACAAGCGACGACAGGCTTGGCCGTCACGATGGAACAGGTGACAGCGATATGCCGGAATGCCGACACGCAGTGTTTCGCCGGATTCGACATCCAGAATATCCGGCTGACGATAGATAAAGTCGGCATCAACACCTTTCAGATTGAGATAGACCTGCGTTTCATGCCCTAGTTTTTCAACCACCTGAATCTTACCTTCAACAACTGCGTCGCCTTCTTCTGCCGTCGTCAGGTGCTCCGGTCGAATGCCGAGCGACATCCGATCGCCTCGGGTCACTGAGCTGCCGTCGACAGGAATCCAGAAGGCTGTACCGTTGGCCAGTTGAACCATCACGCGTTCATCTTCTACCTGCTCGACGAATACACTGATGAAGTTCATTTTCGGTGAGCCGATAAATCCGGCAACGAAGCGGTTTTCCGGGTAGTGGTACAGCTCCAGTGGCTTTCCAACCTGAGAAACGGCGCCACCATCAAGAACCACAATCTTGTTTGCCATCGTCATGGCTTCGACCTGATCGTGCGTCACGTAGATCATGGTGCTGCCCAGTTGCTTGTGCAGTTTGGCGATTTCGATTCGCATCTGGACACGCAGTGCAGCATCCAGGTTTGACAGTGGTTCATCCAGCAGGAAAACTTTAGGCTGTGCGACCAGTGTCCGCCCAATGGCGACACGCTGGCGCTGTCCGCCAGACAATGCTTTCGGTTTCCGCTCCAGTAAGTGGCCGAGCTGAAGAATATCAGCAGCGTGCGCCACACGTTTACGTGTTTCCTCTTTATCAGCGCGGGCCAGCTTCATCCCGAATGACATGTTATCGAACAGATTCAGGTGCGGGTACAGCGCGTAGGATTGGAAGACCATCCCCACACCACGTTGAGCGGGAGGAATGTCATTCATGCGTTGTTCGCCGATGTACAAATCGCCTGAAGTGATCTCTTCAAGGCCTGCAATACAACGGAGCAGTGTGGATTTACCACAGCCTGACGGGCCAACGAAGACGACAAATTCGCCTTCAGCAATGTCCAGGTCGACATTTTTCGAAATCAGGTTTTCGCCATATGCTTTACAGACATTACGTAAAGTGACACTTGCCATCCGGCTTCCCTCTATCAGTTGTTTCCAGCCCGCTTCAGGCGGATTGCCTGCAAGCGAACTGCTCAAAGTCGGTGAAGAAAAAACAGGGTAGCGCCCAAAAGTACAGCGGCAGTTGAACGGCAGCTACCCATGATCAACAGGAGAGACTTCCCCAAGCAATCCTGTTCAGTGCGATGCCAAGTGGCGGGCATCTAAGCTGCAATGTGCAGCAACAGTCAACAATACAGCAGCAGTGATCCTGCTGAACAAGCTCAAGCCTCGTTGAGGGTCGTTGAATTGTGTATGAGCCACTTGCTGATAACATCCTCCTTACAGCATTCTTCTCAGGGGATGAGAGGGGGAGGAGTATTTGGATCACACTTTACGGCCTGTTGTACTGCCAGATGAAATCATTGCAAGTACTATGTGCGCCCCATCACGAATAGATGCGTTTTTTAGAAGTGGGTCACTGATGCTGATGACGTTGATCACGCTTTTTATACACAGTGGTGGGGGCGTAGCGCTTAGGATGATGCCTCATCAGAATGACTCAGAGATGATAGAGGCTGGATAATGTGTTGCCTGTTCAAAACTGCAACGATAACCATCTGGAAGGATATAACAATGAAGAAAGTCCTCAGTACTGTCGCACTCTGTACCCTTGCCGCTCTTGGTTCTGTCTCTGCCCACGCAGCGATTGAAGAAGGGCAACTGACCATCTGGATCAATGGTGATAAAGGCTATAACGGCCTGGCCGAAGTGGGTCAACGATTTGAAGCCGACACTGGCATCAAAGTGACGGTCGAACACCCGGACAAGCTGGAAGAAAAATTTCCTCAACTGGCTTCAACCGGTGATGGCCCGGACATTGTGTTCTGGGCGCACGATCGTTTTGGCGGGTATGCGCAGGCGGGCCTGCTGACTGAAGTGAAGCCTTCAGATGCGTTTCGCAGTCAATTTGCTGATTTCACCTGGGATGCGGTTTCTTATAACGGCAAGTATGTCGGTTATCCGGTTGCGGTTGAAGCGTTGTCGTTGATTTACAATAAAGATCTGTTGCCAGAGCCACCGAAAAACTGGGAGGACGTCGCGGCTTTGGATGCCAAGCTGAAGCAACAGGGCAAGCGTGCTGTCATGTGGAATCTGCAGGAACCTTTCTTTACCTGGCCGCTGCTGGCTGCTGACGGTGGTTATGCCTTTAAATTCACCGCATCTGGTTATGATGCAAAAGATGTGGGTGTGAACAATGCAGGCGCCAAGCGTTCCATGACTTTTGTAAAAAGCCTGGTTGAGAAGGGTGTGATTGCCCCGGACGTTGACTACGCGATTGCAGAAGCGGGTTTCAACAAAGGCGAAGTTGCCATGACGATTAATGGTCCCTGGTCTTGGGCGAACATTGATAAAGCAGGCATCAATTATGGTGTCGCGTTACTGCCGAAACTCAATGGTAATCCGTCTAAACCTTTTGTCGGCGTTCTGACCGCAGGCATCAGCTCTGCATCACCAAACAAAGATCTGGCCGTGGAGTTTCTGGAGAACTATCTGCTGACCAACGATGGTCTGCGTAAAGTGAACAATGATACGCCGCTGGGCGCCGTTGCACTGAATTCATTCCAGGAAGAACTAAGTGCAGATGCGCGTATCTCTGCCACAATGGCGAACGCCATGAACGGTGAAGTAATGCCGAATATTCCGCAGATGTCGTCTTTCTGGTATGCCGAGAAAGCTGCAATCAATAACGTCGTGAACGGTCGCCAGTCTGTTGAAGAAGCACTGAATACGGTCGCAGACCGAATGACCAAGTAAACTGACCTATCGGAGCAGGCGTTCGTCTGCTCCTTCCTCTGACGTACTGCGAGGAAAGCGCATGCAGCCTCAACCTATTGCCGAAATCACGCTTGATGCGACTGATATGACTAAAACTTCTGAGAAAAAGCCCGCATTCAGAGCTGGATTGAAATGGGCCGCGCTGGGCGGGATCAGCATCCTGAATGGCTACGCGATCATCTTGATGTATGCGCGTGCTGAGTATGCTTTTGCGTTACTGACCCTGATCCTGACTTCGCTTGGCGTTTATGTGTTTGCCCGAAAGCGGACTTACGCGCACCGATATATTTTCCCCGGCGTGGCCGGGATGATTCTGTTCATCATCTTTCCGCTGGTGTATACCATAGGTCTGGCGTTTACGAACTACAGCGGTACGAATCAGCTGAGTTTTGAACGCGCTCAATCGGTGTTGATGGCACAACGGTTTCAATCCGGAGAAAGCTATCAGTTTTCACTCTACGGGCAGGACAACCTATATCAGCTGGCACTGGAAACCGATGAAGGCGTTTTTGTCAGTGATCCGGTTGATCTGACAACGCTGAGCGGTGCTGTATCACTTCGTCAGGCATCAATGCCATCCTCGCCGAAAGCACCGCTGAAAACTGTAATTCAGCATCGTCAGCAATTGAGTGAAGTGGCTGCAGTGTTACCGAACGGCGAACAATTGACCATGTCCGGACTGCGCAAGTTTGCCGCCAGTCAGCCGCTGTATGCGTTGCAGAGCGACGGGGAGACACTGATCAATCAAAAATCGCAGCAGGTCTATCAGCCGAATGCAGCCATTGGTTTTTATCAGGAAGTAGACAGTCAGGGACAGTTTATTGGTGAGCCAATGTCGCCTGGATTTGTTGTCAGCGCGGGCTGGGCGAACTTTACGCGAATTTTTACGGATCCCGGAATTCAGGGACCATTCCTGAGCATTTTTGTCTGGACGGTTTTATTTGCCGGGCTGACCGTGGTCTTCACACTGGCCGTCGGCGTTGTGCTCGCGCAGGTGGTGTCCTGGGAAGCCCTCAAAGGGCGGGGCTTGTACCGGGTGCTGTTAATCTTGCCTTATGCTGTCCCGGCATTTATTTCAATTCTGATTTTCAAAGGCTTATTTAACCAGAGTTTTGGTGAAATTAATCAGGTGCTGGAAGGTCTGTTTGGATTGAGTCCATCTTGGTTCACCGATCCGTTTCTGGCGAAATCCATGATTCTGATCGTCAACACCTGGCTGGGTTACCCTTACATGATGATTCTGGCGATGGGGCTGTTGAAAGCCATTCCGGATGATTTGTATGAAGCATCTGCAATGGATGGCGCAGGGCCGCTGGATAACTTCTTCCGCATCACTTTACCGATGCTGGTGAAACCGATGATCCCGCTGCTGATCGCTACGTTCGCATTTAACTTCAACAACTTTGTGTTGATTCAGCTGCTCACCAACGGTGCGCCTGACATGCTTGGAACCAGTGTTCCGGCAGGACATACCGACCTGTTGGTCAGTTATACCTACCGGATTGCATTTGAAGGCTCAGGCGGGCAAGACTTTGGTTTGGCGGGTGCAATCGCAACGATCATCTTTCTGCTGGTCGGTGGCTTGTCGCTGTTGAATATGAAATTTACCAAACTGGATGCTGAGTAAGGGGAAATCCATGGCAATGGTACAGCCAAAATCGTTGAAATACCGGGTATGGGCCACGCATATTGCAATGTGGTGTTTCCTTGGACTGATCATGTTACCGCTGTTAATGGTGATCGCGATTTCATTCCGGGAAGGGAATTATGCATCCGGAGAACTGATTCCGAGCGATCCGTCGCTTGAACACTGGAAACTGGCGTTGGGTATTGCGGTTGAGCATGCCGACGGGAGTAAAACTTTACCCCCGTTCCCGGTTCTGACCTGGCTTTGGAATTCAGTGAAAGTCGCAGGGCTAACGGCAATCGGAATTGTGGCTTTGTCCACAACCTGTGCTTATGCATTTGCGAGAATGAAGTTTGCCGGAAAAAGCCATATTCTGCGTGCTATGCTGATTTTACAGATGTTTCCGCCGGTGCTGGCACTGGTTGCACTGTATGCGTTGTTTGACCGTTTGGGGGCGTATGTTCCTTTCCTGGGGATGAACACGCATGGCGGTGTGATTTTTGCTTATATGGGCGGTATTGCGTTGCATGTGTGGACAATCAAAGGATATTTTGAATCTATTGACGGCTCTCTGGAAGAAGCCGCCGCCTTGGATGGGGCGACACCCTGGCAGGCCTTTCGACTGGTTTTATTGCCGCTTTCTGTACCTATCCTTGCTGTGGTGTTTATTCTTTCGTTCATTGCCGCAGTTACAGAAGTTCCTGTTGCATCGTTGTTATTGCGTGATGTAAATTCCTACACATTGGCTGTGGGAATGCAGCAATATCTGTATCCGCAAAACTACTTGTGGGGTGATTTTGCAGCCGCAGCCGTATTATCGGCGATGCCGATTACGATTGTGTTTTTGCTGGCGCAGAAATTCCTGGTCGGCGGTCTGACTGCCGGCGGGGTCAAGGGATAAAAATAACAAGAAGGCCCATGTTCACTTAGGGTGGGCCATCCCCGGAGATGAAGGTTTAACATTGGTTTGGCCGCCGATCTGTTAAATGTTTCTCTCAATCTATTGGCGTTGCATAGCTGGACTTGCTCTTTGTTTCAGACAAACCGCAGGTTGAATTGGTAACCAAAGCCCGGTGTGTGTTCACCGGGCTTTTTTATATGTGTTCAATCGCAAAACGTTGATCTGCCTGTCAGAGAAGGTGTTCTGGAAGTGAAGTACAGGGCCGGAAACAACAAAAGCCTTATCATTAATGAAAAGGCTTTTGTTGTGTTGGACAGAAAGCGGTCGCTGCTTGGATCAGGCGACCTGATTTCTTCCTTGTTGTTTCGCTTTATACAGTGCTTTATCAGCGACTTTCAGGACATTGGCGGTTCTTGAGTCTTCCTGACTGTCTGCCACACCGATACTGACTGTGATCTGCACGGTTTCATTTTTTCTCCGACTGCCGCGTTTGCGTTTCCCTTCCAAATCATCGAGTGGCCTGGACTCCACATCTCGGATATGCATCGGATAGTTTGCAATTGCTTCACGGAGTTCTTCCAGTGCTTCGATACACTGACTTTTACGCCGTCCCTTAAAGAGAATCGTAAACTCTTCGCCGCCATAGCGGTAAACATCGGCTTTAATGTTGATATTCAGTAAAAACTGAGCCACCAATCTCAGCACATCATCGCCGGTTTTATGGCCGTATTTATCGTTGAACTGCTTGAAGTGGTCCACATCCAGCATCGCCAGGGTATAAGTTCTGCCCAGATGCTTCAGCTCTGTCTCCATTGCCCGTCTGCCTGGAATGCCTGTCAGCGGATCAATAAAGGCAAGTTCATGCGAACAGGACATCAGATTGAGTAACAACAAACCAGACGCCACAGTAAAGGCGATACTCGATATATAGGGTTGCTGAAACTGAGTCAGTGTCAGCCCGGAAAAGAGTAAGCAAATAAAGGTGGCCTGATCATAGCCCTGATTTCGTTTCAGAATGATTGATGCACTGGCACAGGCCAGCGCAAGCAGCATGAGAATCAGGATTAAGGGCAGCGGCGAAAAATCTCCCAATGTATAAAAATAGGTTTGCCATACATTGGTGGTTTGATCCGGTTCCACATGTTTAATCAGCAGCCACCCCCAGGATAACTGAAGCCCGAGGATACCGAGATAGATCAGCCCAAACCGCGAAAACAGCCGCCTTTCCGGGATAAAGTGAAGCTGAAACAAGTTCAGAGGCAGCAGAATGGCCAGTAAAATGTAGGTTAATCCGGTTTTTGACTGGGCCAGCGGTGCCTGTAAATTCTGCTGAATCAAATAATAAGCAAGCAGCATCAGCATCGCGCTGATCCCTGTTTTACTCTGATTGAACGGCTGGCATAGCATCATGACCAGACTCAGGAGTATGTAGGGAAGCAGCAGCAACACTTCAACCTGATGTGACATCGAGGCCACAATATCACCGTGTACGGCGAAGGTACCCATAGCCAGAACTAAAGGCAGCGCGAAACGCATTTTAGCGTTTCTAAATACTGAAAATGAGAGTGTTTGCATTACAATATTCCCTGTCAAGGAGATATCATAGCTAACTTGGTGCTTAATCCCAACACATTTGAAGGCGGGGATGGATTCAGTCTGAACGCGATACAATTTTGAGTCATAGGCCATTGTTATAGAATGAAAAAGCCCTGCAATTGCCGGGCTGAATATATTAGTTTTTACTAATTAAGTAAGGGAAAAGCTGACGTATTTCTTCCTTGGTCAGCGCATTCATCTTCTCAATGTTCTGTTCTGGTATTGCTTCTGGATCAGGATAGTGCGCCAGTACTTTCTCCATGCTGTCCTCACGGATTAGATGAAAGATTGGATAGGGCGCACGATTCGTCAAATTTTCTGCATCATCGGGGTGCGTTCCGAAAAAATAGTAATCGGGGTGAAAACTGGCGACCTGATAAACACCATCTTTCCCGCACTGGCTGATGAGCGCCTCAACCATATCAAGAAACTGATTGTACTCGTCAAAATCCTGTAAAAGGTTGGGGCAAACGACCAAGCTTGTATCAAGATCACAGACTGGCGTATTGTCCAGGCGTTGAATCTCTTGTTGAATGTTTTCTAAAAGCACTTCCAGCGAGTCAGTTTCGCAGATCGCAATCCGAATTTGCTTATTTCTGCGCGGTTTGGCGGCGAACGGACATAAGTTCAATCCGATGACGACATCATCGAGCCACTGTTCAACGTGATGAAGATAAGACATGAATCACCAGATATTGTAATGAGTTTTCAGGTTGGCTAATGGGGTAGAGAGGTTGACTGAGGGCGGCAGGTGACCACCCTCGGTGATTTACAAATCAGGCCTTTTCGGTTTCGGACTGATTCTCTGCCTGAGTCTTGACTTCAGGGAATTGCTTCACTGGTTTTGCAACCAGTTGACGCGTCGCTTCACGAACTTCGGTCAGGACGATCTCAAAGTGATCACCCAACTGGAATTCACGCACTTTATCAATGTTGATGATGCCAAGATCACCGTTACATTCAATGCGTTCTTTATTATCCAGAATCAGCGGCGCCGGGATAAAGGCGGATGCGCCATTTTCCAGTACGCGAACGCGCATGCCGGCACGGTTAATGTCGAACACCTCGGCGGTAAAGACAGTGCCTTCCTGTACAGCATCTTTCAGCAGACGTACGTACAGCCAGTCAGCCACATCTCGTTCAGCCATGCGATGGCTACGGCGGTGGGTTGAAATCTCTTCACCAATGGTCTCATCTGGTGTCTGAACAGGTTCCAGCCCACTGACCACAGCTTTCAGCATGCGGTGGTTGATCATGTCACCATACTTACGGATAGGTGAAGTCCAGGTCGCGTAGACATCCAGTCCCATCGCAAAGTGCGCAGCAGGCTCGTTGCCAACCTCACTGTATGCCTGGAATTTACGCAGACGATTATCCAGATAAGTGGTTTCCTGATCATTCAACCAACGGCGCAATGCGCTGAAGCCATTCAGCGTCAGGAGCTGCTCTTTCTCAAAAGGTGCTTCGGCATTAGCCAGGAATTCCATCGCGTTGTCGATTTTTTCCGGATTAAAACCGTTATGGTAGTTGTAAACGCCTTTACCGAACTTCGCTTGCAGCACCCGGCCCGCACAAATGTTGGCGGAGATCATGGCTTCTTCAATCATCCGGTTCGCCGTACGGCGCGGATCGGTATGAATTGCAACAACGTCGTTATCTTCACTCAGCTCGAAGCGGTAATCCGGACGATCCGGGAACACAACAGCGTTTTGACTCCGCCAGTTGCTCCGCGCATCCGCGAAACCTTTCAGGGCTTTCACCTGAGCGTCAATGATGTCGTTTGGTGCCCAGTTCTCCGTGGAACCATGCTCCAGATAATCAGAGACGTCATCATAGTTCAGGCGTGCCTGAGACTGAATCCATGCCGCGAAGAACGTGATGTCATCTTGAATCACACCATCTTTGTCCACCGTCAGACGGCAGCAAAGCGCAGGGCGCTTCTCGTTTTCCATGAGTGAACACAGTTCGTCACTCAGTTCACGAGGCAGCATCGGAATATTGCGACCAGGCAGATAGATGGTAAACCCACGCTCACGCGCTTCTTTATCCATGTCGCTGCCAACTTCAATATAAGAGGTTGGGTCGGCAATCGCGACAGTCAGCTCAAAGCTGCCGTCTTCTTTCGCCACAGTGTACAGCGCATCATCCATATCTTTGGTTGATTCGCCGTCAATGGTAATAAAAGGCAGATCGGTTAAATCTTCACGCTGAAGGCCTTCTTCTATCATGTGCCAGCTTTCCTGCGGGGCAGGTTCAGCGTTTGGTAGTTCATGACGGGCAAGTGTGACCCACCAAGGTGCGATCTTATCTTCGCTGTCGGTGATTTTTTCAGTGATTTCGCAGAAGAAAGTTTTGTTATCACCAACCAGTGGGTGGCGTGTCATCTTTGCAACAACCCAGTCGCCTTCTTTCAGGCTGTCTGCGCTGAGGCCTTTGACCGTCCGTGCTTTAATGGCATCTTTCAACTGAGGATGATCCGGAACCACATTCAGACGATCCTTGATGCGTTTCACTCGGCCGATAAAGCGTGTGATAAATTGTTCGACTAACTCTTGCGGCTCAGCAACTTCACGCTCTTTTTCCGTGCGGATGACAGCGATCACGCGGTCGCCGTGCATCACTTTTTTCATATAGTTAGGCGGAATGAAAACGCTGTCTTTGTTGTCAACTTCCAGAAAGCCGAAGCCACGATCCGTTGCTTTGATCTGACCTTCTTTCTTCGGAAGTGATTCTTGAATCTGTTTTTTCAGTTGTGCTAAAAGCGGATTATCTTGAAACATTATGCCTGGTCCCGGATTATGAACTGACACACTATACGGATTAACAGGGGCAAAACCAAGGGCAAAGCATGTTTCAGCGCAGCGAAAAGACAATCAGAACTATTTTTGTCTGGCTTTTCAGACAATCACGGTCACGGATTGCTGATTCTTTTATCGTCACTCCGGTTCATACCTTGGGTAGAATTTGCGGAAAGTAACTAATATATGAATCAATAATGGCGCGTTCCATATTCAGAAAATGTGTGGTGATAAAGTCGACTTATAAATTCTTGGTCACAAATGTTGTAGAAAATCACAAACAAGCTTTCATAGTCCGCCCCAGCGGTCGTTATTATTCTCAACTTGGAGTATTTTGTACTCCCTGCGTTATATTTTTTTGACTGAATCAAGACACAGAATCGTGTAAGGAAAAGCATGCCGTTTAAACTCAACGATGAGTTGGATAAGCTCGTTGACACGCTTGCCCGTCAGGCAAACATGGAACGTTGGTGCCATCGTTTGCTTTCTGAATTGCATCATACCCTTGATTTATCCTACCTGACGTTACTGGTTGAACAGGAAGGGCAAACGCGTGTGCTGGCAAGCTGGATGGGAAATGAAGAGTTTAAGTATTATCTGCATCCGTTGTCGTTGACGAATTATAATGGCGTTCCTCCCGAGCATCTGGAAGAAGTCAGACAAACCCGCCGTGCCGTCACCCGGACCGCACACAAGCCATTTAAGGCGATTTGGAACGAACAGAGCCTGCAATGGCAGCGAATTTTGTTTCCTATCATCATGCACGACAAAGCAGTGGCTTATTTATATGCGGAAACGCTTTCTCTTGAACGTCTGACCCAAAATTTGGCTGCTTTTGAAAGAGTCTTGCTTTTGATCGCTTCTGACATCAGTGTGCACATGCTTCGTGAAGAAGCACTGACACATAACATCAGCCGCCGGAGTGTGGAGGCTGAACTGGAGGTCCGTAACTACTCGCTCCGGGAATATTTGTCTTTATTAAAGCAGCTACACGAAGTCACGCTGGCTCTGGCTGAATCGGTTGACCTTGATAACTTATACCGGACAGCGATTACCCTGGGCAGGAAAAAACTGGGGATCGACCGTTTGGCCGTTTTCCTGACAGATATGCAGCAATACACCATGCAAGGGACGTACGGAACGGATCCTGATGGTGAAATTGTTTCCAGATACAGTTTTTCCAGTGATATTCCTGATCATCCGCTCGTGCATGAAGCCCTGAGCAGAAAAGATGTTGTGGTTGTGAAAGAAAACGCGCCGCTATATTTTGGCACGCAGCAGGTCGGCACGGGCTGGAATGCCATGATTTCGATGTGGAATGGCGATGAGTGTATCGGATGGGTTGCTGCGGATAACCTGATCAGTCAGAGAAGCCTGACCGAACATCAAAAAGAAATCATGAAGTTGTTTGGTGCGGCGCTGGGGCAACAAATTGTGATTAAGCGCAGCCATGAAGCGCTGACCCGGTTAAATGCCGAGTTGGAGCAGCGCGTTCAGCAAAGGATGCAGGAATTACAACAAACCAATAAAGCGCTTGAAGAAGCTAACCGGAGATTAGAAGCATGGTCCATGCAAGATGGTCTGACCGGTGTGGCAAACCGCAGATTCTTTGATTTAACCCTGAAACGCTATTGGCAGGTTGCAGCGCGTAAGCAACTGCCATTGAGTATCATTATTTTAGATGTCGATCATTTTAAAGCATTCAATGATACTTATGGTCACCAACGGGGAGATGTCTGTCTGAAGCAGGTTGCAGTCACGCTTGAAAACCTGGCAGAGAAACACGAAAAAGCGATTTTCAGCCGTTATGGTGGGGAAGAGTTCGTTTGCCTGCTCCCCAATATGTCGGCAGAAGCCCTCAGTGGCTTAGCTGGCGAGATGTTAGCCGCGATTTCACAACTCGGAATTCCGCATACCGGAACCCGGGAAGGGATTATCACCATCAGTCTGGGTTTATATACGCGAACACCAGTTGAAGACGCTCAGGAAGAAGTGCTGCTTGCTGGCGCTGATCAGGGGTTATATCTGGCAAAACAGCGTGGAAGGAATCAATACTTTCAATGGGATGATGCAATAGCAGTCGAAAAAGAATATCAGGGTGCTCATATCTCAAGCTGATTGAATAATAAATACATGCTTAAGTAATGATTTGTGACGGCAATCAATTTTTTCTGGCATTTTAACCTTGAATAGCGCACAATGCGCGCCTTAGTCGAGGCCCATGCTTGTGGATACTGTTGCTGAACCGTGTTGAAAGCAAAGGGGCCCCGTTTACGTTCGATTATCTATTGGGTACCCAATGCAAGAATCTGTTACAGAATTTCGCCAGTTAGAGCTGGCCGACACTATTTTATCCGCACTTGACGCGATGGGCTTCGTTTCGCCGACACCGATTCAGGCGGCCTCTATTCCACTGTTGCTGACCGGCACTGATGCACTGGGCCAGGCTCAGACAGGTACAGGTAAAACAGCAGCATTCTCACTGCCTCTGCTGAACAAAATCAATCTGAAACAACACAAGCCTCAGGCGATTGTGATGGCTCCGACTCGTGAGCTGGCAATTCAGGTTGCTGCTGAAATCAAGAACCTGGGCCAGAACATTCAGGGCCTGAAGGTTCTGGAAATCTACGGCGGTGCTTCTATCGTTGACCAGATGCGTGCGCTGAAAAACGGTGCACATATTGTGGTTGGTACACCGGGTCGTGTGAAAGATCTGATCACCCGTGATCGTCTGCATTTGGATGAAGTTCATACCTTCATTCTGGATGAAGCCGATGAAATGCTGAAAATGGGCTTTGTTGACGATGTAACCTGGATTCTGGAGCAAGCGCCAGAGTCAGCACAGCGTGTTCTGTTCTCTGCAACCATGCCACCGATGGTGAAGGAAATCGTTGATCGTTTCCTGCGTGATCCTGCACGAATTGATGTTGCGGGTGAAAACCGTACTGTTGCGAAAGTAGAGCAGCAGTTCTGGGTCGTCAAAGGTGTCGAGAAAGACGAAGCCATGATCCGTCTGCTTGAAACTGAAGAAACGGATGCATCGATTGTTTTCGTTCGTACCCGTCAGGATACTGAGCGTCTGGCTGACTGGTTGTCTGCCCGCGGTTTCAAAGCAGCAGCGCTGCACGGTGATATTCCACAGTCTCTGCGTGAGCGGACTGTTGATCACATCAAACGTGGCGTCATTGATATTCTGGTTGCAACTGACGTTGTTGCCCGTGGTCTGGACGTGCCGCGTATCACGCACGTATTCAACTACGATATTCCGTTTGACGTTGAATCTTACATTCACCGTATCGGCCGTACTGGTCGTGCTGGTCGTCAGGGTAAAGCGATTCTGCTGGTTCGCACCAACCAGATCCGCATGCTGCGTACCATTGAGCGTGTGACGAAGTCCCGTATGGAAGAAATTCAGCTGCCAATGCGTGATGATGTTGCTGCAGCACGTCTGTCTCGTTTGGGTAAAGAGCTGGAAGAGCAGAAAGAAAGCGCAAGCCTGGAAGCTTTTGTTGAGCTGATCGAAAAGCTGCAAAGCTCTATCGAAGTTGATGCGACGACACTGGCTGCAATCTTGCTGAAACGTCAGCAAGGCAATCGTCCATTGTTCTACAATGGCCCGGATCCGATGATCGCTGCGATTGAGCGTGAAAAGCAACGTCGTGATCGCCGTGGTGAACGTGGCGAGCGCGGTGAACGCGGGGAACGTGGCGAACGTCGTGAGCGCCGCCAGTTCAATACTGCTGACTGGGATACTTACCAGTTGCAGGTTGGCCGTGAGCAAGGCGTACAGGTGAAAGACATCGTCGGTGCCATTGCCAACGAACTGGGTCTGAGCAAAGACTTTATCGGTGCAATTAAACTGGCGCCTGAGCATACTTATGTTCAGCTGCCGAAGAAGATGAGCTCAGATGTTGTCGCTCAGCTGAAAAAACTGCGTATTCGCCAGAACGATGTGAAAGCCGTTGTGGTTGAAGATAACGTACTGCGTGAGCATCGTCGTGGCGGTAACGGTGGCAACCGTGAAGGTGGTTTCCGTAGTGGTCCTCGTGGTGGTAACCGTGAAGGCCAGCGTGATGGTCAATCTCGTGGCCGTCGTGATGGTGAGCGCCGTTTTGACCGTAACCGTGGCGGTGACCATCGTGGTAGCTTCCGTGGTGAACGTAACCATAGTGAGCGTAACCAGGGTCAGCGTCAGGAACGTAGTAAGCCGCGTTTCGACTAAACATGCTGCAAACCTCATTTGTACAAAAGCCGGGATTTTCCCGGCTTTTTTCGTATTTGTCGTTTTGAAATTAAACTCTCATATTTCACCCTGATCCAGTAAACTTTTACTTTAATTGATTCTATTTTAGAGAAGTTTATTTTAGGTATTTTTAAATTAATATAGTTATATATTAAGTATAAGTTATCTGTTTTATTAGAATTGACTTGAATTAAATGCATTGTTGATATTACTCTCATTTTATGAATAATAAACCGCCTAAGATTGAATATTGGTTCAATTTTCATTGTTATCATATAAGGCTATCAACGCATGCTTAAAGAAATATCCATCAGAAATCAGGTTCTGATGCCTGTCATTTTGTCAGCTATATTATTACTTGCTTCCGTGGTTATTTCTAATAAGGTATTGGTGGATACCGTTAAAGAATTAAATGAAGCCTCAAAAGTCACAATTGAATTAAAAGATAACGTTGCAAACTTGATTGAAAGCACTTACGCCATGCGCGTTGGAGCAATCTATGCGTTATACGATGAAACACAACTGAGTGTTTTAAAATCGACGCTTGATCAGCGAGAGTTACAGATTCAGCGTTTGATACCTGAATTGAATCAGTTTACTGGTGCAGAAGCAGAAATTGCTTCGCTGGAATCAGCAGTCAATGATTACCTGAATTATAGTCGGCAGACCATGCTGGATGTGCTGAAGCGACGTCACCAGGGGTTGATGTCTGATCGAGATTTTAATCAGTATGTGGTGCCTTACCGAGATAAAGGGAATGTCTTAATTCAACGGATTGATGTGCTCTCTAAGCAGCTCAATCAGCTTTCTTCGGACTATATGCTGAAACAGGTCAAACAACATGATCAAGTGTTATTCTGGAGTCAGATGGCGATTGTGGTGACCATCCTGATCGGGCTGATGGCGGGCTGGTTCCTTGCCGGGTTTATTTCCCGCCCGCTGGCTTCACTGAGTGGAAAAATGCAGCAGTTTGCAAAAGGTGAACTGGAGATTGATGCTCATTTATCAGGGAACAATGAACTCAGCCGTCTGGGACAGAGTATTGAAAGCATGGCTGGGAATTTACGCAGCATTGTGTCCGGGTTGAGACAGAATGGGGACAGCACTGCGACAGCAACTTCTGAACTGGCGACAGTGATGCAAGTGTCAGAAGATAATGCCGTTCGTCAGAGTCGTGAAATCGAACAGATTGCCTCTGCAGTTGAGGAACTGGCAACGTCTTCCCGTGAAGTGGCTGAAACGGCCCTGCAGGCGGATCAGGGGGCAAACACTGCGGTACAAATGACTGATGAAGGTGAAGTCATGTTCCGTCGTGTGTCGCAGGCGACCCATGAAATGGGGTTAGGTGTTGAAGCGGCGACGATTGAAATCGCAGAGCTCGGACAAGCTGCGTCTCAGATTACCGGTGTGCTGGAAGTGATCCATGCGGTGTCAGAACAAACCAACTTGTTAGCTTTGAATGCTGCGATTGAGGCCGCCCGAGCGGGTGAAAGCGGCCGGGGGTTTGCTGTGGTTGCGGATGAAGTCCGACAATTGGCTGCCCGGACACAACAGTCGACCGGGGATATTCAGAAAATTATTGAACAACTGCAAATGCGTTCTCAGTCTGCCAGCGCTTCAATGAGTACGATGTCTGAACTGATTGAGAATAATCGGATGCTTGAAGAGCAGGCTTCACAAGCTTTGGCCAAAATCAAAGCATCGATTGCCGAGATTGGTGAGATGAATCATCAGGTCGCAGAATCTGCCGCACAGCAGACGGAAGTCACCCAGACAATCAATGAGAATCTGGCGACGATTCATGAGATTGTTTCAACCAATGCCACGGGTATCAGCCAGTGTGCTGCAGCCAGTAAAGAAATCTCTCAATTGGCAGAAGACATGGCGGAAAAGCTGCAGTTTTTCAAAATGTCTGCTTAATCCGGAATCAAACTAACTGACACCGTTTAAAAGCACTGGTTGTTTATTCAACGAGCAATTGCTTTGGCTTGGGTAAACCCAGTGCATTTTTATTTTTCTTATCCATCTCCTGAACGCGTCCGATCAGGTAGTCTTTAAAATTCACACAACGGACCGGCATATATTTTCTGGGTTTGAAGTACAGATTCAATTCAAATTCACTGCTGACATAGTCTTTTAATACCGGAAGTAGCTGACCGGATTGGAGCTCTTGATTGACCAGACTATAGGGTAAATAAGCAATACCGCCGCCAGCGAGCGCAATATTCTTGAGGATCTCACTGTCATCCGCTTCAACGGTTTGTGCAATTTCCACAGAATTGTATTCACCATTCTGTTCGAAGATCCACTTATTCCCACCAACAAGCGTGGTCGCATATAAGCAGAAGTGTGTCTTGAGAGCTTCTGGATATTCAGGTTTACCGTATTGATCAATATATTCAGGAGAGCAGCAAGCGATTAAAGGTTCACGAACCAGTGAACGTTTCACGAGCAGGCTGTCTTTGTCCTGAAAGCCGCGATAAGTTGCGTTTGCACGAATGGCAAAGTCGACATCATGGACATGATCGACTTCAAATGCTGTCTCGATCACGACGAAATTAATCGAAGGATGAATCTGAACATACTCACCAATGATCTGGCTGAGATAATATTTAGCAAACAGCGGTGTACTGGCGACCCGGATCAATCCCTTGTCTTCATGGCTCAGGTTCTGAACTTCATTGAAGACATCATTAATCTGGCCGTTGATCAGACTGAACCTGTCATACAGACGTTGTCCTGCCTGAGTGGGGGTGATTTTACGTGTCGTGCGCTTGAGCAAACTGACGCCCATGCCAGCTTCCAGCTCGCTCAGCCACCGGCTGCCTGCAGACGCAGAAATGCCGTAGTGTTTGGCCGCTTCACTGAGTGAGCCACTCCGCACCACATGTAGGAAAAAAACTACTTTATCAAGCATGCTTTGCAACAGTTCCATTGTTGTACATTCTTCATACATTTATAGCAAAGGTCAGACCCGATACCAGTGAAGAGTTCGTGAATCCCGAAAAATTACCGTTAACGCTCTGATTTTCCTGAAAGCGAAGTGAATGGAAATCGGTCAGTAAAAACGTTCAGATTGTTGTGTTCTCAGTCAATTGAGGATGTTTTTTGGCGATTTCTATGGGGAATCAGTGATCTGCGTGCATAATGACTGAGTAATCAGCGCAAAGGTGAATTGCATCATTGAGTGTAATCTTTTGATTTGTTTCATCTAAAATCAAAACTGACGGAAGTGAGCAGGGAAGCGGTGTGCCCGCACTGTATTCGGTATTTCACTTCGACATTTCGAACCAAGAGGGAAAGACTATGTTAGATAAGAAGGTTTGCATTGTAACGGGTGGCGCTCAGGGCATAGGCCGATGTATTGTGGAGACCTTTGCCAGCAATCAGGCTGAAGTTGTTTTCGCTTGTGATATGAACGCAGCAGCAATGGCTGATTTGGAGAAAACTTACAAGAATGTGAGAGCGATTGAGCTGAATGTTTGTGATCGCGAATCAATCCAGCATTTTGTTCAGGGCATTGCAGACACCTTCGGTCGTGTCGATGTTTTGGTGAATAATGCGGGGATTACCCGGGACAATCTGATCGAAAAAATGTCTGTTGAAGATTGGGATATGGTGCTGGATGTCAACCTCAAAGGCGTTTTCAATATGACCCAGGCCGTCGCTCCTGTCATGATGGAACATGGTGTGGGGTCGATCATTACCATGTCTTCTGTTGTCGGGACAGACGGAAATATTGGTCAGAGTAATTATGCCGCGACGAAAGGGGGTGTGATTGCCATGACAAAAGGCTGGGCGAAAGAATTTTCTCGCAAAGGCGCTCAGGTCCGGGCGAACTGTATCGCTCCCGGCTTTGTCGAAACGCCATTAACTGTGGACCTGCCAGAAAAAATTCTGGATTACATGAAGTCGAAAACGCCGCTGCAGCGCATGGGGAAACCGCAGGACATTGCAAATGGTGCGCTGTTTCTTGCCAGCGATCAATCGTCATTCATCACAGGACAGACCCTGAAAATTGATGGCGGACTGGTGATTTAATCACCAATCCATTTTGTGACTTTGTACACAAAGGCTTCGAGAAATCGAGGCTTTTGTCATTTCAAATCCCCTAAATGCGATCATGCTCCAAGTCTGAAATTGTGGTCAATTGTCCAAATCTGGCCGGATACACTTTGCAGTGTAAATATGCATAAATCATCTTTAATTATGACGTCCAACACCTTATTATTTTGCCACTTTGCAAGGTTTGGGGTTGAGTAAGTGATATCTGGTTATATTGCACCAAGTTTACTGTTTATCGTACTCGCGTGCCTGCTGACACTTGCCGTGGCGTTGCATCGTCAGTGGCTCTGGCTGACCCGTTTTTCATTGATTGGCTTACTGATCGCAGCCGCAATGGTTGCGAAGTATCAATATCAGGACCTCCAGTCTGTCGGGTCTTGCCTACATCGTCTGGAAAATCCGCGCTCTATTCAGCATGGCTGCATGCGGGTTGATTAAGTCCCTCTGAATTTCTTGTTTACCCTTGTCTATTTCTTCACCATTTTGAGCCCGGATGTCATTCTTCTGTTAGGAAGATGGCACAGGAATGCTTTTCGACGCTGATCCCGCTAAAGTTCTCTCAAAGCAAAAGGAGCAGTGTATGAAAAAATTATTGATTGCCAGTATGGCAAGTTTAGTACTGGCGGGCTGTGGTTCAGATTCGAATGATCAAACAACAGGGAAAGTCTCACTGGGGATGTCTGATGCGCCGGTCGATGGCCTGAAAAAAGTCTGTGTCGCATTTGACAACATTACAGTTCACCATTCGGGTGGCAGCGAGTCTTCGTGGACCACGAATACATTTGCTGCGGATGAGAGTTCTGCATCTTGTATACCGGATGGCTTATCGATTCCAGAAGATGAAAACCGCAATCCGTCCTTTATGGTGATCAACTTGCTTGAGTATCAGGGTGAAAAGGCTTTACAGGTCTTGAGCGATGAAGTGCTGCTGTCCGGAAATTATACGCAAATGCGCTTATCTGTACTGACGAACGGTACTTACAGTGATGGCACGCCTTATTCGCATGTTGTAACGGATACCGATGCAGTCGAAGGCATTCGAGTGCCAAGCGGTGAGCTGAAACTGGACGGATTTACAGTTGAAGCGGATGCAACTCAGGCTTACACCATCGAATTTGATTTGCGCAAGAGTATGGTGCTGAATGCCAATGGATATCAGCTGAAACCGCGTGGTGTCCGGGTTGTCGAAAATACATCTGTGGCAGCGATTAACGGCTCTGTGGATCCTTCCCTGTGCAGCAATGACATTTCGAATGCTTTTGTTTACGTTTATCCACTCGCAAACGCAGGCGAGTATGGCGATCTGGGTTCTGAGAATGAGCCATTAGCATCTGCTGCAGTCGACTCAGCGACCGGAATGTACGCGATTGGTTACCTGCCATTCGATACCTATGATTTGAATCTGGTATGTAACGGTAACGAAGATGACCCGGAACAAGCGGGTGATACGTTGATCCTACAGCAGACGATCATGGACCAGATTTTGGGAACGGATGGCCTGACGGTCAACTTCTGATTTCCACATAAAAAGACCGCCTGAATGAAGGCGGTTTTTTTATACCTGTTGATTTCGCTGGGCCCAGCTTCCCAGAAAGATAAATGTCCCGAGCACTGCAACAAACAACCAAAGGTTGCTCAATGCAGTCATTTGTTTCGCAAGCCACGGTGCAACGGCCACGATCAGCAGCCCGTATCCGAAGGCGTTCACGAAAATGAATGCGCTGGTACGAATCAGGAAGTTGGTGCCAGACAGGTAGCGTCGCAGGATCATGTTGATATCTGATCCAAATACAACTAATAAGCAGGCAACCATCGCCATGGCAATGTCGTTGATCCACGGACGCATGAACTGTCCGGACTCAGCAAGGTAGTGTAATAGGGTATCCATAACTGATTGTTCTAAAAATGCACATCAAAGCCGTAAGGATACGCCGACTGCTGAAAGGGATGAATGCCCTGACGAATGAGATGCAGAACAGATCACATTCTGCATGAGTGGAAATCTTCTGCTGAAATAAGATAATAGCCTTTGTATTTCTTCAATCGTTCATCTTGTTATGTTATCAATCTCTAACACGGTTCAGCTTGCTGACTGGGAAATCGAAATCACCGCCATCCGGGCTCAGGGCGCTGGCGGCCAGAATGTGAATAAAGTTTCAAGTGCAATTCATTTGCGCTTTGACATCAATCGCTCCAGCTTGCCAGCTGTTTATAAAGAGCGTTTACTGGCCCTGTCGGATCAGCGCATTACCAAAGACGGTGTGATTATCATCAAAGCGCAGCAGTTCAGAACGCAGGAACAAAACAAAGAGGATGCTTTGTTACGGCTTCAGCAACTGATCCAATTGGCGATGAAGCAGGAAAAAAAGCGCCGACCGACCAAGCCAACGAAAGCGTCGCAAAAACGCCGGATGGACAAAAAGGCGCAACGGGGGCAGGTCAAAAATATGCGCGGGAAGGTTCAGTACTGAGTGGAATAAAAATTAAATAAAATTGCCTGATTATTCGTTTGTTTGGCGAAAAGAAGGCTGGCATACTGAGAATCTTTATCAATATTCAGATTTTTCAAGTGGTGATGACAAGGATGAAAAGCATTAATTCTGTCGCCGTTGTGGGAGGCACCCATGGCAATGAATTCAGTGGCATTTACTTAGTGCGCCAATGGCAACAACACCCGCAGCGCATTACCCGGGATACCTTTACAACACAGACGTTGTTCGCAAACCCTAAGGCGCATGAAGAAAATAAACGCTATGTCGATAGCGATCTGAACCGACAGTTTTCGGTTGAAGATCTGGCTAACCCGGCACTGGCAAATTATGAACAAAGCCGCGCCAAAGTGATGAATAACGTTCTGGGGCCGAAAGGGAATGCCAAGACTGACTTTATCATCGATTTACACAATACAACCAGCAACATGGGGCCGACGTTAATCGTGCTTCAGTCAGACGATTTCAACATCAGAATGGGCGCTTATGTGAAGGCAAAAATGCCTGAAGCGGTGGTGATTTTTGAAGATCAGACTCCGCTGGCTGAGCATAAGTTTGTCAGTTCAATTGCTGCGCAAGGGGTGATTGTTGAAATCGGCCCGCAACCGCAATCGGTTTTACGGCAGGATGTGCTGGACTGGATGGAAATCATGACCATGCATATTCTTGATTACGTTGATCTTTACAATCAGGGTTCGCTGCCTGAATTACCCGCCAGTTATGAAGCGTTTCGGTACACTGAAACCCTGAAACTACCGGAAAATGCCCAAGGCGAGCGGATTGGCATGGTCCATCGGTTTGTTCAGGACAACGATTTCAAGCCGCTTCATCAGGGCGATCCAATCTTTAAGTTGTTTAACGGCGAAGAAATCTGCTGGGATGGCCATTACGAAGCTTATCCTCATTTCATTAATGAAGCCGCTTATTACGATAACAACCTGGCAATGTCGCTGGCAGAGAAAATTACTGTTCAGCTTTAAAAATGTCAGTATGAACCGGTAATTGCTTTCCTAACCAAAGGGCATTGACCGTATGATCGGCCAGCTCATTGGCAGATACCGGATGGATCAGCACAGACAGACCTGCTCTGTGTTGATCCAGCCACTCAATTAATCCCGTTCGGTTGTCTGCAAAATGCAATTCAAACATCGGCATATCATGCGGACCAACCCGTCGTGGCACCAGTGAAAAAATCGCCAGAATGTCATCCGGACGTTCTGCAATAATTTGCTGCCGGACTTGCTCGGCAAGCGTCTGCTGGGATAACTCAAAGTAAACGTGGGCATGAAACATAAGAACCTCATAGGATGTACGACTCAAAGTATTGTTTTTACTGTACTTTAAACTTTGGGAAACTTCTCTCCAAAATTACAGTAGATCTCGTGGGATGAACAGGCCGAAGAGGGATATGAACTATTTGCTACATTGTCACTTCTTGATGAGCTGTCGCCAGTTAGTGATATAAATCGGTTGAAATCAGTGTACGGAATGTGTAGACCACTTTAAATATGGTCAAAGTAAGTTGGTGTTGACAAAAGAAAGCCCTAAACTAAATAGGGCCTTAAGATAACTGAAATTAAGCAGCTGTCGATGTGTTTTCTTTCAGTGAAAATTTTCGAATTTTCGGCGCCAGTAACTTTGCGACCGCACTAAAAACAGGCACCACAACAGAGTTACCAAACTGCTTATAAGCCCGAGCATCCGCACAGACGATACGAAAACGCTCAGAATCGGCCTCCGGTTTCTCAAAACCCATCAGCCGCGCACACTCCTGAGGTGTCAGTCGTCTTGGTGTTTTCCATGAAGCATCAAACTCAGGAGCATAGCGACCGTGCAGTTCGTCATATTTCTGCTCCCCTTCTTTGGTCCAGATTTTGAAATCAGCATCGGAATAGTCAGGTGCGATTGCTGCCTGTTTATTTGCGTACCTTAATGCAACCTCTGCGCGTTCCTGATTCTTCAAAATCCCATACTCACGTTTCTTTAGGAGATACTCAGGGTCCAGACCGTCCTGATTAATGAGTATTTCTGAACCATCTTTGTAATAGCGAGCGGAGAGAGTACGTGTTACTGCATTCGGATCTTCTGGGTCGACAAGGCCAAACCCAAAGCCATTGCCTTTGGTCTGATGTTTTAGAGCATAGTGATACAGATAGTTCCACAGGTTTTCTGTAAGGGTATACTTTGCCTTATCGTCTTTATCTAAAGTACATAAAATGTCTTTCAGTGTATATCGATGTGCCGGCTTAGGAATGTCCGTCAGACTGAGCTGCTTCAGCTGCGGGTCCTGTTTCAGCAAGTCTTTACGAATACCGACAAGGACAACACGTTCCCGGTGTTGTGGCGTAAAATGTACACCATCGATTATGGTTGGGTCATTGCGCCGCTTCCTGACCACCTGAATGGCTTCTTCAATATCATTCCCTTCATCCGTGACATTGAGGATGTGGTAGCCTTGTTTATCCAGCCTTCTGATAATGGTGGCAAAAGTATTGCCCTTATCGTGACTCTTCAGGTTTTTGACGTTTTCAAGCACGAAGAACTTTGGCTTTTTATGTTCGATGATGAGTTCTACGTCGAAAAACAGTGTTCCTTGGGTATCACATTCGAAACCGTGGGCCCGTCCGAGTGCATTTTTTTTGGAAACACCGGCAATTGAAAATGGCTGACATGGAAAGCCGGCCAACAGCACGTCATGATCCGGGATATGAAAGTGAATACTGTTACTGATATCCTCGGGTGTAGCGTCCGCTTTACCACTCAGGGTTACTTTGGTGATATCCATATGTGAGACATTTCTTTCAGGATTCTCTTCTGGGGAATCAAGAAAATAGGGGAGCTTATTATTGTCCACATAATGATTGGCCAAATAGGTCCTTCTTGCCTGATCGTCCCATTCATTGGTGTAAATACACTTGCCACCAATCTCTTCAAAGCCTTTGCGCAGTCCGCCAATCCCTGCAAATAGGTCAATGAACTCAAAATCTGGATTGTCCCAGTGAGTGGGCTTGGCTGGAAGTAGAGCTTCCCGGATTTGAGTCATTGTATGCTCTTCAATGAGTATCGGGTTCCCGACTGGGTCTTTCTTCCAGCGGTTGAGCTTCTCACGGATAATGCCCGTATGTAGGCCAGTTTCATCACTGTTAAGTTTTTGACCCAGGTTCTTTTGATCGTAGATGGTTACTAACAGTCGAAGCAGGGCATTGGACTTTTCCTGCTGTTCCCGGATTCTGCTGTCGTCAACCTGATCGCCCTGAATGTATTCTTTTTTTAGCATGGTTTCGTTTTTGTCATATAGGTCAAATTGTGTGTAAATATATCACACGATTTTCCCTTTCTCCATTTTTTATGGATCTTTATACAGTATAGTAAGTGCCGATCATAAAGAGGGGATCAGGGCAGGGAAAGGTGTTGAGTCCTTTACTTGTGATACAACCACACTTGCTTTCGCTTTGAAGCCATGTGGCTGCAAGTAATGCGACAAGGTCAGGGCTTATCGAAGACTTTCCTCTCATTGCACATTCCCAAACAACGAGAACACGAATGCCATGTTCGAAAAGCAATTGCTGAACTCGGGCATCCCTGCTTACATTTTCCGTCAGCTTTTTGTTCCAGAAAGGTGCGTTACTTCCAGGTATTTTGAAGAGATGGCATCCGTGGGCATGCCAGAAGCATCCATTGACGAAGATGGCTGCTCGTTTTCCTGAAAACCAGAGGTCAGGCTTCCCCGGGATATCTTTTGGTGAAACCCGAAAACGGTAACCACGGGCATGCAAGGCTCTCCGTATTTGCATTTCAGGTTTTGTATTTTTGGTGCGAACGGAGCGCATATTTCTGCTTCGCATGCTTTTGCGGCTTTCAGCAGTCACTCAAGCCTCCGTTTAAGTTAACCTTTACAAGCCTGATTCACTGGGCTTATCACTCTCATTCATGAGTTTAAGTTAATGTGCGAATTTCTGAAATAAAGTCACCAAAACTCATGAGCCAAGATGCTTGTGTGGTTGTGTAAGTCTCGTGTAATGCGGCCGGGACAACCAACTGCAGGTTCAGGAGCTGCATCTGAGATGTTTGAGCCTCACTGATCGCATGTTCAAGGGTGATGAGGTGTTTTCGCTTTACTCTGCTTCCTTCAGCAAGTACCTGTCTCCATCGATCTTTACATGTCGTTTTGGCACCAAGTATACGTAGGCGTTCAGCAGGGAATGCAGGGTTCTGGTAGCTGTCAGAACCTGGAAACAAAAAGTCGGGTTTCTGTTTTCCTTCAGTAAGGGCCCCACGCTGAAATGTGAGCCTATTTTCTTTTAAGATATGTTCAATGTGGTTTTCGAATGCATGTCCACTTCTTGCTTTTCTGCGATTCTGAACACTGAGTGAAAAGATGACGAATTCATCCACGTCGTCGCCGTTTTCGCCAAATCCAGTTCTGAGCTTTTCCCGAACAATGTGCTTTTCCAACTGTCTGAAGGCTGACTCTTCCGTCTCCATCCATTGAATAAGTGCAACATCTGGCATCTCAATCGGACATACCTCTGGTGATAGTTCTCTGGCAAACGTTGAGAAGTCTCTTGTTTTAGGAAAGCTGTTTCCAAATTTATCATGGATAAGATCGAGATAGTTGGTACCGTCATGGCCAATCTCAAGCCCATATCGGGCGAACATCAGCCTTATTGGGGAAGCAATGTTGCTGTTAATACTTACCTGTTTAAGTCCTTTTCTATTTGCATTAAGGTGTTGAGCCCCAAAAATTGAACGAATTTGATTTTCATATTCACTCTGAGGAGGGCAGAAAATCATCAGCAACTGGCCTTCATGCGTCAGGGCAATCATGAAGAAATCACCGGGCTGAAATCGTTCGGTTACATCATTGGATTTGTAATACAGTCTCCATTCAGCAGAGCGTGTATGGTCTTCAAAACGGCAGTCGTACCAAGTAACGGTATCTTCCACAAGAATTGTTGATTCATTATCTTCCAGATAAACCAGTGTTGCTTGGATCTGCCTTCGTTTACCATCATCCAGTATTCCGAGGTGCTGGCCAATTCCTGCGTCTTTTAGGCCACCAATCTCATGCTGGTTGGATATAGCAGGATTAGCATCGACCGTACTGAGGTATTTGAAAGCAGCTACCTTGAAGACGTCCTTCAATTGCTCGAACATTAATATGGTTCCTGAATTATTGGATTAAGTATTTGAATATTATCATCTATCTCTCTTGTTGAGTATCCGATCAAGTCCTCACTGCTCGAACTTTTAACTATTTCAAATTTGGCGGGGGTAGATGATGGTTTTGTGCAAAACCACTATGGTCACAATTGGAGTATTTTCAATCGGGATAAGGTATAAAATTGTGTTAATCCTCTCATATACCAGTGTCGTCTTACAGCATGAAACATGACGGGACTCCGCTTTTGAATGAATCTCCCGATCCTAACGGTTATGACTAGAAACACCATGCTTGTCGGATGAATTGATCATTCGAAAAAATCGAACAATTGATGAAGAAGTGCCTTTGTATGCGCTTACTGGCATAATTGTTTGTGAATGAAAGGTGCTCGCGTTGTTTTCAGAGGCGTAAAGATGAATAAAGTGTTGATCGCCGGGGCTTCAGGCTATGTTGGCCGGCATGTTTCGGGATATATGAATTCTCTGGGTTATCAGGTTTTTCATTTTGCTCACCGGCCCGTATCGGAATGTGATGACCCTGCGATGACGGTTTCGGCTCAGGACGAACACTTGAATGCTTTTTTTGATGTTGTGATCAATTGCGCCAGACCTCACTGGTCACAATACTCGCCCCAGGAAATTGCGGTGCAGGAGCAGCGGCTGATGAAGCAGTTAGATATGCTTGCTGCCCCGGATGCCGTTCGGATTCATACCTCAGGCGTGTGGCTGTTCGGCCATGCATCGGTTCAGGATCTCAAGCATTTTATCTGTCGTCCAATCTCAGTCGTTGAGCCGGATCAGGCAACGATTCAGGCTGCATTGAATCGGGGGTGGAATATCGTTTATTGCCCCAGCCTGATTTATGGTGGCGATAATTGTCAGCTGAGACGCATTCTGGCGGGATTACCTGACCAACAGATGACTGTGGCAGTCCCCAGCACGGGATGGCATCAATATGTGCATGTGGCAGATATCGGACCCTTTTATGCAACGTTGGCATCGTTGAAAGTGCAGGGTACACAGCATTTCATTGCAGAATCATGCGGTTATTCCGCATTCGATTTTGCCGAATTATTAAAACAGACTCGAAAGATTCGGCATATCCGGCAAGTGGACTGGGACACGTTCAGTCTCATGCAGGGTGAAATGGCACTGGAAGTTGAACAGATGCATCTTGATCTCCCGGTCTCCGATCTTTTCCGTGCAACCCATTCGATTCGTCGCTATCTTATTGGCTGCTAAGTTAATTTCGTGCGAGTAAGGATACGCCATGACACAAGCGATCGTTGTAATTGATGTTCAGCGAATTTGTTTTGAACCTGAACCACACCCGTTTGAAGCCGATGAAGTGGTTTCACGGATCAATCAACTGACCCGTTGGGCCAGAGCACGCTCTTTGCCCGTGATATTGATTCAGCACGAAGCGCCTGGCACTGAGATCGCCTACAACTCGGAAGGGTGGCAATTGCACCGGGATCTGGAAACGTCGGACGACGATGTGCTTGTCAGAAAAACGACACCGGATTCTTTTCACGACACCGCTTTGCAATCGACACTGGAGCGACTGGGTATCGATCATCTGATCATTTGTGGTTACGCGACAGATTTCTGTGTCGACACGACAACACGGCGTGCAGCGGTTTTGGGTTACGGTGTCACATTGGTGGCGGATGCACATACCACACATGACAAGCCTTATGCTTCAGGCGCACTGATTCGTGAGCACCATACGTCGGTGCTGTCGTGGGCGGAAAGTTTCCCGGTGCGGATTCAGGCGGTCCCGACGGCTGAGGTGATCGCTCGTTAACGTGAGTCATCAAACCCAGGGATGAGAACGGGGGGAGGAGAATCCTTTCGGACGTTAGCTTTCTGGCTCGCGCTCATCCTGCATCCTGTGAATCCCCGCAGTCGCGGGGCTCGTAAGACACTGAATATTCATGAATGTTGTCATTGTTGCGCAGGCGAGCATGCAATGATGTTGAACAATAGCCAGCGTTGGGCTGACGACTCTTCGACAGGTGAATGGCTCAGGAAACCTGATAGCCCATCAGGCTGAGTAATTCCTGTGCGGTCTCAATCGCCTCGTTGCGATTGGCGATATTCAGTTTTTGATACAGATTCCGGATATGGGTTTTGATTGTCGTTGCCGCCACGTCCAGTTCAGTGGCAATCTGTTCGTTACTGTAGCCGGTATAAATGAGTCCAAGCACCTGCCATTCACGCTGTGTCAGCGGGCTGGTGCGGATCAGTTCCGGTAAATCCGGCAGATTCAGTAGTTTTTCGACAAATGCCTCATCGAAGTGGACCAGACGGTGTTTTTCTTTGCTGTTCATTTCACGAAGTAAATGCCGCGCCCGGTGCATTGATAACTCATTGAGCATTTTGTCGTCGATCAGGGTTTGCAACAGATCCTGAATATCTGCCGCTGCGATCAGAAAGTTCCCAACCATGCCTGTGCTGTTGGTCAGATGCAGGGCTTCTGCCAGATGTTTCAGCGCCGTCTCCCGATTGCCTGCCCGCTTGCAAATGGTTGCCAGCAGAATCAGGTTTCGGTTTCTGTCGGTGACCAGCGCGTGCTTTTCACAACTGTCCAGCAATATGGTCAGAATCCGATGTGCTTCTTCAATATTGCCAGTCAGTAGCTGGGCTAATGCCAGGTTTCGCCATTGTTGCTGCTGAAAATGGTTACACGAGCCGTCCGGTTCTTCTGCTTGTTCCAGCCATTGCTGGATACTGCTGGTGTCGTTGCACTGTTGCCAGTACAGCAGTTTGGCAATGTCGGCATTGGCACGCCAGTCAATGTGAAAATCTGCACGCGCCATCAGATCATTGCAGCGTTGCAGATAGCGCGCGGCTTTGTCCTGCTCCCCCCGGGTCATCGCTATCCGGGCGAGCATGGAGTATGCCTGCAGCGATTTGGTGTCATCGTAAGGGGCGAGCACATCCAGACTTTTCAGCGCGGCTTCTTCTGCTTCATCCAGCCGGTTCCAGCACCACAGGATCTGTGCTTTCAATCGCAACAGGAACTCGTGCATGGGGACCTGGTGCAAATGCTGATCTTTGACCAGTTTGAATCCTTGCTCCAGTAACTCGTAAGCAGGCTGTACAGCGCCTTGCGCCAGCAAAATTTCACTTTGCTGCAACAGTGCCCAGAGTGCCTGATGATACACATGATACTGACGCGCCATTTTTTCGGTTTGTTGCATCATCGGTAATGCGCGGTTCAGATTCCCCAGACAGTGATGGACTTCCCCCACCACGGAAGTCGCCACAATCCGGCTGCGGTAGGTGGTTGCAGGCAACTGGCCCAGCGCTTGTTCAGACAGCAAGAGAGCGTCTTCGGGTTTGCCCTGATTGATGGCAACCTGCGCACGTAACGCATTCAGTTCACCCTGCAGGGCATCATCCAGCTGAATGTGATTGGCCAGCATTTCTGCTTCAGATTCTGCAATCAGATCGCCCACTTCGTTGTAGCGATGCTGACTTTGTGCCAGCCAGAGTCGCAGCAGAATCAGGCGCGGGCTGCTGAACAGCAAGACTTTATCCAGCGAAGCAATACAGTCTTCAAGTATGCGCAGTTCACCATGATGGAACATCTGCCAGCCATGGTCAGACAGAATCTCAACCATTAAAGAATGATTCTGACTTTTTTTCACATGGTAAAGCGCCTGCTGCGGACTGTTCTGATTCAGCCAGGCCAGTGCGGCTTTGTTGTGCAGTTCTTTTCGCTGTTCCGGGATGTGAGCGTGGCGTTTGTGGCGCAGGAATTCAGCAAACAGATGATGAAAACGGAACCAGTTATCGGCACCTTCCAGCGGGCTGATAAAGAGCCCGATGCGATTGAGTGTTTCGAGTTTGATCAGGGCATCGCTGCGACCCGTCAGATCCATGACTAATTCGGCATTGAACATATCGAGCACTGAGCAATGCAGCAGGAAACTGCGGGTGTCTTCATCGAGTAAATCAAAGACTTCTTCCGCGAGGTAATCCCACAGGTGGCTTCGATTAAATTCTGCGAGTGACAGGGCTGATTCGGCGAGATGATTCGGGCGCTGCTGAGCGTGCAGCGCGATGAGCTGAAGGGCTGACGGCCAGCCTTCAACTTGTGCACGAAGGTTACTTAGTGCGGTGGTTTCGATCTCATTCGCGACACGTTTGCTGAAAAACCGCGTGGTTTCCTCTTCATCAAATGCAAGAGATTCATGATCGGCTTCGATGAGCAGATCCCGGACCCGCAGGTTGGCAGTGCCCAGCGGAGGCTGACTGCGGCTCGTTACAACCAGTGTCATTTCATCCGGCATGTGCTTAAGGAAAAAGCGCATACCATCATGAATGTCTTCGTTGTGAATCACATGATAATCGTCCAGCACCAGATACGTCTGGTGCGGGTAATCCTGCAGTTCTGCGAAGAGTTCGCTGAACAGGGTACTGAGGCAGGCAAACTGGCGACGTTCTGCCATGGCTTTGGTCTTCAGGCAAGCATCCTGAGACGCTTTATTCAGTGCCTGAAGCAGATAGTTGGCAAAGCGAAAGGGATCGTTGTCATTGTCGTCCAGATTGAACCAGCCGGTATGCGGATGCTCATTCAGCCACTGCGCAGCCATGGTGGTTTTGCCATAGCCAGCCGGAGACCGAAACAGCACCAGCCGGTAGGCGGGGGCATGTTGCAGCAGATCCAGCAATCTGGGGCGTAATATCGCATTGTGCAATCGCGCAGGGCGAGTCAGCTTAGAAGGTATCCACATAATTTTAATTTTTCTGAATTGTCATGGTTGATGGTGTAGGCGTATTTATCATTACCTGTATCCCCGCCTAAATCAGCATTTGTTGCACTTCTCATCCCTGAAAGTAAGTGATGAGTCACACTTTATTGAATTCTCCAGTACTTTCGGTATGTCTCCTGCACAGGTGTAGTGCCCGTGTTTTTGTGACTGGCATCAGAATTGAACCGGGATATCACAATGAATTTCAAGATGTTGTCACAGAAAGCATGTTCAGAGACGGACTACGCCCTGCTGCTACTCCCTCAACCTCAGGTTTTCAGGATGATGTTTTTCGGCCGGGTCACAGGCAGCATGAACCTCAGAATTTTTTGACTGAATATGACCCGACAGCGAGAAAACCATGATGCAGAATCAACCTCAGGCGCTTTCTTTTGATAAAGCCGCATTTCAGGCTTCGGTAAAACAACATCTTCTGACGACTTATGCCCAGACGCCGGCAACAGCCAGTGCCCGTCACTGGTATCTGGCGATGAGTCGTGCCCTGGCTGAAACCAGCACGGGTAACCTGATTGACACGGAGCAACATCTGGCAGCGACTGATTGCCGCAGTGTGAATTATCTTTCTCTGGAATTTTTGATCGGTCGCCTGACCGGCAACAACCTGATCAGTCTGGATCTGTATGCGCCTGTGGCTGAAGCGATGGCTGAGCTGGGTCAGAACCTGACCGATTTGCTGGAAGAGGAGCGAGATCCTGCGCTTGGGAATGGCGGACTAGGGCGCTTGGCTGCCTGCTTTATGGATTCTCTGGCTGCGCAGGAATTTCCTGCAGTGGGCTATGGTCTTCACTATGAATACGGTCTGTTTCGGCAGTCATTCGATCAGGGCCGCCAGATGGAAGCGCCGGATGGCTGGCGCGGACAGGAAGGCTACCCATGGGAGATTCAACGCCCGGAACTGAACCAGACAGCAGGTTTTTATGGCCGGGTTGAAGTGTATACCGATGAGCAGGGCGCACAGCGACGCCGCTGGGTGCCAGGTATGCAGGTTGAAGGTGTGGCCTGGGATCTGCCTGTGATCGGCTACCAGAATCACAGTGTCTATCCGCTGCGTTTGTGGGAGTGTCGTGCCCCGGTGCCTTTCCGTCTCGCACCGTTCAATGAGGGGGATTACGTCGGGGCGCAAGCAGCCGCGATTGAAGCCGGCAATATCACCAAGGTGCTGTACCCGAATGACAATCATGATCAGGGCAAAACGCTGCGACTGATGCAGCAGTACTTCCATTGTGCCTGTTCAGTTGCAGATATTCTGCGTCGCCATCTGGCTGCGGGTCATCCGATTGAAGCGCTGGCTGCGCAGGAAACGATTCAGCTGAATGACACACACCCGACCATCGCGATCCCTGAGCTGATGCGGATCCTGCTGGATGAGCATCAACTGAGCTGGGAAGCTGCATGGTCGATTTGCAATCAGGTGTTTGCTTACACCAACCACACATTGCTCCCGGAAGCGCTGGAAACCTGGAGCGAAGCCTTGATTGCTGAGCTGTTACCCCGTCATCTGGAAATCATCTTTGAAATCAACCACAGATTTATGGCTGAAGTGGAAGCGAAATGGCCGGGACGAGATGACATCAAACAGAAACTGTCGGTGATTCAGGAAGGCGGTCAGCGTATGGTGCGCATGGCAAACCTCTGTGTGATTGGCAGTTATGCAGTGAACGGTGTGGCAGCACTGCATTCGGAGCTGGTGAAGCGCGATCTGTTCCCGGAATTTGATGCGTTATTTCCAGGAAAACTGCAGAACGTCACGAATGGTGTGACACCACGTCGCTGGCTGAAATTCTGTAACCCGGCTCTGAGCCAGCTGATTGATGAGAAAATTGGAACGGGCTGGCCGGCGCAGTTATCGCAGTTGTCTGCCCTGGCTGATTTTGCAGATGATGCTGAATTCCAGCAGCGTTATATGGCGGTCAAAAAAGCGAACAAGCAGCGCCTGGCAGACTGGGTTGCAGACAATCTGGGCATTGCACTGGATACTGATGCGATTTTTGATGTTCAGATTAAACGTCTGCACGAGTACAAGCGTCAGCATCTGAATCTTGTTCATATTCTGTCGCTGTATCATCGTCTGCTGAATGATCCGCAGTTTGAGATGACGCCCCGGGTCTTCATTTTTGCTGCAAAAGCAGCGCCGGGTTATGCGCTGGCGAAAGAGATTATTTTTGCCATCAATAAAGTGGCTGAGCAAGTGAACAACGATCCGCGTCTGGGCGGTAAGCTCAAGGTGGTCTTCATTCCGGATTACCGGGTCAGTCTGGCTGAAATCATCATCCCGGCGGCAGATGTCTCCGAGCAGATTTCAACGGCAGGCAAAGAAGCCTCTGGCACCGGGAATATGAAGCTGGCACTGAATGGCGCCCTGACGGTCGGGACCATGGATGGCGCCAATGTGGAAATCCGTGAAGAAGTGGGTGATGACAATATCTTCATCTTTGGGTTGCTGGTGGATGAAGTGCTTGAGCTCAAGCAGCAGGGCTATCAGCCCGCGCGTTACTACGAGTCTGACAGCTTGCTGAAAGCTTCGTTGGATCTGCTGCTGGGTGACACCTTTACACCGGGTGAACCGGATGCATTGGCTGGCATTCGCCACAATCTGCTGGAAGGCGGTGATCCTTACTTCGTTCTGGCAGATTTTGCGGATTATGTCTCTGCTCAGGAACGGATTGATGAGGCCTATCGTGATCAGGCGGGCTGGGCAAGAAAAGCCATTCTGAATACTGCGCTGGTCGGCAAGTTCAGCTCAGACCGAAGTATTCGTGATTATGTGAACAATATCTGGCAGCTTGAGGCTGTGAAACGCTGATTGATTTGCCGGGGCTGATGGTCCCGGCTTTGTTGTATTGTGGTGAACGGGGACATGCATTTCGGGAGAGATTTCCCCTGTGGCGTCACGGAGAAGAAGAATGAGAACAGAAAAGGTCTTGAAAACAGTCGCCCGGCAGGCTGGGCTGGCTGAAAGTTACATCAGCGCCTGGGGTGAAGACACCCCGGTCAGTGAAGAAACGCTGGCCCGATTACTGGCAGCGATGGGGTATGACGTCAGTAGTGATGCAACACTGGAAGCCTCTGCTGCCCGCATTCAGCCACGGGAGGTACTGGCACCGGTCCAGGTGATCCATCAGGGAGAGCCGATTCAGGTTGAACTGATGCTGGGGCGCAGTGCCCGCGTCAGCGATTTCAGCTGGCGGCTGGTGACGGAACAGGGCGAAGTGATGGAAGGCTGGCTGCAATCACAGCTGGTTTCTGATGATCGTGCGCAGGGCGGGAGCTTGCGTGTCGCCTTACCTGAGTTGCCGCTGGGTTATCACCAGTTAGAAATGTATCGCAAGCGTCGCCAGTCGCCTTATCAGATGACGCTGATTGTGACGCCAACTGCGTGTTTCAAGCAGCCTGCACTGGTACAGGGTAAAAAATTGTGGGGGCCGAGTGTCCAGCTGTATTCCGTGCGAACCGGCCACAACTGGGGCATTGGTGATTTTGGCGATCTGAAACAACTGGTTTCGGATGTCGCTGCGCAGGGCGGTGATTTTGTCGGGCTGAACCCGATTCACTCCTTGTTTCCGGCCAACCCGGAAGGGGCAAGTCCGTACAGCCCATCGTCACGTCGCTGGCTGAATATTATCTACATTGATGTGTGTGCCGTGCCGGAGTTTGCTCAATGCGATGAAGCGCTGCAACTGGTCGGTAGTGACGCATTCCAGCAACGACTCAATGCTGCCCGGGAGAGTAACTGGGTGAATTACAGTGAAGTTGCCTGCCTGAAAATGGCAGTGCTGCCCATGCTGTTCAGCACTTTTAAACAACGTCATCTCAAGGCTGAAACGGCTCGCAGTTGTGCATTTCTGGCCTTCGTGGAAAACGGCGGCGAGAGCTTAATGCATCAGGCGGCCTTTGATGCGCTGCATGCAGAATTGAAAGCGACTGATGAGCATGTCTGGGGCTGGCCGGTTTTCCCGGAACCATACCGTCAATTCGACAGTGCGGCTGTGCAGCAGTTTATCGAAAGACATCCGGACCAAGTTCAGCTTTACATGTATTTGCAGTGGCTGGCGGATACCCAGCTTGCGGAAGCGCAGCAACTGGCTGAAGAAAAAGGCATGGTCATGGGCTTGTATCGTGACCTGGCCGTCGGCGTGTGTGATTCCGGCGCGGAAACCTGGGCGGATCAGGGCGCGCTGTGTCAGGACGTGAGTGTCGGCGCACCACCGGATATTCTGGGGCCACTGGGTCAGAACTGGGGCTTGCCGCCATTTAACCCGCAACAATTGAGAAAGATGGCATATCAGCCGTTTATTGATTTGTTGCAGTCGAACATGCGTCATTGTGGTGCGTTGCGAATTGACCATGTCTTGGGGCTACTCCGCCTGTGGTGGATCCCGAAAGGCGAGTCCGCCAAGCAGGGGGCTTATATGTATTATCCGGTGGATGATCTGATGGCCATTCTTGCGCTGGAAAGTCACCGCCATCAATGTACGGTGATTGGGGAAGATCTGGGAACGGTGCCGGACGAGATTGTCGATAAACTGGCAACGGCGGGTATTCATTCATACAAAGTCTTCTTCTTCGAAACTGCTGAAGATGGGGGATATTACTCACCGGCGCACTATGCTGAACAGTCAATGTCGGCATTATGTACCCATGATATGCCGACATTGCGTGGCTTCTGGCACTGTGACGATCTCAAACTTGGCCGGGAACTGGGGCTGTATCCGGATGAGGCGCAGTTGAAGGGGTTGTTTGATGGCCGGGCGGAGAGCAAACAGCGCATTCTCGACAGCGTGAACTGGCATGGATTTCTGCCGGACAATGTCGGCCGGGATGCGATGTCTGTCCCGATGGATCAGGCACTCAGCGAAAGCCTGCAACTTCATCTGGCAGCCGGTGCCAGTGCGCTGCTGAGCTTGCAGCTGGAAGACTGGCTGGAAATGGACAAGCCGGTCAATATTCCGGGGACAGTCGATGAATATCCGAACTGGCGACGAAAGTTGTCGGCCAATCTGGAAGATCTGTTTAATCGACCGAACATTCAGGCGCTGAGCAAACGGCTGACTGCAGCGCGGGCAAAAGCCTCTCAGAAAACGGAGTAGTCAGTGAATCGCGGCCAAAAAAATCAGGAAAATTGGCAACCCGACATGGCAGCCCTGCGTCACCCTTCGACCCAGTATCACCAGATGGGGGCGCAACCAATGCATATTCAGGGCCCGCAAGGGCCCGTTTGCGGCGTTCGTTTTGTGGTGTATGCCCCGAATGCTTCTGCCGTGAGTGTGGTGGGGGATTTCAACAACTGGGATAGTCACATCAATCCGATGTCTGCGCTGGCGGGCGGGTACTGGGCGTGCTTTGTCGAGGGACTTGAAACGGGAGCGCGGTACAAATTTGAGATCCGCGACATATCGGGACAGTCACTGCCGCATAAGGCGGATCCCTGGGGTTACCATGCGGAGCAATATCCGTCGTTTGCATCGCTGGTTTATGATCACAACACGTATTCATGGGGCGATGCGACCTGGCAGCAGCGTCCGGTCACGGCTAAACATGAACAGCCGTTGTCGATCTATGAACTGCATCCGGGTTCCTGGCGATGCCATGAAAACGGGGACCATCTGACGTATCTGGAACTTGCTGACGTCTTGATCCCTTATCTGGTTGATATGGGATATACCCATGTGGAGCTGATGCCGGTTTCCGAACATCCATTTTACGGGTCCTGGGGATATCAGCCGGTTGGCTTGTTCGCACCGACCAGCCGGTACGGCACGCCGGATGATCTGAAAAGCCTGATCGATCAATGTCATCAGGCGGGTATCGGTGTGATTCTCGACTGGGTTCCGGCGCATTTTCCGGCAGATGATCACGGGCTGGCCATGTTTGACGGTACTGCCCTGTTTCATGACCCGGATCCGCGCCGGGGATGGCATCCCGACTGGCAAAGTTATATCTATGATTATGGCCGTGAGCATGTCCGCCGATTTCTGGTGGCCAATGCACTGTACTGGTTCGAGCATTTTCATATTGACGGACTACGGGTCGATGCCGTGGCCTCCATGCTGTATCTGGATTATTCCCGTCAGCCCGGCGATTGGATTCCCAATGCAGAAGGCGGGAACATCAACCATGATGCCGTCAGCTTGCTGAAATGGATGAATGAAGAAGTTTACAGCCGTTATCCGAATGCAATGACTATTGCCGAAGAATCGACGACCTTTCCCGGTGTGTCGCGTCCGACCTATGCGGGCGGGTTGGGCTTTGGGTTTAAATGGAATATGGGCTGGATGCATGACAGCCTCAGCTATATCCGGCAGGATCCGGTTCATCGCCGTCATCATCACGGGACGCTGACGTTTCCTCTGGTGTATGCCTTCAGCGAGAATTACGTGTTGTCGCTTTCTCATGATGAAGTGGTGTACGGCAAAGGTTCTCTGCTGAACAAGATGCCGGGAGATGAATGGCAGCAAACGGCAAACCTCAGAGCTTTTCTGGGCTACATGTACGGTCAGCCGGGGAAGAAGCTGAATTTCATGGGGACTGAAATTGCTCAGAGTGCGGAATGGGATCATGACGGTACACTGGCGTGGCATCATCTGCAGTATGCGCGTCATCAGGGCGTGCAGCGACTGGTGAAAGATTTGAATCATCTGTACCGGGAAACGCCAGCATTATATGAACTTGACTGTGATCCATCCGGTTTCGCGTGGCGGGTCTCAGACGATGCTGAACAGAGTGTGATTGCGCATGAGCGCCGGTCGAAGCAAGGGGATACTGTGCTGGTGGTCAGTAATTTTACCCCGGTGCCTCGCGAGGATTATGTGATTCCGGTCTCTGTGGCGGGCACGTATGATGTGTTGCTGAACTCAGACGATACCACATACTGGGGCAGTGGCCTGCCAATCCCAACGCAGGTTATCTCTCAATACCATGAGGGGCAACAAGCGCATCAGGTGCGTCTGTCATTACCGCCGTTGTCGACCTTATTTTATACCAATCGCAGTCAATAACGGGTCATCCTAGCTTGTTCAAATGTTCGATAACTGCTTTAGATTTTTTGATTGTAGAATCACGACTTATCTAAAAAGTCTGCCTTGTTCTCAAACATTTCCCCTGCGCTATTTCTGATCATTGACTGACTTTGATTGGTATTACAGGGTGAAACCCGTTTAATGAGGGGCACTGAAGTCAACGGTTTCAAGCGGGTTTGGACAATATTGACGGGTTTTGTCCAAGACCTGCTTTTTCAGATCATTGTTTGCATCAATTTCAGGATATTTCTTCCGCAGTGCTTCGGTACACTTTTCTGTTTCCTGAAATAAGGTGGTGAGCTTTCCCTGCGAACTCATCAGCTGACTGATGTCGTTCCCTTCTTCTGTTTTCATCGACTGTAAAGCTTTCTCAAGTTCAGCATAGGGCGCGGCCAGACAACCGCAGACATCTTTTGCAGCCTGATCCAGATTGTCGGCATAGGACGGCAAAGTCATCATGCTGGCGGTCAGAAATAAAAATGGACGTAATTGCATATCAGCCTCGGTTGAGTTTTATCCGGCAAGAAAAAGACCGCCTGTGAAAATTTTGCGGTTCCTGCATGCATATCATTGACAGTGTGTCATATCATCAATGACTTGCAGGGCCTTGGCACATCAGATAAATACTGATACTGCATTCTTTGGATCGCAAAAAATTAAGAGTGTTATTTTTGCGACACTGCTCAAAAAATCCCCTCCCTATACTCAAGGTTAGCTGCACTAGTGACGATGTATTACTTGTATTAGATACGCCTAATAAAACAAAGCGTACATATATTCAGCGTGTCGATTTAGGGGGCTTTATGAAATGCGCACATCGCTGTCACGGTGTCTGGATACCTGTTGTTCTGCTCACAGCCACGGCATCTCAAACCTGGGCCGACAGCAGTCAATCCAGTTTTGTCAGTTCAGTTTCAGATGAAGTGATGAACTCACTCACCACGATTGCGAACGATGTCCGTGTTGATAAACCCAGCCAGAAAGAATCCCTACACCCGGCGGTCAGCCTGTTTTCTTCTCCTTTAGCGTTGTATCCCGGTGATGTCAGCAGCCGGACCAGCAGTATTCGTGAAGACAGCCGATCCCGCAGCTTCTATCCAACCGCTTATGCAGAACCTGAGTACGCGCAAACCTCGTATTTTGACAACTCTCAGGGCGGATTGGGGACCTATATGCGAGTTGCTCGCGCGCAGCCACAGCTGACATTGAATCAGTCACCTATTGGGCGCACACAACCTGTGGTCACGGATGGTTATTCCCTGACCATGGGGGGAGATTATTTGCTGAATAACAATTACCTGTTTGGTCTGGCGCTCGGCATGCCAACCTATCGATCTGCGGATTACGATAACGAGCAGGGCAGTGATATTGATGGCTTGGTGGCATCCGGGTACTTCAGTTACTTCGAAAACGAATGGTTTCTGGATTTCACCGCCAGTTACGCGCTGATCGATACGGATATGGAGCGTCAGGTGAATATGTACAGCGATCCTGTGGTCAGCAGTATGGATGATGCAGACTCTGATGTCTGGGTGTTCACATTAGGGGCGGCTACGTGGTCGATTATCCCTATGCTAAGGTCGCGCTGGAAAGTTCCGTACAGTACACATTGTCTGATCAGGATCGCTATAACGAGCGGCTGTCGAAAGGCAATTCGAATTATGTCATTTCGCAGGTAGACGATATCAATAAACTCGAAGGGATGACTTTCATTTCCGGCGCAACGATTTCTAAACCGTTTCGTACCAGTCTTGGGTTATTTCAGCCTTATGTGAAAAGTTATCTGCATTATGATTATCAGTACGATTCAGATCGGATCATCAGCCAGTTCCGGTCTGCGTATACAAGCAGCAACCTGCCAGTAATTACTCAGGCTGACGATCGATTCTATGGCCGCTTCCATGCCGGTGTGTCGGGTGCATTTAACGATAAATGGATTGGTTATGCAGAAGCCAGCACGCTGGTCGGGTTGAATGACTCGAATCCCGCTTTGTACAGCGTGGGGGTGATTATTCCTTTCCGTTAAACCAACAACCCGCCGGAGAGGCGGGCTGAGCGAGTTGATTATCCACCGTAGTACAGACAGATCCGCTGGCCGTCGATTTCTTTGATATCAAACGGGATCTCGTACATTTCTTCCATGATCGTTTTTTCGATCACGTCATGGACTTTGCCACTGGCGACAATTTCACCGCGTTTCATCGCAATGATGTTATCTGAATAGCATGAACTGAAATTAATATCGTGAATCACGATCACCACAGCTTTGTGCATGTCTTTTGCGAGTCGGCGAAGCGTCATCATGATGTCCACGGAATGACGGATATCCAGATTGTTTAACGGCTCATCGAGAAAGATATAGTCTGTATCTTGTGCAACGACCATGGCAATAAAGGCCATCTGTCGCTGACCACCACTGAGTTCATCGATAAAGCGATCCTGAATTTCACGGATCCCCAGATGATCCAGGGCTTCATCGATAATACGGTTATCTTCAGGCGTCAGCCGCCCCTGCGAATGCGGATAACGACCAAAGGCCACCAGTTCACGGACTTTGAACCGCATGTTGATGTTATTGGATTGTCGCAGGACAGCCAGACGCTTCGACAGCGCTTTGCTGTCCCATTGTGAGAGCGGTGTGCCAGCAATCACGACTTCACCGGCATCGCTTTGGGTCAGTCGGCTGGCCATGGAAAGCAGGGTGCTTTTACCGGCACCATTCGGGCCGATAATGGATGTGACTTCACCTTTAGGAAAAAGCGCTGACGCATCTTTGACTACAGGGGTGTTGCCGTAATGTTTGGTCAATCCGGTTAATTCGATCATAAATTTCAGATTTTATTTCGGGTCAGCAGGTACAGAAAATAACTACCACCGACAAAGTTAATCAGGACACTCACGGTTGTTTCAAAGCGCAGGATTTTTTCTACAAAATACTGACCGCTGATCAGGAGTAGGACAGCCATCAGGCTGGCGATCAGAATCAGGTTTCTGTGATGGTATGTCCGGAAAATTTCACGGGTCAGGCTGACCACAATCAGGCCAAAGAAAAGGACGGGGCCAACCAATGCGGTCGAAACTGAAATCATCACGGACACAATCAGCATGACTTGCAGCGTGAGCTTGCGGGTATCAATCCCAAGGCTTTTCGCGTTATCTTCGCCCAGCCACATGACATCCAGTTGCGGGGACAGTCGCAGCAGACACAACAAGCAAATCAGGAGAACCGGAATACACCAGTAAACCAGTTCACTGTTTACATTGTTAAAACTGGCAAACATCGCATTCTGAATCACGGTGAACTCATTCGGGTCGATGAGCATGGCAAAGAAGTTCGAGATGTTGGAGAACAGGCTGCCCAGTACAATCCCCAGAAGCAGCAGGGTAAAGACGTTGGTATTGCGGCGACGGAAATAGAGACTGAACAGCAGGGTAGACAGGCCAGTCATCAGGAACACACAAACAAAGAAATTGATTTTCTGATTGATAATCAGAAAGCTGGCGCTGCCAAAGATCACCACAATCAAGGTTTGCAGCATGACGTAAAGAAAGTCAAAGCCAAGAATTGAAGGGGTCAGAATCCGGTTGTTGGTGATGGTCTGAAACACCATTGAGGAGGCAGAAATAGCAATGGCTGCCAGACAAATCGCCAGAACTTTCGGGATGCGACGGGACAGAAAGAAGCTGTAGTTATCCGGTGTGAGTCCCTGACCGATGAAATAGCCAATGACCAGCACAGACAAAGCTGCCATCCAGAGCACTTTCATGGAATCACGCATTGGTTTTGTCCTTGAGAACCAGATAGATGAACGCAGCACCGCCGAGCACAGACACGATCATGGAGATTGGGATTTCATACGGAAAAATTACCAATCGACCCAGAATGTCACAGGTCAGAACGACCACAATGCCCCAGAAGGCTGTCCAGGGCAGGTTACGCTTCATGTTGTCGCCGAGAAACAAGGACACCAGATTCGGAATAATCAGGCCGACAAAATAAATCACCCCGACGATCATGACGACGGACGCTGAAATGACGGCGACGATAACGACGCCGATCAGCACGATATTCTGATAGTTCAGGCCGATATTTTTCGCGAAACTCTCGCCAACACTGGCCGCACTGAACTGGCTGGCAAAGTGATAGGCAAGCACAGAGGCCGGAATCGCAAGGTACAACAGCTCATACTGCCCCTGAAGGACGGAGGAAAAGTTAGCAATTGTCCAGGTTTCCATGGTCTGAACGAGATCATATTTGTAGGCAATGAACTGTGTAAATGCGGAGACCACATTGCCGAACATCATGCCAATCAAAGGGACGAGTACTGTATTTTTGAAGGTGAGCCGCTGCAGGAATTTAACGAAGAGCAGGGTGCCACCAACTGCAAATGCAAAAATAACGGCTAAATCCACCCATTTACTCAAACCGGTGAAAAACACCATGCTGGCCACATAACCAAGCAGGGCGCAGTCGATGGTGCCTGTGGTATCTGGCGCAGCAAATCGGTTCTGACAGATCTGCTGCATGATGAGTCCGGCAATGCTTAACCCGGCACCCGCCAGACAAATGGCAAGCAAACGAGGGATTCGACTAGTAACCAGGATTGATGTCGCTTCAAGGTCACCCAGCCATAACTGGCTGAGATGCAGGTCTGCAACACCCACGGATAAAGAGGCTGCACTGAGCAATAAGAGCAAAGTGCCCGGAAGAAAGATCCGGGAAAAATTCATGCTTGATGACTTCATAATAAACCGAGATCTGCCCGGAGGCAGATCTCACAACATGGGTTAGAACAGGGCGTTAATATCGTCGATCATCAACTCAGTGGCGGTTGCGCCAGCCATGGTGATATACCAGGCATTCGGGTTCAGGTAGACAATATGGTTTTTCTGAAAAGCTGGTGTTGATTTCACCAATGGATTATCGAAACGGGCTTTCGCTTTGCCGGTATCACGGCCAATGGCTTGTTCACGATCAAGCACGAGCAGGGCATCTGGCTTAGCATCTGCGATATATTCAAATGAAATCAGGTTGCCGTGTGGGCCGCCTGCTGACACTTTCTCGCTTTTGGCAGGGGAGAAGCCAAAATCGTTGAAGACCATAGAAAAACGACTGCCTTCACTGAACATGGCGAGCTTGTTGCCATTGTTCATCAGCATCAGCGCATTCATGCCACTGTCTTTGACACGTTTTTTGGTGGCATCTAGTTTGTTCTGGACCGCTGCGATCAGTTGCTCTGCTTCAGCCTGTTTGTTGAAGATCTCACCCAGCATGCGCCAGTTTTTTTGTGCATCCTGCCAGTATTGTCCGTACTCGACGGAGTACATGATGGTTGGTGCGATTTCCTGAAGCTGATCCATCAGTGCGGTCATTCGGGCTTCGGCAATGATCAGGTCAGGTTTAGCCATGAAAATCGCTTCGAAATCTGGTTCTACAACCGAGCCAACGCCCACATATTGATCACCCTGATATTTACTGAGATAAGCCGGCATCATCGGTTTTACGACGCCAACCGGCTCAATGCCCAATCGGGTTAGTGTATCCAGGCTTCCCTGGCCCAGCACGACAACCCGTTGTGGGACCTGATCAAGCGTAATTTCACCCAACGCATGTTTGATAGTTTTGGGAGAGAGGTTCTCAGCGAAGGCCGCTTGCGTGGCAAGCAAACCTGCAGCGAGCAGGACAATCCGAGACAGAAGACCGAATGATTTCATTGTGTATACGTCCTAAGAATGAAATAAGTGGCACAATGCTATTCAATTTGCGGATTATTGTCACGAATAAAACTGAGAATCGTTCTCCTTTGTATTCTGTTTTGCAGCGCTTATTTTTGCTTCTCCTGAAGGGGTGATGGTTGAAATTTCTTTAAAATCAGCTGGTTGGGAAACAGGCTGATATGTGCTCTGACTTGTGACGCAATCAATACTTTACATTGATTTACTCTTGCCTTGTTATAGTGCTGTTCCGTTCACCAAAGACCAGTGATGCGGCATGAGCTCTCGTATGGTTTTAAAAACCAGTTCATTGTCTTGGGTGGTGATTGCAGCTTGAACATCGCCGCCCCAATGGACCAGACGCTCCTGACAAATGCCGCAAGGTGACAACACCATAAATGCACTATTTTCATCTTCACGGCAGAGGCACAATGAATGCGTTACGGCATCATTCAATTTATGCGCTTCTAAGTATGCACCGACTTCCATGCACAGGGATAGCGCATCATTTTTGATGTCTGGGGCAATACTGGTTAATATCTTTCCGGAAGCGGTTCTCACCGCTGCTGCGCCACCCCAGCCGGTCGGATATCGCGTTTGAATGAGTTGTATCGCAGCGTCATAAAGATCTTTTTCGATGTGTTCCATTTTGCGGGTTCCATATTGAGTCGCAACATCCGACATGATGTTGCGTGGGATGCAGGTGTGCGATCAATTTAATCGAAGACCAGTGACATCTGAACCGTATCAAAGTATTTGCCATCAAAGTTCATGCCATTGGTAATGATTGTTTCAATGTTAAACCCGAGCTTTTGATACAGATGCAAAGACGCGTGATTATCTGCTCGCGTTTCTAATTCCACGCGCGAAATACCTTTTGATTTGGCTTTCGTTAAACAAGATTTTAGTAATTGCTCGCCGATACCTTGACCACGGAAATCAGGATGGACACCCATGCCCAACTGACCACGATGCCTGAGGGTGGGGGCCCAATGCGAAAAAATATCGGCCCACCCGACAACTTGTCGGCCAGCTAATGCAATCCACTGAATCACATCGTTTGCTTCGTTTTCTTTCACAAATTGGGTAAAAGTTTCCAGCGGTAAGGCTTCTGTCTGTGCCAGATATTGTTTCTCTTTGGCGACAATATCCAAGCATTGATGAAAACTGATCACATGTGATGAGCTGACTTGGGTAATGATGACGTTTTCATGCGGTCGCAAATTGATCTTCAAGATTCCATTCCATGATGATTCACGTTGTTCAATCCAACCCGATTTTGGCGCGATGGATTGCAGCTTCAATTGCCGATTTTGCTTGCGGGCTGTTTTTCCAGCAGGTTGTTCGCAGCATTGACGCAACTCTTTCTGCAATATCATCCGCGCGGTAAGTGGCTAACTCGGACATTGAGTCGATACCAATTTCTTCAAATCGTTTCAAAACGGTCGGGCCGATACCCTTCACAGCCAATAACGCTTCTCGCTCAGATTTCGAAAATGCCATACTTTCTCCTGATAATTGCTGTGGGATAGGAAATTGAAAGATTTCAGAGGCACAAACCACGTCTCTGAAAATCAGAGAACACGCTATACGATGGGTGTTCATTTGAAAAGTGCGAGGATATGCAAATGTGAGAATGGGCAGGATAAATGGAAGGTGCCAGAGAAAATGTACATAGAGCCAAATTGCGACTCTATGTACTGGAATGATGCTCGTAAAATATCTTATTTGTAGAAGGCTTCTACTTCACCTTTCAGTTTAACCAGCATGGGCTGGCCCCAGCGGTCTTTTGCTTTTGGTGATGCGATTTTCACCCAGCCTTCACTGATGCAGTATTCTTCAACATCGGTGCGTTCTTTACCATTGAGTCGAATGCCAATCGCGTGCTCAAAGCACTCTGCCACATAATGTGGGCTGCGCGGATTGCCCGCCAGATGATCCGGTAAAGCTGGTTTTGAGTTGTTGTCGCTCATAATAATGACCTGAGAATGGATATCGAGAGGTGCATTCTAGTCAAGTCACCCCTTTGGCTCAAGATGATGAGGACAGACACCTGAAGAAAAAATCTGCCTTATCAATTTCAATGCTTTTCGAATGAACTCTCACAATCATCATTTGCCCCTATACACAGAAATCAAACTCAGACACTGTTTATTTATCCAGTTATTGTTCAAGTAACCTTATGACTACAGCCAGAAGTCAACTCATCAGTGTTGAAGCAACCCCTTATTATCACTGCGTTTCCCGATGTGTTCGCCGATCCTATTTGTGCGGTTATGACCAACTGACGCAGACCAGCTACGCGCATCGGCGTGCTTGGGTAGAGGAGCGATTACAGCTTATATCAAGCATGTTCTGTATTGGTGTCTGCGCTTACGCAATCATGAGCAATCACTACCATGTCGTGCTTTATATCAACATGAAGCAGGCCCAGGGCCTTTCTGAACAGGAGGTGATTCAACGCTGGCTCACCTTACATCGAGCGCCGGTATTGATACAACGATTCTTGAAAGGTGAACTTTTATCGGATACAGAAACAACAGCATGCCGGGCAATCATTCAAACCTGGCGGGAGCGCCTCTGTTCTATCAGCTGGTTCATGCGCCTGCTCAATCAACATATTGCCCAGGAGGCCAACCGCGAAGATGGTTGCACCGGCCACTTTTGGGAAGGGCGTTTCAAAAGTCAGGCGTTGCTGGATGAAAAAGCATTAGCCGCGGCCATGGCTTATGTTGATCTGAACCCGATTCGAGCCGGTGTTGCTGAGACGCCTGAAACGTCCGAATTTACATCGGTGAAAGCCCGTATTGAATCACTTCACAAAGACAGGAAATCCGCTCCATTTCTCTTTCCGTTCGCAGGTAATCCGAGAGAGCAACAGCCGGAAGGGCTGCCATTTCGACTCATGGAATACCTTCAACTGCTTGACTGGACTGGCCGACAGGTAAAAAGTAGGTCTCATCATTGTATTGACGCAACGCAGCCGTCAATTCTCAAACGACTTGGTTTGGATTCGGCTGTATGGCTGAGTATTTGCACAACAATAGAAAAGGGGACATTGATCGGTACCGCTTCAGTAATACAAGCCGCTCTGCCGCATTTCAACCGACAGCGGTGTTCTGGGTTACAAATTCCGTAGCGTGATGCAACGCCACTGAACTCACAATGCACAAGCGTTCGCTTTTATGCTCCGACTCACCTGAAAATCACCGTTATTGCCACAACAAAGCCTTCTGAGTTCAAAAAATACTATCGTTTAATAAATGAACGCGTTTTTTGAACATTGTTCATCGAAGCAATTTGGATTTTGGCAGATTCCCTTAGCACGACTGTCCCAGTAGTTTGGCGACTGTCCCTTCAGCTTGAAGTGACTGTCCTAATGTCCCTTCAGCTGACTGTCCTTATGAGGGCTGCTTATGAGGGCTTGGCTTGAAGTGTCTGTCCTTGTGAGGAAAAGTCCCTGCAAAGAGAGCAGGAAAGTGGCCTGTATGGAATGCGCTGCAATGGAATCACGGTTTTGGAATGCTGCGATAAAGCTTGTTGATTTGGCGGTTTTGGGTGAAGTAGAGTTCGATTTCGGCTTGAATGCCGGGGTTGACTTTATAATCGTGTTCTTTTTGGAAGTTGAGACTTGGCGTGAGTTTCATGAACAGCCAGTTCTTGTGCAGTCTGCGTTGCCAACTGAAAGAAATCCAGGCGTTCTCTGCGGCAAGGTTTGGACGACTGTTGGCACTGGTGCCGATGGAGTAGGTGAATAGATTCCGGCTGCTTACCCGGTCATAAATTTCTGCCAGATTCACAAACTGCCAGTTGTCATCTTCATCCAGAAACTGCGCGCTGCTCCCAATTCTGAGGATCGTGAGCTCTGCAGGCTCCAGAGCGTAATAAAGGTCGACTGAGCTCAGACTACCCGGTCCTTTACTGTGAAAAAAGAAAAGTTCCTGACGGAGCAGACTGGTCCAGCCTTCTCCCAGTTTATCGGTACGTCTGAACTGAGCTCGTGTGAATGGATCGAGTGGAAGGCGCAGCTTCAGGCCGATGTCGAAATCGGCATACCATTCGCCGAATTTACGGCTTTCAAGGCGCACCCCACCAATGGCCCCCCGGTTTTCGGTTCGGGTGGTTTCAACCAGCCCCCGTTCTTTGTCTTCGAGGCTTTCAAAGTCTTCCGGATCCGTTTCGAAAATCAGTTTCCAGTTCTTTTCGGTATGTGGTAAATCCATCCGCAAAGAGATGCTGGAATCAAACTCAAAATAATTTCGATGTGAATAGATAGGCTGAAGGCGGATCCGCAAATAGCTTTTATTGAGCATGGGATCTTCAAGATCACTCAGGCTCAGGAATTCATCAATATTTGAACTGACTTCGGTGATGGTTTCTGAAAGTGAGGATTGCGTATCATCCAACCAAGCTGGCATGAGGGTATCTTCTGTGACCCCTTCGGACTGTTGCCAGGGATCCGTTGCGATGGTGTTGTCCGCAAAGCAAATTTTTACCGAACTGAACCAGAACGTCATGAATAAAGTAATGATCCCTAACCGATGAAAACATCTCATGCAGGCCCTCGGCGCAATCGCTAACAAATTGAAATACAAGCTATATTCAGTATAGGCAAGTGAGATATTTTGTGCCGATACAATCTTGAGTTTAGTAATTTTTGAATTGGATCGAATTCTTGATTGTAACTTATGAAAAGGATTACATGTGCAGAATGGCGCTATCAATGAAAAAACCTTCAGGGATACAGGGTTATGCGGTATGAGAATAATTTGCTGTATTTTTCACTGTTTCGACAGCACTTTGATGTCATAAAACTCGACTACAATAAATCGGTATAGAAAACCTATACGCCCCTGTATAGGTTATTTTTGGTGAGGTGTGAGATGGATATGTCAGATTTTGATGGAATTAAACGGGATATCTCACTTAAAGTCGAACATATCTTCGAAGTGTATGAAAATGAACATTATTGCATGCCAACGATGGAGGAATTTCGGGCCTTATTCAATGAACATATTGATGAATATGTCGGTCCTGACGATTCACTGAGGGGCTCCGGATTGGGTATGCCATCAGACTTGAAGCAACGGCGTGAGCAGAAGGTATGGCGTGTAGTGAGCGAGTTGGAAGCTGAACAGCGGACACTGCGCTCAGATGAGGACAGCTACACGACCTGATAATAAGAAAGAGGCCGGTGGAAAACACCGGCCTCATGATGTTGAATCATTTTATGCTTGTGTTCGGCCTGCGATGAAAGCTAAAGCTGCATTGGAAGATGGTCGACGACCAAGACGCTGACAAATGGCTTCACCAGCCAATGCAAGTTTCTGTAAATCAATGCCTGTGTGGATGCCGGATTGTTCACATAAGTAAACCACATCTTCAGTGGCAACATTGCCACTCGCCCCAGGCGCATAGGGGCATCCGCCCAAGCCAGCGACACTGGCATCAATCGTCGAGATTCCCATCAGCAGGGACTGATAAATATTGGCCAGTGCCTGTCCCCAGGTATTGTGACAATGGACTGCAAGCGCTTCAGCCGGGATGTGGCTGAGGCAGGCATTCAGCATAGCTGCAAACCGCAGCGGTGTGGCGCGGCCGATGGTATCGCCCAGCGAAATCTCGTAACAGCCCAACTGATACAGTGCGTTGGCAATGCGCGCGGTTTGCTGAGGGGACGTCGGGCCGTCATACGGGCAATCGGTCACGCAGGACAAATAGCCCCGGACACGAATACCGCTGGATTTCGCTTGGGCGATCACTGGCTCGAAACGAGCCAGACTCTCCAGAATACTGCAGTGAATGTTGTGCTGGCTGAAACCTTCCGATGCAGAAGCAAAAATTGCGATTTCATCAGCGCCGGCAGCCAACGCTCTCTCCAGACCTTTCAGATTTGGCGTGAGAGCAGCGTAGATGACTCCTGGTATTCGGTGGATGCCGCGAAACACATCTTCAGAATCTGCCATTTGCGGAACCCATTTCGGGGATACAAAGGAGCCCGTTTCAATATGCTGAAGACCTGCTGCAGCCAATTGATTCACCAGAGCAATCTTATCGCCCACAGTGACACTGGACTCATTCTGTAATCCATCCCGCGGACCCACTTCAACAATGCGAACAGAAGCCGGTAATGTCGGAAGCTCTCTGGCCACTAGGCAATCATTCATGCGCACCTCACTGTGTCTGCCCGTTTACAGATTCCGACGGACTCAGCTGGACAAGCTCCTGTCCGTGCTGAACCTGTGCGCCTTGGCTGACCAAAACCGCGTCCACATGTCCGGCATGGGGGGCTCGCACGGTATATTCCATTTTCATGGCTTCAATCACGACCAGCCCCTGATCTTTCTCGACTTGCTGTCCCGGATGACACAGGACTTCGGCAACCACACCGTTTAATGGCGCGACCGGGATATCTTCGGCCTGATTTTCATGGTGCCTGTGCGCTGGATTCAGGCGGTGCAGGATCTGCGTGCCCTGATAAAAGCTCAGAATCTGATCGTCGTCGGCCAGGAAAACCAGACGGATCTGCTTCCGGCGGCCAAGAAACTCAACATGACAGTCCAGAGTTGAGGAGACTTCATGGCATGCCAGCAAGGTCAGACTGACCGAAGAAAAACTGTTGTTTTCTTCTCCGGTGCCCAGTTGTTCCAGCTTGATGGTATGCGTGACGCCATGGTCAACAGAGAACCAGAACTGGCAGGGCGTATCCTTGGCATCATACAGGGTGACGATTTGTCGGGCTGGTTGATTGAGTCGCCAGCCCGACAGCGGTGTCGAATCCATTTGCCGGAAACATAATGCCGCGGCAGTCAAAAGATCATTTTCCGGGACAGACACTGAACGGTCCGCGTTTGAGGTCAGCGTAATGGCATCAACAGAATCCGTTGCCAGCGCATCTTGATACTGCTCAATAAAATGCGTGCTCAGATTGGCCTGTTTAAATGCGTCTTGCTTCAGAATGCGTTGCAGGTAGGACAGGTTGGTTTGAACGCCGCCTAACTGATACTGGGCGAGCAGCGACTGTAACTGGCCAATTGCGGCTGTTCTGTTCTCTCCCCAGGCGATGATTTTAGCAAGCATGGGATCGTAATAGGCTGTGACGGTGTCACCTTGTGCGATGCCACTGTCGATTCTGGCCCGGATAGGTTGCGTGGCATTTGAGTCTGGATGCTGACAGACCGGCTCAGACAAAAATTCAATCAGACCGGAGGCGGGCAGGAAGCCTTGTGTTGTGTCTTCGGCATAGAGCCGGGCTTCGATGGCATGTCCCTGATGGCGGATGTCAGCTTGAGCGAGCGGTAACGGGCGTCCTTCTGCGACGTGAATTTGCCACTGCACCAAATCCTGACCTGTGATCAGTTCGGTGACTGGATGCTCCACCTGCAACCGGGTGTTCATTTCCATGAAATAGTAGGTCTGGCTGGCCGGGTCAAACAGAAACTCGACGGTCCCCGCTCCGACATACGCAATTGCTAATGCTGCCTGAACTGCGGTGTCTCCCATCTTCCGTCGTAAATCATCGGATAATCCAGGCGCAGGCGCTTCTTCAATGATTTTTTGATGGCGGCGCTGAACTGAACAGTCCCGATCGGAGAGATACACACAATGGCCGTGCTGGTCTGCGAAGACCTGAACCTCGATGTGTCGCGGCTCGGTCAGATACTTTTCCAGTAACAGGGCTTCATCGCCAAAGGCGGAACGGGCTTCCCGCTTGGCTGAACGGACCGCCTCGGACAGTTCTGATTCGTGCCGGACGATTTTCATGCCTTTACCGCCGCCGCCAAGCGCGGGTTTCAGAATCACGGGATAGCCAATTTTCGCCGCTGCCTGTGTCAGGTTATCGGTATTGTCATCCGCACCATGGTAACCGGGGAGCAGGGGAACACCGGCTTTCTCCATGATGCTTTTAGCGTCTGATTTGGAACTCATGGCAGCCATCGCCGCAGGAGGCGGGCCAATAAACCGGATGCCGTGCTGCTCGCAGGCTTTGGCAAAATCAACATTTTCAGACAGGAAACCATAGCCAGGATGGATGGCATCTGCCTGACTGGCCGTCGCCGCAGCGATGATTTTTTCAATCACCAGATAGGATTCAAGCGCAGGCGCCGGGCCGATGCAGATGGCTTCGTCCGCCATGCGGACATGTCTGGCATGACGATCGGCTTCGGAATAGACCGCAATGGTCACGATGCCCATTTGTTGTGCGCTCCGGATGACCCGACAGGCAATTTCACCGCGGTTCGCGATTAACAATCGACGGATGCTGGCGGGGACAGACACAGCAGGTTGTCCTGAAATTTGTGCTGCCTCCGTTACAGATGTTTCAAAGAGTGGCTGCAGCCGATCACCGGGCTTACTCATCTTTCGCTCCTTGCAAAGACTGACTGGTATCCCAGTCCGGACGACGTTTTTCAAAAAATGCAGAAAGCCCTTCCTGTCCCTGAGCCGAGACCCGGATATCTGCAATCATTTCACTGGTCAGCCGGATGAGCTTTTCATCAATGGCTGACTGATCACACATCTGACAGAGCTGCTTTACCTGACTGAGTGCAGCAGGACTGTTTGCCAGCAGCACTTCAATGGTTTGCTGAAGTTCGGTTTCCAACTGACCAGCCGGACAGGCATGATGCAAGACACCCAACTGCAGGGCTGTTGCTGCATCAAAGGTTTCGGCTGTCAGCATCAGACGCCTGGCCTGTCGCTGGCCCATGGACCGGCAGACATAGGGACCGATCGTTGCCGGGATCAGACCCAGCTTCACTTCACTCAGTTTGAAGCGTGCGCTGTCCGCGCCCAGTGCGATATCGCAGCAGCTTATCAGCCCCAATGCGCCGCCAAATGCAGCCCCCTGAACCATCGCAATGCTCGGATGCGGGAAGGTATCCAGTTCAGACATCAGCGAAGCCAGTGCCTGAGCATCATTGAGATTGTCATGACGGCTTTTCTGAGCCATGGCTTTCATCCAGTTCAGATCGGCGCCGGCAGAAAAGTGTTTTCCGGCCGCACTGAGGACCAGTACGCGCACATCCGGATGCTTGGCCAGTTGCTGCAGGTAGTGACGCAGGGCAGCAATCAGCAGATCATCAAATGCATTGGATTTCTCCGGGCGGTTCAGGGTCAGGTGCGCAATGCCACGACGACTGATCGAACACAACACTGGATCGTTTGCCGTGGCGTGCAGAATTTCAGCAATGTCACTGGGTTGGAACACCGGTATTTCATGAGTATGCATGGGTTGTCCTCGCGGCTACATCCGGAATATTCCGAATGGGCTCTCTTCAATCGGGGCATTGGCGGCGGCCTTCAACGCGAGACCTATCACGTCCCGTGTCTGAGTCGGATCGATAATGCCGTCATCCCACAAACGGGCACTGGCAAAATACGGAGAACCTTCTTGTTCATAGCGCTCAAGAATGGGCTGCCTGAACGCAGTTTCTGCTTCCGGCGACCAGGTTTCCCCCTGACGCGCCTTTGCGTCTCGGGTCACCTGCGCCATTACACCGGCAGCCTGTTCCCCCCCATGACTGAAATCCGGGCATTGGGCCACATCCAGATCATCGTCGGATCGTAGGCTCGTCCGCACATCCCATAGTTACCGGCGCCGTAAGAACCGCCAATGATCACGGTGAATTTCGGCACATTGGCACAGGCCACAGCCATCACCATTTTGGCACCGTGCTTGGCAATCCCTTCCGCTTCATATTTCTTACCCACCATAAAACCCGTGATGTTCTGTAAAAAGAGCAGCGGAATTTTGCGTTGGGTACACAACTGAATGAAGTGGGCACCTTTTTGTGCTGATTCCGAGAACAGAATGCCCTGATTCGCAACGATACCCACCGGATGACCATGCAGACGGGCAAAGCCGCAAATCAGGGTATCGCCATAGAGCGCTTTGAATTCGTCGAACTCAGAATCATCCACCAGCCGGGCAATCACTTCCCGGGCATCAATCTGTTTCTTGAGATCAGTACCGACGATGCCGTAGAGATCCGTTGCCGGGTAGCGCGGTGGTTTCACGGCTTCAGGCATGACTGCCTGTCCTGAGATGTGCGCTGGGTGGCAACTGTGGACTGCCTGTCTGGCCAGCGTCAGTGCATGGGCTTCATCGTCGGCATAATAATCAGCAACGCCCGAGGTTTTGCAGTGCACATCTGCGCCGCCCAAGTCTTCTGCACTGACATCTTCCCCCGTCGCTGCTTTGACCAGCGGCGGTCCGGCGAGGAAAATGGTGCCCTGATTTCTGACCATGATGGCAACATCTGCCATTGCCGGGACATAGGCGCCCCCGGCAGTACACAGCCCGAGGACGATCGCAATCTGCGGAATGCCTTTGGCAGACATTCTGGCCTGATTGAAAAAAATCCGGCCGAAATGATCTTTATCCGGAAAGACTTCTGCCTGATGGGGGAGGTTTGCACCACCTGAGTCCACCAGATACAGGCAGGGCAGGTGACAACGTTCGGCAATTTCCTGTGCTCTGAGGTGTTTTTTGACGGTCAGCGGATAGTAAGTGCCGCCTTTGACGGTTGGATCATTGGCGATGATCATCACATCGCGACCGGAGACCTGGCCGATCCCCGCGACGACGCCCGCACAGGGAATTGCTTCCGCATAGACTTCCCAGGCGGCAAACTGGCCGATTTCCAGAAACGGACTGCCCGAATCCAGCAATCGCTCAATCCGCTCCCGAACCGGCAATTTTCCTTTTGACCGTTGTCTGGCCTGCGCCGCCTCGCCACCGCCTTGCAACTGAATACTGACGCGGGTCTGCAATTCATCAACCACAGCAGCCATCGCCTGATGATTCTGCTGAAACTGTGCATCATGCGGCTGAATACGGCTTTCAATTTTCGCCATGAATCTGTTCCCTGATCTGGTTTATTTGCTTTGTTCGAATAATTCGCGTCCGATAAGCATCCGGCGAATCTCTGAGGTTCCGGCACCAATTTCGTACAACTTGGCATCCCGAAGCAGGCGGCCTGTCGGAAATTCATTGATATAACCGTTTCCGCCCAGCAACTGAATGGCATCCAAAGCCATCTGCGTGGCTAGTTCAGCGCAATACAGAATGACACCGGCAGCATCCTGACGCGTGGTTTCACCCCGGTCACAGGCCGCGGCAACGGTATAAACATAAGCACGTGCTGCATTCATGCGGGTATACATATCGGCGATTTTGGCCTGAACCAGCTGAAATTCCCCGATGGATTTTCCGAACTGTTTACGGTCATGAATGTAAGGTAAACACACATCCAGACAGGCACGCATAATGCCTAACGGACCTGCAGCGAGGACAACGCGCTCGTAATCCAGGCCGCTCATCAGTACCTCGACGCCGTGATTCAACTGACCCAAGAGGTTTTCTGAGGGCACTTCACAGTTTTTGAATACCAGTTCGCAGGTGTTTGAGCCGCGCATCCCCAGCTTGTCGAGTTTTTGCGCCTGACTGAATCCGGGGAAGCCTTTTTCAATCAGGAATGCGCTGATCCCGCGGGATCCAGCCTGAGGATCCGTTTTGGCATAGACCACAAAGGTGTGGGCATCCGGCCCGTTGGTGATCCACATTTTGCTGCCGTTGAGCACAAACACATCGCCGTGTTGTTCGGCTTTGAGCTGCATGCTGACCACATCTGAACCAGCGTTGGCTTCACTCATCGCCAGTGCGCCGACATGTTCCCCGGAAATGAGTTTCGGCAGATATTTTTCTTTCTGGGCCTGCGTCCCATTGCGGAAAATCTGATTCACGCACAAATTGGAATGGGCGCCATAACTCAGCCCGACGGATGCGGAAGCACGGCTGATTTCTTCCATCGCGACCACATGGGCCAGATAACCCATCCCAGCGCCACCAAAGGATTCACTCACCGTGACCCCAAGCAATCCCATTTCTCCGAATTTCGGCCACAAATGCGATGGGAACTGGTTGTCTTTGTCGATCTGTTCCGCAATCGGTGCGATTGCATCGGCAGCAAAATGATTGACGTGGTCCCGAAGCATGTCCAGTGTTTCACCCAGCCCGAAATTGAGCGGTGTAAACAGGTCTTTCATAACATCTCCCTTGGGTCCGGCAATCCGGACATTTCATGAGAAACGACTGAATTCTCAACTGATAACAAGACGATGGAATGCCTCAGAGCAGGCGTTTATTCCAGAGTCTTCCGATGATTGTGACGATTGTTGTGCTGACGGTTATTCTGACCCAGCGCGTGTTCACATCGTGCTTTGGCAGTATCGAGATCCTGCATGATGACCTGGATATCATCCAGTTGTCGTTGCAACTTGTCTTGTTTTTCATCAATGATTTTAATCATTTGACGTAACTGACTGTCGCTCTGGTCGGTATCGTACAGGTCAAACAATTCCCGGATTTCTGCCAGAGAAAACCCCAGCCGTTTGCCGCGAAGGATTAGTTTCAGCCGGATCTTATCCCGGCGCTGGTAGACCCGGATGGCCCCTTCACGATCCGGCTGCAGCAGGCCGACATCCTCGTAAAACCGGATACTGCGGGTTGTGATGCCGAATTCTTTGGCCAGTTCGCTGATTTTAAAGGTCTCTACCACACTGCTGTCCTCCCGTTGTGAGCGAAAGCAGGACAGCGAAATGACTGCCGCAGACTTAAGCCTGAATATGGATATTGTCAGTAAGATGGCAACAATTCTGTACGGTTAGTCATTGATTGTGTTGTCATCTTGTTTCTTAACGTTTACGTAAATGTTAGTGCTATGCTTACGAAAACGTCAAGCAAAGTGGAGCCGGGAAAATGGAAGCCAGCACCAATTCATCAGCGGTCGCATCAGGCGACAAAGAAGTCTGGATCGTATCTGCAAAACGTACTCCCCTGGGTAGTTTTCAGGGACAGTTTGCGTCGTTGTCTGCGCCAACATTGGGGGCATACGCGGTGAAAGGCGCGCTGGAAAGTATTGGAATTTTTACCGATGCGCTGTGGCCATCCAAATCAGACGGAATCCGTATTGATGAAGTGCTGATGGGATGCGTTTTACCGGCCGGGTGCGGACAAGCGCCTGCACGGCAGGCGGCACTGAATGCCGGATTACCGATTTCAACAGGCTGTGTGACCGTGAATAAAGTCTGCGGGTCCGGGATGAAAACCGTCATGCTGGCTACAGATATGATTCGCGCTGGCAGTATTCACACCGCCATCGCGGGGGGCATGGAAAGCATGACCAACGCGCCGTATCTGCTCAAGCAAGCCAGAGAAGGCTTCCGTCTGGGCCATCAGACAACGCACGATCACATGTTTTTAGATGGCTTGCAGGATGCCTATGAAGGCGATCTGATGGGGGTGTATGCCCAGCGCACAGCAGACGCGACTGCTTTCAGCCGGGAATCGATGGACGAGTGGGCCGCAATGTCGGTCCAGCGGGCGCGTCAGGCGATTGATGACGGGGCGTTTGATCAGGAAACCTGCCCTGTGGTGGTTGCTGATCGCAAAGGGGAGCATCTGGTGAAAACGGATGAGCACCCGCATGAAGTCGATCCGGAAAAAATTCCGAAGCTGAAACCCGTATTTGCCAAAGACGGCAGTGTCACGGCCGCCAATTCCAGTGCGATTGCAGATGGTGCCGCTGCTTTGCTGCTGATGGACAGTAATACGGCACGACAACATGGCCTTGAGCCGTTGGCAATTGTGCGGGGACAGTCGACGCACGCACGTCTGCCTGCTGAATTTACCATTGCGCCTGTGGATGCGATCCGTCAGTTGCTCGATCAACTGTCGTGGCGTGCTGAAGACGTTGATCTCTGGGAAATCAACGAAGCGTTTGCAGTGGTCACTCAGATTGCGGTGAAGGAACTTCAGCTGGATGCTGAAAAGGTCAACATCCATGGCGGAGCCTGCGCTTTGGGTCATCCGATTGGTGCCAGCGGCGCTCGGATCATTGTCAGCCTGATTCACGCTTTGCGACGCATGCAGCAAAACGGCAAATCCGTTCGGCGCGGCATTGCATCACTCTGTATTGGTGGCGGTGAGGCAACAGCCATCGCCATTGAACTACCTTCTGATTAAATCAATGGTCGGGTAGCTGTATCACCGGTCAGGAACGAACAGTGGAGAGGACAACCCCATGATTGAGAAAGTACCGCAGTTTATTGAAGGCCAGTTTCGCCAGTCACGCACTGAGGAATGGATTGATGTGACAAACCCGGCGACAAATGAAGTGATTGCACAGTTGCCCTGTGCACTGACATCAGAGATCGATCAGGCGATTGCCAGTGCCAAAGCAACTTTTGAAAAGTGGAAAGAAGTGCCGGTTCCGGAACGGGCCCGATTAATGCTGAGTTATCAGCAGCTTCTGAAAGCACATCATGACGAGTTAGCCTGTCTGCTGTCGAGCGAAACCGGCAAAATTCTGGCTGATGCCAAAGGGGATGTCTGGCGTGGGATTGAAGTGGTTGAGCAGGCCGCGAATATTGCCAGTCTGATGATGGGGGAAACCAGTGAAAATGTAGCCAAGCATATTGATACCTTTTCGCTGACGCAGCCGCTGGGTGTGTGCAGTGGGATCACCCCCTTTAACTTTCCCGCGATGATCCCGCTGTGGATGTTCCCGCTGGCCATTGCGGCCGGCAATACTTTTATCCTCAAACCGTCTGATCAGGTGCCGCTGACCTCGGTTCGGCTGGCGGAACTCTTCGAACAGGCGGGGGCGCCTCCGGGTGTGCTGCAAGTGGTGCATGGCCGAAAAGCTCAGGTGGATCACATTCTGGAGCATCCGGATATCCGAACGGTTTCCTTTGTCGGATCGGTGCCTGTTGCCCGGTATATCTACCAGACCGGCACCCAGCATCTGAAACGCGTTCAGGCGTTTGCCGGCGCGAAAAACCATCTGGTGGTGATGCCGGATGCCAATAAAGCGCAGGTGATTAATAATCTGGTGGGCGCTTCGGTGGGTGCGGCCGGACAGCGTTGTATGGCGATTTCAGTTGCTGTGTTTGTCGATGGTGCTAAAGACTGGATCCCAGAACTGAAAGAAGCCATGGCCAAGATGAAGCCGGGCGGCTGGGATGAAGAGGACGCGGCCTATGGCCCGCTGATCAGCCCCGAAGCGAAAACGCGTGTGCTGCGTTTGATTCAGGAAGGTAAATCTCAGGGCGCAGTCTGTGAACTCGACGGGAGTGAATGCACGGTCAAAGATTATCCGAACGGTAACTGGGTGGGCCCGACGCTGTTCAGTGGCGTGACGCCTGAAATGAGCATCTATCGCGAAGAGATATTCGGACCGGTGCTGGTGTGTGTGGAAGTCAATTCGCTGGAAGAAGCCATCGCGCTGATCAATGAGAATCCATATGGTAACGGAACGTCCATTTTCACCGCCAGCGGTGCTGCTGCCCGTAAATTCCAGCATGAGATTCAGGTGGGCCAGGTTGGCATTAATGTGCCGATTCCAGTGCCATTACCGTTCTTTTCATTCACCGGATGGCGCGGCAGTTTCTATGGTGACCTGCATGCCTATGGCAAACAGGCGGTCCGTTTCTATACCGAGACCAAAACCGTGACTTCGCGCTGGTTTGATGACGATATTCCGAAAGGGCCGAATCTGACGATCAATATGGATCACTGATCCTCATATCAACCGGAGCAAAGCAATGGATTTTGAATTCAACGAAGATCAGGCTGCTTTTGCCGAGGCTGCCCGCCAGTTCTCGCAAGAACAGCTGTTACCGATGGCTGCGAGTTGGGATGAAACGTCAACTTTCCCTAAATCTGTCTTTCGACAGGCGGGTGAAATGGGCTTCCTCAGTCTGTATACGCCAGTCGAGCAAGGGGGGATGGGGCTGAGCCGTCTTGATGCCTCGATTATTTTCGAGCAACTGGCGATGGGCTGTACGTCTACCACGGCTTTTATGACGATTCACAATATGGTGACCTGGATGATTGCCAGTTTTGGGTCGGAAGCCGCCAAAGCGGCATGTTGTCCCAAGCTGATCACCGGGGAGTGGCTCGGATCTTATTGTCTGACAGAAGCCAATGCCGGATCGGATGCTGCGTCTTTGACTACAAAAGCCGAACGGAAAGGCGATACCTATGAAATCTCCGGCTCCAAAGCTTTTATTTCCGGCGCGGGAGACACGGATGTTCTGGTTGTGATGGCACGGACTGGCGAAGCTGGTGCCAGCGGGATTTCTGCCTTCATTATTCCGGCGGATGCCGACGGCATCAGTTATGGCCGCAAAGAGCCCAAACTGGGCTGGCACAGTCAGCCAACCCGGGCTGTGACTTTTGACCGCGTCACCATACCTGCGTACTTCCGGTTGGGTGAAGAAGGTGAAGGTTTTCGCTTTGCGATGAAAGGACTGGATGGTGGCCGGATTAATATTGCCACCTGTTCTGTGGGAACGGCGCAACAGGCACTGAATCTGGCGCGGTCATACATGACTGAAAGAAAACAGTTCGGTAAACCGCTGGCTCAGTTTCAGGCGTTACAGTTCAAGCTTGCAGATATGGCAACCGAGCTGGTGGCTGCTCGTCAGTTAGTCCGGTTTGCGGCGGCCAAGCTGGATCGTCAGGATCCGGAAGCCACGGCGTATTGTGCGATGGCCAAACGGTTCGCGACCGATGTCGGTTTTTCGGTTTGCGATCAGGCGCTGCAGCTGTATGGCGGCTATGGCTATATTCAGGAATATCCGATTGAACGGCATTTCCGGGATGTGCGTGTGCATCAAATTCTTGAAGGAACGAATGAAATCATGCGCTTGATCATCGCAAGGCGATTGCTGAGCGAGGATACTACGCTGTTTTGAATCACTTTGAAGGATGTATAACGCAGCAAATTAACTGAGAGGATGGCAAGATGCACGCACTGACACAGACGGGTGGACCGATTGAAGTGGAGATTCAAGGTCATGTGGCCGTTTTAACCATGAACAATCCCCCGCCAATACCTGGACGGCAGACAGTCTCAATCAGCTGAAATCACTGGTAGAAGCGTTGAATGAAGACAAAACGATTTATGCACTGGTTCTGACCGGGAAAGGCGAGAAGTTTTTCTCGGCGGGTGCCGAGCTGAAGCTGTTCGCCGACGGTGACAAAGCAGTGGCGGCAGATATGGCCTTTTGCTTCGGGCAGGCTTTTGAAACGTTGTCGACATTCCGGGGCGTTTCGATTGCAGCGATCAATGGCTATGCCATGGGGGCGGACTGGAAGTGGCTTTAGCCTGTGATATCCGGATCGCTGAAGCACATGCGGTGATGGCATTACCCGAGGCCAGCGTGGGACTGTTGCCATGTGCCGGCGGAACTCAGAATCTGGCCTGGCTGGTGGGGGAAGGCTGGGCGAAACGCATGATTTTATGCGGTGAGCGTGTCGGGGCCTCTCAGGCGTCAGAGATCCGTCTGGTTGAGGAAGTGGTGGCTTCTGGTCAGGCACTGGAAACGGCCATTCATCTGGCGGAAAAGGTTGCGCATCAGTCACCGGTCGCTGTGACCGCATGTAAGGCATTGATCCAAAATGCACGTTATGCACCACTCAATCAGGGGTTGATTCAGGAAAGAGAGCGTTTTATTCGTCTGTTTGACACCAGAGACCAACGGGAGGGGGTTCAGGCGTTTTTAGAGAAGCGCCCGCCCGTGTGGAAAAATCAATAATCTGTGGTTTTCGACCATAAGAAACAAAGTTGTAGGCCGTTTGTTAACGGAAGTTGAATGCGGCACATGGAGTATGTATGACAGGAAAGATGAATTTTAGTGAGCTGCCATGTCAGGACGGCCATCGGATTGGGGTGGCTGCACTGGATAACCCGGCATCCTTGAATGCACTGACGCTGGATATGCTGAAGCAGCTCAGTGCCCAACTGACGGATTGGGCGCAGGATGATGGGATTGTCTGCGTCTTCCTGCACAGTGAATTTGCCAAAGCATTCTGTGCCGGCGGCGATGTGCGGGCGATGTATCACGCGATGCTCAGTGCAGAAAGTCATAAAGAAGCCGGTGAACAAGGGGCTTCTCCGGAAGCTTTCCTGACTGAGTATTTCAGTGTGGAATACCGCTGCGACTATCAAATTCATCAGTTCAAAAAGCCATTGATTGCATGGGGTGAAGGGATCGTCATGGGAGGCGGCATCGGTTTATTTGTCGGTGCGGGTCATCGGGTGGTTACGCCATCCAGTTCGCTGGCGATGCCTGAAATTACCATCGGGCTTTATCCGGATGTCGGCGGTACCTGGTTTCTGAATCAACTGCCGGGTGGCGTCGGGCTCTTTCTCGGTCTGACCGGGGCAAGGGTGAATGCCAGTGACGCGCTGGATCTGAAAATGACGGATCATATTCTGCTTGCCGATCAAAAAGAGGCGCTGCTTGCGGCGCTGTGTGATCTCAATTGGCAGACTGTAACGGATCACGATCAGGCAGTGACGGACTGTCTGAGTCAACTGGCGGAATCTGCGAAACCGGCGTGGCCACCCAGCCAGATGATCCCTTATTTCCCGCAGATCATGGCCGCTTGTGTGGGCCGGAACCTGGACGAGATTTGCCAGCAGATTCAGGCGATCGATGGCTTGGGGACCTGGCTGGAAACGGCGAAAGCGACACTGAAAAAGGGCAGCCCGATCTCAGCGCATACCTGTTACCGGCAGGTCAGGGATTACAAGAACATTTCACTGGCAGACAGTTTCCGGCTGGAGCTGGGGCTCTCTGTACGCTGTGGCTTACTGGGAGAGTTTCAGGAAGGGGTGCGTGCCCATCTGATTGACAAAACTGGTGAGCCTCAGTGGATTTTCCCGAACGTTGCAGCAGTGGATACCAGCGTGATTGACGATCTGTTCGCGCCCATGTGGCATGAAGACGATCACCCATTGGCTGATCTGGTGTAACCGGAAAGTCATGAATCATGGATGAATGAAGGCCGTATCATGCGTGATGCTGAACTGTAACACCGAACAAGACTGATCTCAGAACTGATCTCAGAACTGATCCCAGTTCTGCAAACCAGATTCAATGTTTGAAAAGGAGTGTGTGATGGCAGCGACAATTGCATTTATCGGGCTCGGCAATATGGGTGGCCCGATGGCAAGGAACTTACTCAAAGCGGGCTGCAAAGTGCAGGTGTTCGACATCAATACAGAAGCGGCACGTCAGTTAGAGTCCGATGGTGCGGTTGCGGCCAGGAGTCTGAAAGATGCTGTAGCTGGCGCTGATACCGTGATGACCATGCTGCCTGCAGGTCAGCATGTGCGCCAGGTCTATCTTGGGCCGAAAGGTCGGCCGGAAGACGGTCTGTTTGCGATGGTGTCACCGGGCACCTTCCTGATTGATTCCTCGACGATCGATCCGGCGACTGCAAAGGAAGTGGCTGATCATGCGGCTGACCACCAGCTCGAATTTGTCGATGCGCCGGTATCAGGCGGCGTTGCGGGTGCAGAGGCGGGCACGCTGACTTTTATTGTCGGGGGAACGGATTCAGCGTTTCGTCAGGCTGAGGCTGTGCTGCGGCATGTGGGGAAGAATATCTTTCATGCCGGTCCGGCCGGGGCAGGCCAGATGGCCAAAATCTGTAACAACCTGATGCTCGCCGTACAGATGGCTGGTGCCTGTGAAGCCTTGAATCTGGGGATCGAGAACGGCCTGGATCCCAAAGTATTGTCAGACATCATGTTGCAAAGTTCAGGCAGAAACTGGGTGTTAGAACTCTATAACCCTTGTCCGGGTGTGCTCGAAAATGCACCGGCCAGCAAGGGGTATCAGCCGGGATTCATGAGTAAGCTGATGCTGAAAGATCTGGGGTTAGGGATGGACGCTGCGTTGCTCAGTCAGACGGCTGTCCCCATGGGATCACTGGCGCGCAACCTCTATGCGCTGCACAATGCGAAAGGCAATGAACTTCGCGATTTTTCCAGTTTATTTGAGTTGTATCAGCGGCAGCAATGAGTGTTGCAGAACAAGGAGAGACCCATGGATATCAAGAATTCTGTGATTGCGATTACGGGCGCCGGACAAGGGCTCGGGCAAATGATGGCGATCACGCTGGCAAAAGCCGGGGCGGATCTGGCGCTGATTGATCTCAACCCGGAAGGCCTGGCTCAAACCCGCTCTCAGTGCCAGATGCTCAGCAGCAAGGCACTGACATATGAAGTGGATGTGACGCAGGAACATGAAGTTGAGCGTGTTTTTGACCGGATTATGGATGATTTTGGTCAACTGGATGGCTTAGTGAATAACGCCGGGATTCTGCGGGATGGTTTGCTGGTGAAAGTCAAAGATAGCGAGATCTCTAAAATGTCGCTGGAGCAGTTTAATGCCGTCATGACGGTGAATGTGACCGGCACTTTCTTGTGTGGCCGGGAAGCGGCAGCACGAATGATTCAGTCTCAACGACCGGGTGCCATTATTAATATCTCCAGTGTCGCCCGAGCCGGGAATTTTGGTCAGACCAACTACGCAGCGTCGAAAGCTGCAGTGGCGACCATGGCCGTTTGCTGGGCCAAAGAGCTGGGTCGGTACGGTATTCGGGCTGCGGCAGTTGCGCCGGGAGTGGTCCGAACCGCAATGGCGGATCAGTTACCGCAGGAAGCGATAGAGCGTTTGGAAAAAATGATCCCGCTGGGCCGGGTCGGACAGGCTCAGGAAATAGCGCACGCCGTTCAGTATATTCTGGAAAATGATTATTTTACCGGACGTGTGCTGGAGATTGACGGCGGGATGCGGATGTAACCGCTCATCATACAAGCCTGATGACAAGCAACGGATTGGATTACGGGTCAGTTAAGGCCCGTAAATCATGGCGTAGAGTGCCAGCCCACCGCCAATCACCAGCATCAGCATAGACAGATAAGCCGTGAACTTGCTGAGAATGGCCATCAATTTTTGATTGATTTCTTTCATCTTTGTTTCTTGTAATTCTGTGGGTCACGGCCCGCACAATGCCATAAAAGTCGCGCAGTGGCGAGGGCTATTCACATTTGATTGCAGTTTTCATGAAGTGCAAGGGCGGCCTTTGGCGACGCGTGGATTGGGTGATTTCAGATTCGAAAGACTGACAGATCTGCCGGACGTCCTGTGAGGTCAGCAGCGAATGGGCATTCGGTGACAGGACCAGCGCAATTTCAACATTGGGTAACGGCGGCAGCCAGGCATCGGTTAATTCGACTAAATCGGGCGACAGACTGCTGCGCGCCATCGCACCGATGGCTAATCCGGCCCGAACGACGCCGCGTTGTGCTGTTGCACTGCTGCTGCAGGTCACCATTTCGAAACTGATTTCCTCTTTCGTTAATCCATCCAGCGCTGCTGCATGAAATTTACAATCGGTCTGAAACAGGGCGACAGGTAACGGGCGCCGGGCTAGCAGGTCGAAATCCGGCGATGTGTACCAGATCCCCTGATCGTGCATGAGAAAATGGCCTTCATCAGAGCCGGGATGCCGGGTCAGCATGGCTGCGTGAATGTCACCCTTGTCCATCAATTGCCGCAGCCGGACACTGGCAGCGCATGTCACCTGAATCTGAATGGGTCCCAGTTGCTGACGGAGCAGCGTGATTAAATGCGGCAGCAGTGTTTCTGCGTAATCGTCAGGGCAGCCCAATAATAAGGGCTGTCTGTTTGTTTGGGAACGAAGGCTGGAGACCGCTTCATCATGCAAACTGACCAATCGGCGTGCATAACTCGCGAGGGTTTGTCCGTCATGGGTCAGCACCAATTGACGACCTTCGCGCAGAAACAGCGTCTGATCTAATTCCTGTTCCAGTTTCTTCATTTGCATGCTGATCGCAGATTGCGTTCTGAATGTTTGTTTGGCAGCCCGGGTAAAACTGCCCGTTTCGACAAAGGCGAGAAAACTGCGCAGCGCATCAATATCCATGTACACACTCCATTCTTTTTTGTCAGCATACCGAATGAAATGGATTTTTGAAGCCATGAAAGCACAAGACAGACTGTCTCGGTCTTGTGCCTGTCGCCTTAAAGGGTTTCAGTGTCTTTGTTTTCGGTTGCGCGGCGAGCGGTTTCCGTGGCCGGATGGGTCGTTGTCTGGTCGAAACAGGCGAGGTCGCGTACATTTTTCTGAGTCACAACGGCTGCAAATAAGCCCAGTACAAAAGACATGGTGAAAAAGCCTTTCTCGTTCATAGCCAGCGTATCTGCGTTCCATAATCCAATCAGCATCAGGGCACAAGCAATCACCACCCCTGCAATCACCATGGTTTTGTAGAGTGAAGTAACCTGAATGTCCTCCATTTCATCCATTTATGATGGATGGGGTACTGAGTGACCCCATCATTATCAACACAACTAAGGACAAGGCTGAAGGTGAAGACTTATAGTTATACTTAAAGCTTTCACCTACCGCCTTAATGCGCGTCCTATTTACACATTCTTCACATTAAGGTTTAGTGCTTTTTAATCGTTTAAATATACGTTGTGACATCTTCCCTATGCAGATAGCAATATATCCAACAGGGAAACCGTATAAAGCACTGATGAAGCCGAGTACAAAAAGACCCTTGACGTCCCATGCGTCACAGCCGTAATCTGTTTGCATTACACAGTAATCACCTAAGTCAGAAGACAAGGCCAATGTGATGAAAAGTAAGCAAGTGAAAACACAACTAATAAAGTAAACCGTTATTTTTCCCACAACCTTTCCTCATAGATTTTCTGTACACGTGCCCCATAATCACGTGTCAGTTCAGCTCCTGTGAATACATAAATGCTTGCCACTTTTTCGAGTGTAGGATTAACGACACGTGCTTTGATCCGGCTAAGTATCACAGCACCTACTTCTACGTTGCACTCAACGCGATACTGTACCTGCCACTCAGAAAATCCTAGTTCATCTGCAATACCTTTCCATGTTTTATATTGAACATTCATAGGACGATAAGAGTCATTGACAAGGTTAATTCCGGGCATGGCATCATAATAACCGTGCGTGTTTTCCATGTAAGCGATAGCTTTTAACCAGCCGGGGTCAAGCCCGTATTTTAGGGCTATTTTTTCATAAATTTCACCTGATCCTATTGGATTGAACAGTCCTATTTCAAGAAGTGGCTCAGAACCATCAACATTAGGGTTATCTTCTATTTCAAAAAGTGCAGGTTCATCTTTTAGAATGTTCTGTACCCGGTCACCTTCCATATTGATAATAGGGATTTCTTTCTTCTCCTTATTAGTGTTTTTTTCTTTTTGAGGAGCGGTGTTTCCAGGGCAAGATCGCGAACGTTTTTTGAACAAAATAGATCAGTTTGACGATCAAGGCTGGCTGTGATCATATACTCCCCTTTTTACGGGAGTTCCTGATGCATATCGATGCTTTTTCTCAATTCTTTTCAGTGATTCAAGACCCACGGCAGTCAGCAAAAATATCGTACCCACTGTTCGACATTTTGTTTCTGACCGTATGCGCCACCATTGCTGGTATGGAGGGCTGGGAAGATATCGAAGACTTTGGCGAAGCTCACCTCAATTGGCTACAGGACAAAGGACTTTTTCGCCAGGGCATCCCTGTCCATGACACGATTGCCAGGGTTGTTTCTTCCATTGAGCCTGACCAGTTTCAAGACTGCTTTTTAAAATGGATGCAGGCAGCCAACGTCCATTCGAATGGCGAGCTTATTGCTATTGACGGCAAGGTGTTACGCAGCTCCTATAACCGAGAAGATCGGCAATCAACGCTCCACATGGTCAGTGCTTTTGCGACAGCCAACGGCGTTGTCATGGGACAAGTTAAAACCCAAGATAAGTCCAATGAAATCACCGCCATCCCTGAGCTGCTCAAGCTGTTAGATATCAAAGGTTGTCTTGTCTCTATCGATGCGATGGGCTGTCAAACCGATATCGCCAAGCAGATAGTTGAGCAAGGTGGCGATTACCTATTAGCAGTCAAAGGCAACCAAAAAAGCCTGGCTAAAGCAGTACAAAAAGCGTTGGCGCCATTGCTCGAAAAAAGCCCAGCGTGTGACATCGAGCGCGGACATGGGCGTATTGAAGCGCGCGAATACCACGTCATGCCAGCGCAGGAGTTGAAGACAGATTTCCCTGATTGGAAAGGGCTTCAAAGCGTCGGTGTTGCTATTGGCTATCGTATTGACTCAGCAGGGAAAGAATCGCTGGAGTACCGCTACTACATTAGCTCTGCGGTGCTCACCCCCGAAGGTTTTGCCGATGCAGTCCGAGGTCACTGGGAAATCGAAAATCGGTTGCACTGGGTGCTTGATGTCACGATGAAGGAAGATGCTTGCCAAATCTATCGTGGCAATGCCGCCGAACTCCTGGCTGGTGTGCGTCACATGGCGCTTAACATGCTTCGATTAGAAACAAGCAAAAAGGCGAGTATCAGGCGCAAGCAAAAAATAGCTGCCATGAATATAGCCTATTTGGAGCAAGTAATATTGGCGGGAATCCAAGGTTTGGATAAAAACTGAGCATACGTGCTCTCGCCCTGGCGGTGTTTCCAACGTAATTATTTGGTTCATTATTTGATCTGTTGGGTAAGCTATCACCCACTGTCTCGTATAAGTATGTCACCGGATCTATCGGTGTATAAGCCGCTTTAACGTAGTGTCTTTTTTTTCCACTAGCGATTAACTGATCGACAACTTGCTGTAAACGTCTCGGAAGTGTGCTACTTGCAGTGTTTGCTGAATCATTCAACAGGACAATTTGACAGTCTTCTATTTCACTACGCAAGTCAGCAATATCACGTTTAGTGCGTGCATTGTAGCCAGTTGCCCCCTGCATATACTCTTCGTATTCGATAAGGTAACTTGCGCTGCTTGGAGAGACAATAAATCGCACATCCTCCACACAAAGATCGTCTAATTTTACTAACTTATATCCCAAAACTTACCCCATTTTGAAATCATTAACATACTGACAAACGGCGACCAAACAAAGTACCTAATGAAAAAGGTCTCATAAATATCTGAGACCTATCAATTTTTCTCTATTCTGTCCACGCATTGCTGAAATTAGGTGGATTTAATCGAATCAAGATCCAACTTCAACGAACTTCAGACCTCCTTTAGCTGACACGCGTGAGCGTCTGGGTGATCGGGAAGCCGACACGGTTCTAGGGAAACAAGGTACAGGCGTTTTTGTGACTCTCGCAGAGCGAAAAAATCAGCTCTATTTAGTGAAACGAGTCCTCAGCAAAGAAGCGGCTGTGGGTGAATTCATCCTACGTCGGCTCGGGGTGCTGCACCTGAATCGCGTTGATGATTGGTGTATTGGAGAGAATCCTGCTGCTTTCCTGAATATGCAGAAGCCAGGGCATGATAAAACGCTGCCGATAAGTGCCCCAGACATCGCCGAAGGGATAGGCTTTTCCCGGTTCGAAATGCGTGACGGGGGCGGGCAGGTCTGCTTTTTGTGGCTGCGTCTGATGTTCCCAGGAAGACACCAGCAAGGTGTCACCGATCTGTAACCGGAGCGGGTTGTCGTTGTAATCCGGATTTAAGGCGAGTAATTGCTTGGCAGAGAGGCCGTGCTTTTCTGCAATTTCAGGCCAGCTTTCCCGTTGCCGGGTCTGTGGATTCATCTGAACGCGATAAGAAGCGGGTGGTTTTTGAGTCATCCCGATATGGCTCCGGCTTAGACGGATCGCCCGTGTCTGAATTCGGCTGTTCATCACGCTGTTCAGATCAATCGCAGTTGCATGGCGCTTGAGCCATGGTTCTGATATCTGTGAAAATTCTTTCTGGGTCAGCTTTTCTTTCCGGTACAGCACGTACTGGCCTCCGACGTGCTGCCCTTCAATCCGGTAGGGTAAGAGCAGATTGGAGAAATGGCGCGCTGAGATCAGTTGATCGGTGAGTGTGGTTGCATCAGAGCGGGTGAAATAAAAACTCCAGCGGTCATCGCCGGTGAGCTGACACTCCTGATACAGTTTGTGCTCGACAAAGTAGTAGTAAAAACCTGTTGTTGGCCAGCCAAGCCGTTGCCCGAACTGCACCGCCAGTTTCGCCGGAATAAACTCTGCATTGAGATAACTCATCCCTTTTGCTCTGGGCTCGATGTGAAAGCTGGATGCCGATCCGGCCTGCTGAAAGCATTCATGGAGCAGGTTTTTCGCTTCTTTTTCTGTGCAGCGTGCCGTCAGAATCGTGTGACCTTTTCTGTGCTGAGTTTTGTGCCAGTTCATCACGGCGGATTCAGCCAAAGTATGTTTGAGTGTCCATGCGCCGGTTTGCAGCGAATTGAGTTCCTCCGGTGTGCAATAGATCAAAATGTTGCACTCATAATCCACCGACTTTTTCAACGTCTCACTGAGTGTGAGTACAGGCGGATGAAACGCCTGATGATGACTTTCCAGCGGGAGATAAGCTGCTTTGACATATTTTCTTGAGGTCATGGGATCGAATGCCGTGATGAATATGCAACGGGATGATTTTCGCCGATTTTACCGCGTCAACTTATTGAATGGAATGCTAATTTACCTGTCGATCTGTCGAATGAAGCTGTCATTCAGACGGAATGGGCTGTGATTTTTAAAAATGCTGCTCAAATCTCATTCTCATTGTGTCTTTTATCTCCGATCTGGCTGTAACCATCGCTGGCTGGACTAGGATTTCAGGGAAGACAATTCGGATTGATAACCCATTCGATTTTCTGATAACTGCAATTCATAGAATGCGATAGTCATCGGCTCAGTGCGGGCGTAGATTGACGGCAGGATCACCGACATCAGAGAAGGAAAACAGATGCAACTCATCATCGGAAATAAAAATTACTCGAGCTGGTCACTGCGCGGCTGGCTGATGCTGGCACAAAACGACATCTCTTTCGAAGAAATCAAACTCAAACTTTTCACAGACCAATTTTACGCAACCCTCGCGTTGCATGCGCCGACGGCAAAAGTGCCTGTCCTGATAGACGGCGATGTCACCGTGTGGGATTCACTCGCGATTTGTGAGTACATCAACGAAACCTATTGCGATCATCAGGCATGGCCGCAGAACCAAGCCGCACGGGCAAAAGCGCGAGCCATCAGCTGTGAAATGCATTCCGGCTTGATGGCTGTACGAAGTGAAATGCCCATGAATTGCCGGGCGAAACGCCGGGTGACATTGTCTGAGGCTGCTCAAAAAGATGTTGTCCGGATTGATCAGATCTGGCGGGAACAAATGGCAGCATATGAAGATCAGGGGGATGGTTGTTTGGAAAGTGGAGTATCGCAGACTGCATGTATGCTCCCGTTGTTCTCAGGTTCATGACTTACGGCATTGAGGTCTCCGAGGCCAGTCAGCGTTATATGAAGAAAGTCTTTGAATCACCAGCCATCCAGGCCTGGCTGAGCGATGCGCTGACAGAAACCGAGTTTGTGGCTGAAGATGAAGCGGGCGTCGATGTGTAACCGGTGAAATGCGCCCTTCCAGTGAATGGGATCCGCCTGTTCCGGAAGGGAACATTTTTGTAATTATTCGTACCTGGACCAAAAGTCCGTGTTAAACTCCCGCGCTTCATGCAGATCATCCGCTACTTCCAGCGATCAACGAGACAGAGACGATTCATGCCATTCGCTAAACTTGGACTCAGCAACGCACTTGTTCAGGCTGTTACTGAGTTGGGTTATACCAAACCAACCACAATTCAGAACAAAGCCATTCCGGTCATTCTGCAAGGGCAGAACCTGATCGCAGCGGCACAGACCGGTACGGGCAAAACCGCCAGCTTTGTTTTACCGATTCTGGAAAAGCTGAGCCAAGGGCAAACGAAACGTAAGAAGCGTGTGCGCGCACTGATTCTGGTGCCCACCCGTGAACTGGCAATGCAGGTGGACGAGAAAGTCAGCGCTTATGGTAAACACCTGGGCCTGACGTCGATGGCGATGTATGGCGGTGTTGATGAACAGCCACAAAAGCAACGTTTAATTGAAGGTGTTGATGTGCTGGTGGCGACGCCGGGCCGTCTGATCGATATGTATGGTCAGCGGGCGGTGTATTTCGAAGAAATCGACATGGTGGTTCTGGATGAAGCAGACCGCATGCTCGACATGGGCTTCATTGAAGCCATCAATAAAATTCTGGATCGGCTGCCGGAGCAGGTTCAGATGCTGCTGTTTTCGGCAACCTTGTCGCGAAAAGTTCGCGAGCTGGCGAAGTCCGCCGTAGAAAATCCACATGAAATCACGATTACGGCCAGTCAGGCTTCGAAAGCGAGTATTGAACAGTGGCTGATCACCGTGGATAAAGATCAGAAATCCGCACTCTTGAGTCACCTGATTCAAACACATCAGTGGGATCAGACATTGATCTTTATTGAGACGAAACATGGTGCTGCCAAGCTGGCTTCACAGCTGGAGAAGCGCGGGATTGAAGCCGAAGCGTTTCACAGTGGCCGCAGTCAGGCCGTCCGTGCTCAGTTACTGGAAGACTTCAAAGCCGGAAAGATCAAATACCTGATTGCCACTGGCGTTGGTGCTCGCGGTATCGATATTGAAGAGCTGCCACGGGTCGTGAATTACGATTTGCCTTTCCCGGCCGATGAATATGTTCACCGTATTGGACGAACCGGTCGTGCTGATGCGACGGGTGAAGCGATTTCGTTCGTTTCGAAAGATAACTTCAAAAACCTGTGCATGATTGAAAGCCGCCTCGGGCATTTGATTGAGCGCCGTGAAGTGGAAGGCTTCGCGCCGAAAAAACCGGTTCCGGTTTCTATTCTGAATTATGTGCCGAAGAACAAGCGGCCAAAGAAAGACTGATACACACTGAGAGCCCTGGCCTGTCGCCGGGGCTTTTTTTAATTTGCCTGTTCAGTCTGACGGATTGATTCCAGAGCCTGCACCCGGCGCCATTGGCTTTCTGAAAAGCTGCTTTCCCGGAGCGTATGGATAGCAAGCTGGCGGTCGGCTTCAGAAAGGCTGAAGTCCCCCTGAAGACTGTCGTATTGTTCGAAATACTGCGCCAGCCGATTTTGAAAATCCTGACGTTTCTGACTGACCTGCGCCAGTCTTTCTGCTGCTTCCGGGCCAACCAATGCCTGCCGGGTCAGAAACTGGTCCTGCGGATCCATGGATTTTGCGTGTTCAAGCTGAGCAAGCAGGCTGGAGCGACGGTAACTGTCGGCCATCACGGGCGGTAAGGCGTCTAACTCTTGTTGCCAGGCATTCAGGAAATCCGCCTGATCACGCGTTTGCTCACGGAGTTCCAGTTTTCTGAGTGCCAGCTGACGTTGCAGATTTTCTTCGCCAAAAAGACGCTGTTGTTCCTCGGGACTGAAGAATTCACGTTGTGTCTGAAGCAACTGGTCAGTCAGAAAGCGGAGGCCCTCGATGTCCAGTGCGTTCATGTTGCCCGGATCCAGCGCTTCCAGCGCAGCCCGGTACTGAACAAATTGCTCGAATAAAGCTTCATCATGGCGGTAAGCTTTGGCTTTGTTTGCGTTGTATGTCAGAAAGTGCGTTCGCAGGGTATCGAGATCGGCTTCTCCGATGCCCGACAGAAAATAATCGAATGTATCCCGGGTGGAGTCCTGGTCAATCTGTGTATCCAGTTGAGAGGCCACCCGGACAACGGGTGGCTCGGAGGTCTGTTGCGTGTAGGTATAGACCGCACCTGCAGTCACGACAACACCAATGATTGAAAGTACGGTCTTTTTCATGATTTATAATCCTTGCAGCTGCAAGCGGTTGGCGTGCTGGCGATAGAGTGTTGTCGGTGCCGTTTCGAACAAATGAGTGATGCCCAGCAGGCCGTTGATCTCATCCAGATGATTCATCCGGTAATCATTACGGATCACTTTCCCTAAATGGGTGCTGCACTGACCAACAAGACCATCGTTGGGTTCTTGAAAAGCGATGCCGAGTACGGTCATGGCAGCATCCGACGGATCCAGCGCATTGGTGAAATTGCTGGTTCCTGTCCACGAGTAGTAATAGACGCCGTTGTCTGCAATATAGTCACCTTCACCGCAAGCCGTTGCCGGTAGGCCTTCCGGATACTTAGCGTTGAATGCCAGGGATCCTTCTGTGGTCAGGGCAGCCAGAGAAGCCAGCGGATCCTGAGGTAAATCACTGCCGCCGGACAACAGGTTAATCATGGTGACTAAACCTTCAGCCAGCTTGACCGCAATGCCTTCAGGAACAGAACCCGACGGGACTGAACCCCGGACAATGTCAGCGATTCGGGAACCTTTGTTGACACCGCCGATGCTGGTGACTGAGGCCACCATCTCCGGTGCGACCGAGGCAACATAACGGGCTGTTGGTCCGCCGTGGCTGTGGCCGATCAGATTGACTTTTTCAGCGCCGGTAATGGCCAGCACATCTTCCACCTGAGCCAGCAGTTGTTCGCCTCGCAGTTCGGAACTGTTGGTTGCAGAGATTTGAGCCACAAAGACGCTCGCACCGTCTTTATTCAAGGCATGCGGGATGCCATAAAAGTAATCGATCCCGGCAATGGAATCGAAGCCAAATAAGCCATGAACCAGCACAATCGGGTACTTTGTCTCGGTATAACCTTTCTGCGAGACGCCTGAGGGGGTACTGCTGGCCTGAGTGCTGAATGCAACCACACAGCAGATGAGCAGGGGAATGAATCGTTTCAATGTATCTCTCCTTGTTAGACCTCCGATGAGTGAAAGGTTAATACGAAATCAGATGCGCGCACAAAAATGTTAACAAAATGTGATCTATTGCTGGTTTCAATGCATTGAATGGATGGGTTTGATGCAAGTTGCACTCTTTTTGTTCGTATTGTCCGGTTAAAAGTTTCGATATACATCGATTGTGAATTTCACATCTCAGTAACTTATGGGTCGTATCCTAGCCTTCAGCTTTGGTATTGTCAGGTGATGGCGATTGATGAAACCGGGCTTTCTTGTGCTGATGTCACTGGTTTGATGAACGTTGCTTTGTATTTCGATGGATGCCTCATAGAATCGGCCAATGATCCGGAGCGACGCGATATCCCTGAAGGAACGATGACCATGATTGATGTATCCACCCTGACCGTGCAATTTCCCTTACTGAAATCCCTGCAGGTACTTGATGAAGTGTGCTGGTTTAACCCCAATGTGACGCCTTTGAATGACGCGTTGCCGTATGTGGGCCTGACCGCAGCAGATATTCAGGAGGCGAGTGACCGGTTGACCCGATTTGCACCGTATTTGATGGTGGTGTTTCCTGAAACGGCGCAAGCGGGCGGTATGATTGAATCTGAGGTGATTGAAATTCCCGCGATGAAAGCGGCACTGGAACGGACTGAGGGCCAAGCGATACCAGGACGACTGATGCTGAAAAAGGACAGTCATTTGCCTATTTCAGGTTCGATCAAAGCCCGTGGCGGTATTTATGAAGTGTTGACCCATGCTGAAAAGCTGGCGATGGATGCGGGATTGTTATCTGAAGCGGATGATTACAGCAAACTCGATTCAGACGAATTCCGGCGTTTCTTCAGCCAGTACAGCATTGCGGTTGGATCGACAGGGAATCTGGGGATGTCAATTGGCATCATGAGCGCCAAACTGGGGTTCACGGTGACGGTTCATATGTCGGCAGATGCCCGCGAGTGGAAAAAAGCAAAACTGCGTTCGCACGGTGTTACCGTCGTTGAATACGCACAGGATTATGGCGTTGCCGTGGAGGCGGGCAGAAAAGCGGCGGAACAAGATCCGCGGTGTTTTTTCATTGATGATGAAAATTCGAGAACTTTGTTTCTGGGCTATGCCGTTGCCGGAGAGCGGTTGAAAAAGCAGTTTGGCGAACAAGGTATCTTGGTTGATGCCGAGCATCCGTTGTTTGTTTACCTGCCTTGCGGTGTGGGTGGCGGTCCGGGTGGTGTTGCGTTCGGATTGAAGCTGGCTTTTGGCGATCACGTACACTGCATCTTTGCGGAACCCACACATTCTCCCTGTATGTTGTTGGGGGTGCATACGGGATTACATGACCAGATTGCTGTTCAGGATCTGGGGATTGATAACATCACAGCGGCGGATGGTTTAGCGGTCGGCCGGCCTTCTGGGTTTGTGGGGCGGGCGATGGAACGGCTGATTGATGGTTATTACACCCTGAGTGATGCGCAGATGTATCACTGGCTGGGGAAACTGAATCAGTCTGAAGGCATTCAGTTGGAACCTTCGGCATTGGCGGGGATGCCTGGGGTGATTCATGTGTTGAAGGATGCGCCTTATCAACGCCGGATCGAGATGAGCGAAAAACGGTTACACCAAGCGACACATCTGGTCTGGGCAACAGGGGGCGGCATGGTGCCACCCGAGGAAATGGAAAAATATCTGGCACAAGCTGGATCACCCCTTGGTTACGCTTCGGGTAAAGCTTAATTCTGTCTGGGATGAAACAGAAAGTGTAACGGTGTTGACGTTGGACCGGGCTGGCCTCCTCGCATGACAATGTTGAGCTTCTGAATGCCTGATATCCGGAAAGGAGTCAGGCTGGCATTCAGATGAATCGAATGAATTCTGTGGCCTGCTGTGACTTTGGTATCCGCGCACAGATAGAACTTATCTGACAGCACAAAAACTGTTGGTGTGTGCAGGTGTAGCGGTTGGGTTGCAATCACGACTCCCTTGTTTAAGAGTTGGATTTTACAATATTTACTGTACGCCGTTTTCGTGATGACAACCTGATCTCCCAGATACTCGATCAGTAATTCTCGATGCACATACTGAGTGATATGGCGTGATGGTAAATCTGTGGCCGGACTGAAGTTGCCATCGTTATCTGCCATGCGGTATCTGTAATGCCAGTCGATAGAAAAAGGATGATGCCATCGAAACGGGCAGCATTGTATCACGTGCCAGGCTATCCACCGGTCAGCAGGAGCAGGATGAAGTTTCTGAAAAACAGTCACGCTGGGCTGATGTGGGTTCAGTGATAAATTTGTAAAACAAATTTCGGTTTTCATACCTGCTCCTGTGCTTTCAATCCGTTTCTGTCAGTAACGCACGGAAGCCCATGATATAGCCCAGCTCTTCTCTTTGTTTGTATTCCTGACCATATTGAAAATGAACCCGCAAATGAATCTGTGAGAAATTCATTTCCAGTGAAATCCATCCATTCACAGTGAAGTCGGGATCCGGTGTAGGTTGGACCGGTGTGGCCGCGTTTGTATCGGAATTCGTGTCAGTATTGTTTTGTGTTGGTTCAGTAACAGACTCATCTTTCACAGCTTCTGTGTCCGCTGTGGTATTGTCCGGGTTTTGTGCTGATGAATGTGAGTTCGGAGTGGTCTGACTGCCAGAGTTTTCCTGGGTTGCAGCGTCAGGCACGGGAATTTTTAATTTGCCCTGTGCGACGGTTAAAGCCTGAATCAGGCTGCTCACACCATTTGGGTTCAGGGTATAGTCTGTGACGGCGACAGCTACCGAAATGAATGTGCCGTTATCGTCGTACTGCGGCGTTCCGGTTATCTGAACACCATTATAAGGTGCGCTCGTGTTTGCCCGACGCTTCCAGTCTCCGGAATACCACGTTTGAGTGTTTGGTGTATCCGCCATGGGTCTCTCTCCTTGAATCAAGCCAGATAAATCGCAGGTGTTACCGGGGTGAACGTATAACACCTGCATTGAACGTTATTTGTTAATATTTTCCAGATGGAATTCAAACGGCGCTGCGGTCGGGCCAGAGCCGCCACCTGTCATGACCAGATCCGCACTCTGAACACCAAAGAGGTTAATTTCAGTATTCACCTGCTGGATAATGGCAGAATTCATCACTTCCCCTTCGACAACCTGAGAAACGACCCCAACAAAGATACTTGGATGGAACTGGAAAACGCCTTTCTGACCCGGTGATACATTGGTTTTTGATGCCAGCAGTTTCCCGTCACGGTAAATGTTGGCATTAATGGCACCGCCTGTCAGGTTGTTGCGGACTTCAACTTCTTGCTGTGATACGGATGGTGTGGCAGCCAGTCGTAATACATCGCCAGAAGTGTCTTTGACCATTTCATAAGCCTGACCATCATAAGCTGTCATCTGTGGCGTGAAATTACCGTAGGAATCACTGGCACAGACTTCAAACTTCAATGGATAAACAAATGGATGATTGTCGTTGCGCCCACAGTTTTGAATCACCCGCCAGGCAATGGCAATTTCATCAAAGTTTTCTGCAACATTTTTCTGGAAAATAACAACTTCGCTGTTATTCACATCGTTAGAACGGTTAATGAAGTTTAGTTTAATCGATTCTTGTGACATAGTTTTTACCCTTTTTAAAGTTAAACTGACATTTTGTGTACTTTCAGCGATTTGTTTTCTTGCTGAAGTACATCCTTAATTTAGAGGTTTTTTTGTCAAAATACCTTTGATTTTTTCATCGAGTTTATTTGTTGTATTCACATTGTTATATTGATGGTGAATTTGATTGTTAATAAATAAACCCTAGCTCTTGGTGGAGATAGGGTTTTTTTAATGATATGAATGGCTGCCTCAGTTAGTTGACCATTCTGATTAATTACTCAACTCAATCCATAACCCTGGTAATACGTAATTTGTATTATCCAGGTTAAGTTGGGACTGGTTGTTCAGGTCTGAGTTGTTGACTGAATATACTTTTCCGTTTGCCGGATCGTATAAACTTGAACTTGATTCGTCATTCACGCACAGTGAAAACCAGTGCTTGCCTTGATCATGTTGGACCAGAAGTAAATGAACCTCGTGTCCTGATGGTACAGCGTATGAGTTTTCCTCTGAGATACCGATATCTCCATCAATACTATGAATCAGATCTGACTCAGTGGAGAATAAGTTATCTCCGAAACCAGTATTATCTGATTGAGTAATCGCACTGAAAATATTTTTTGCACTTTCCAGATAACATAACTTAATTTTGGCGGCAGTATTACCATTGAAGTCATAAGCTATCTTGCAAAGTGCAGATGGCGAATTTTCCTTACTACTGTTAATGGCATAATAAGTCGCTTTAAGAGTATCATAGTGAATATCTAGATTACCTGTAATTTTATATGCATTTTCAGCGGCAGTTTTTTTATTCGCATCTTGCCGGAGGTCTATCACCTGAGAGGCAGCACTATACCCATTTGCCAGGTTTGTCTGATCAAGTGATTGTACAGTTTGTGCGCTTTTCAAATTGAGCTGGCACAGGCTTGCACTGATAGCAAAAGCACCGCAAGCGTTTTCAGTTGATTGTGCAATGTTGTTGTAGTCCACGTAATTTGCCATGATAGTTCTCCTGAATATTTGGTTTTGGTTAAATAACCAAAGTAATCTTACCGTCCCATAAAAAATCTGACCTTCGTATAATGCATTGAAATGTATCATCTGTACACGCACTGCCTGCTGTGTAACGAGTTATTTCTTGGTGCGGTTTGATGAAGTTACTTTCAATGCAAGCCACTCTCATTGAAAGTGGCTTGATGAAGATCTTATTCTGATAAGAGTTGGGTTTCGTGCTGAGATTCAACGATTGAAAGCATTATGATTCATTTTTTCTTAATGAATTGTATTTTTTGTAGTTCTGCCGAAAATGGCTGGGACTGGTTTGATACGCTCTTTTAAAAGCGGTTGAAAAATTGTTTGAATCCATATAACCAACCTGTTCTGCAATTTGCACAATATTGAGTGAAGAGCTTTCCAGAAGTTCAGCTGCTTTTCTCATTCTCTGGTTTCTGATCCACTCAAAAACGGTCATTCCTAAATACTCTTTGAATACTTGATTGATTTTATTCCTGTTCGTCCCTAATGTCCTGCAGAGATTTTCAAGTCTGATCTCATCGGATAATGAATTGGTTAAAATCTCGACGCACTTTTCAATTAACTGATAATTTTTGTCCAGAAGTAATGCTTCCTCGGTTTGAGTCAGATATTTTGCTGTGTTTCCATGGTATTCATAATTGAATTCTGGTTTGAAATTTGTACTGAGGAGATGAGCGATTCTGTATCGGAGTTCTTTGTCGATGAAAGGGGAACTAATGTAGTCTGTTATTCCTAAATCAAACAATTGCTTTTTATGTGGATATTTGTTTTCAATGATGGCCAGGAATACGGGGGATTTTTCATCTTTTACCTGAAGATGAAAGGTTAATCCATACTTTATTTGTTTGATTTGCTCAAATGAAAGCGTATCGGTGTCAATGAAAACAATATCTGGACTGTGTAAGTATTGAATACCGTGTATTTCGCTAGTTTTGTATTGTTTAAATCGAATGTTTTCCTGAATCAGAAAAGATTTAAGTGCTCTGGCTGATTCAGCTGAATCACTGATTATCCATGCGGAAGTATAATATTTTTTTTATTGTCTAAATGAGTCATGATTTGATCCCTAGTGTATGTGATGAATTTAAGAACATCGATACTACTGACGATGTATAGTGAATAACTTGAAATGCCCTCACTGTGTTTACTTTATTTGTTTTTTCAGATGATGGCCTTTGTTTTAGCCATCAGCTGCTTTGCCTGTTGCACTATATGATATTTATTGATTAACTTCTTAATTTCGTATAAATAATGCGATTGAGGTGTAAGGATTGACAAAGTTTTGTTATTCAGTGAAGGGTATATTGACTTAGGATAGGGAGTGCCCGGAAACGATGAAGCAGCAGGAAATACAGGTTATGACTGGCTTTATATAGCTTTATTCAAACTTTCGTTTCTTATCATGCCGGTAGGATTTCGTACTGTAGCCTGATGCCATGGCCTGAGATACCGCCGCTTCAATGGACGTTTTGAGACCGGGCATGAGTTCGGCTTCATGGGCGTGCTGCAGATAATCCAGAATGCCCTGAGCAGTTGCATCGATGATGTGTGCCGCATGCCGGATTCGGAAGCTGGTGGATTCGGCCAGTTTCAGTAAGTGATTTCTGTCGGGAAACACTTTACTGTTGGCCAGTTTCAGAGCCATTTTGTTGTCAATGGTGTCGTAAATCAGGGTGTGCGTGATATCAAATGGCGGAGACACAAAAATGTGTTTCATGTCCTGTGTATATTGCAATGCAAAGTTTTTCAGGTGCGCATCGCCATTGCCGATCAGGCAATTAAATACAATATAGCGATACATTTTTTCCACTTCATCCAGACTGTTGGTATATAAGTGGGTTGCTTTCAGCAGCGTCTCGTAACTGCCGGAATACTTGGCATCCGGATGGTTTGGCTTTTTCATCAACGTGGTGAAGTCTTCATAACCGAGACGCTGACCTTCTGGTTTATCAAACCGCTCCACAATAAAGGTTTCCAGATTCTCCGATAAATAGGTGTTCGGCGGAGCAAGACCACAGAATCTTGCGGCTTCCATGCACACGTATTCATTGACGGTCAGTAATGGGAATTCTTCGTCGAAAGATTTCACGATGAGATCTTTCTGCTCAACGGTCCGGTCTGTTCTCGGAATACTGACTTTCGGCTGGACACCGGCCAGCGCGTTCCTCAGATAATATTTTTCCAGCAGCTGAGGAAATAGCGGGGTGCTTCCCTGATAAGTCAGGATGTCGGATAAGCTGACGGATTCGGCTTCCGGAAGTTTCAGGTCACTTTGATAAGCAAGCATGCCGATACTGTTGTGACCCTGTAACGCAAGCAGGTACATATCATTGACCCGGGCATAACGTGCCAGTTTTTCTGCGATGAAACGCCGGTTAAATCCTTCGGGTAAGTTCTGAGCAAACACCGGATGGAGTGCCCCGGAAGAATACCCATCCAGATTTGGCTTGGTCATGGTCAGCGAGACATGTCGTTGCGTTTGTGTCGGCTGGTAATGGTGCACCGAGCCATGGGTCAGCACGCCAAGCGCATCATTTTCAAGACAAACTGTGATCTGTTCAATTTTCCCTGGCAGTTGTGCGAGTGTCATGGTCAGTCTTCCCCAAAGAGCTCGTCGAGTTCATCCCAGTTGGGTAACTGATGCTGTTTGGGGGTGACCTCTAACTGAAGTCCTACGGCATCCAGATACCGTTCGAAAATATCAAGCGAGCCGGTGAACCGGCCATTTTCGATTTCTGACAAGGTTGTTTTGTTGATGCCGGTGCGCTCAGCCATTTGTTTTTGGGTCGCACCGGATGCTTTCCTTGTTTTGGCGATAGTGTTGCCGATTTCTGCTCTGCTGGACATCGGGTTTCCTTGTTCGCGTTTGAACAAACAGTATAGTTGCACCCGTAAAAGTTATCTATATGGCTAACAAATTAAATGATGGCATATTTGTTCGCTATATAGCTAACTATAAAAAGCGAGCTGAACCGATTCAGGAGCGGGGGAGCCATCCTAATGCTTGCATTTTCAGAAATACAGCCAGAGTTTTTGCATCCTGAATCTCATTCCCGGCCACTTTTTCTAAAAAGGAACTGACGGGTAAGGTGAGTACTTCCAGCACTTCATCGGCATCCAGTTCGCCTTCCGCAGGTGATAACTGAGTGGCCAGAAAAATGTGCTGAACTTCGTCGCAAAAACCCGGAACAGGTAAGAGTTCCCCCAGCGGTTGCCAGTGTCCAGCCGCAAATTTGGCTTCTTCTGCCAGTTCACGCTGCGCGCAGATTTGCAAGTCTTCCCCTTTTTCCACCGTGCCGGCGGGGAACTCCAGAATCCATCGGCCAATGGCCGGGCGATACTGCCGTAACAGAACCAGTTCTCCTGAGTCTGTGATCGGGACGATCACCACTGCGCCCGGATGACGAACGGTTGTAAATGTGATGTCCCGTCCATCCGGTAACTGATGGGTGTCCTGCTCGACGGAAAAGCCTTTCCATTGGCAGAGCGTTTGTGCTGTCATGAAGCCTCGATCATTCAATCTGAATTTATTGCTGCCAACATAACAGCGATTGAAAGCGATTGAAATCAAAGCGGTGCCAATACACAGCGCTGGTCAGAATCAGAGCAAACAAACAGAACGCTGATAGATTGGTATAACTCTCTGATATACTTCAGCGCAGTTGGCATAACAAGCAAGACCAAACAAGGAGAAGATTATGCGCGTTCTGGTCACAGGCGGCATGGGTTACATCGGCAGTCATACTTGTGTACAAATGATTGAAGCCGGTATGACCCCGATTATTGTCGATAACCTCTATAACAGTAAGAAAACCGTCCTGGAGCGAATTGAAACATTGTCGGGTGTCAGACCTGCATTTTATGAAGGTGATATTCGTGATCGCGCATTTCTGGACCGTGTCTTCCGTGAAAATGATGTCGAGGCTGTGATTCACTTTGCCGGTCTGAAAGCCGTTGGAGAATCCGTTCAGAAGCCGCTGGAATATTACGATAACAATGTTCACGGCACCTTAGTACTGGTTGAAGCGATGCGTGAAGCGGGCGTCAACAGCATTATTTTCAGTTCATCCGCGACCGTTTATGGCGATCCGGCCAGCGTGCCGATTCTGGAATCTTTCCCGACCAGCGCAACGAACCCTTATGGCCGAAGCAAGCTGATGGTCGAAGAGTGTCTGCGGGATATCCAGCACGCACATCCTGAAATGAGCATTACGCTGCTGCGCTACTTTAACCCGGTCGGGGCGCATGAGTCCGGTGAAATGGGTGAAGATCCGCAAGGAATTCCGAATAACCTGATGCCCTTCATTGCGCAGGTTGCCGTGGGTCGGCGTGAGCATCTGTCTGTATTTGGGAATGATTATCCGACGGTTGATGGCACGGGTGTGCGTGATTACATCCACGTTGTCGATCTGGCTGACGGTCATATCGCAGCATTGCAGCACAAAGGTCAGGAAGCGGGCCTGCATGTCTATAATCTGGGCACAGGCAATGGTCTGAGTGTGCTGCAGATGGTTGAAGCATTTGCCAAAGCCGCAGATAAAGCGGTGCCGTATCAGATAGCGCCACGTCGTCCGGGTGATATTGCAGAATGCTGGGCGGATCCAAGCAAAGCGAAGCGGGAACTGCACTGGACCGCAAACCGCACGGTTGAGCAGATGACAGCCGATACCTGGCGCTGGCAGTCCCAAAATCCGCAAGGTTATCCGGACAGCTAATAATACCAATCGCAGTCAATCACTGGTCATCCTAGCTTGTTCAAATGCTCGATAACTTCGTTAGATTTTTTGATTGTAGAATCAGGACTTGTCTGAAAATCTGCCTTGTTCTCAAACATTTTTCCTGCGCTATTTCTGATCATTGACTGACTTTGGTTGGTATCAGTTCGGCACCGGAACCAACATGAATGTAAAAAACCGCTGTGCTTCGGCCAGCGGTTTTTTGATCACTGCTGCTCCGGAAGGGAGCATTCAGCACATCAACTGAAACGAAGACGAAAAAAACGGGCATACAAAGGATGCCCGTCTGAAAAGGTGCTAGCGTACCTGAGCTTACTTGAATTCGGCTTTACGCATCCGGTTCAGCACAGCCATCACATCGACAACGCGAGGCTTCGCGAAGTCGCCATAATGAGGCATGCTACGGAACCAGTCGTCATGCAGCATGTTGGCGAAGGCTTTCACGGGTTGTTTTTCCCAGCCTTTCATCATTGCCAGCTGACACCATAACCAGCCTGTCGCATGTAGCTGACTCGCGTCGGTAATTTGCTCAAGCGCCTGCAAATCGACAAACTCGCGGCCAAAGCGCAGGCTTTGTTTATTCTTCACCTGAATCCGGAACTTGCCATCTTCAAGCTGCGCCTGCAACCCAGAGCGATTCAACTGACGGGTACGCGGCCGCTCAATGGTATCGCTGCCTTCCGGCTGGCGCTGAGTCGGGTGTGATTGCACAACAATCTTCGCTTTGGCGGTCACATCAACTGCCTCATAGTTGTGCATCTGAATCACGGTATCGGCCACGTCCAGATAGTCACCTGAGCCGCCCATGACCAGCATCACCGAGATATTCAGGTGATCACGCAGCAGTGCGATCCGATCAACCAGCGGAGTAATCGGCTCATCGTCTTTGGCAATCAGCGCCTGCATGCGCTCGTCGCGGATCATAAAGTTTGAAGCAGACGTATCTTCATCGATCAGCAGGGTTTGCGCACCGGCTTCCAGTGATTCCTGCAGCCAGGCTGCCTGTGACGTCGAACCGGATGCATTCTGCGTGCTGAAGCAAGTCGTGTCTTTGCCCATCGGCAGGTTACTGATGTACGGGGAGAGGTCCACACTGTGCACACAACGGCCATCTTCGGCACGAATCTTACTCGCCGTTTCATCCGTCACAATATATTCGCGACCATCTCCCGGCATGTGATCATAGACCGCATTCTCAACAGCATTCAGCAAGGTCGATTTACCATGGAAACCACCGCCGACAATCATGGTAATGCCGGTTGGAATACCCATGCCGCGCAGTTTCCCTGCGTGCGGTGCTTCCAGTTCGATCGCCAGTTCTTCCGGACTGCGGAAAGGCACGGCATCTGCCATGGGCTGATCGCTGTTACCCGCCAGACGAGGCAGAACACTGTTATCGGCCACAAAGGCAATCAGGTTGTTGTCTTTTAATTGCGCGCGCAGCGCGACCTGATCTTCGACGGTTTCACAGTGACGGCGCAGCTCGTCCATCGGCAGTTCACGCGCAATGGTGGCACGACGAATAATTTTCGGCAGTGTGAATGTCAGCAGGCTCAGTGTTTTTTTGGCGATGATGGTGCGCCCATCCGCGGGCAGGTCGACACGAAAACGCAGCTCAATGGCATCGTCATCAAAGACGACTGCTGTGCGATCCAGAACAGCCTGTCCCGGCCGATCGATCTGGATCTCGTTGACTTCTTTCGCCAGTTCAGCAAACTGACGGGCGATAAAATCGCGCGCCGCACGCTGATAACCCGCCGACTGATCTTTCAGCCAGGCCAGATCCGTCAGCGACCACTGGCGCCGCGCTCGAACGCGGGTTGCTGGTGCGAAGGGATCCGATTGCGGGATATCGATAAAGAAATCGTAATCAACAAAGTTGTACTGACCACGCAGGCTGGAATAGCTGCGGTAATTGCGTCGGTCGATTTTTTTGAGTCTGGCTTCCAGTAAGTCCATAAATTCTCGATATCACTGGCTAAATACATTGGGGGCAGGAGTTTACACCAAAGCCAGCCGATGTGCATGTGATTCGGTGATCTGGATCCCGCTTATTTTGCTATGCCACCATGGTCTAATAGCGTGAGCGCCGCTTCTTGATCAAAGTAATCGCGTGAATTGATGCTCATGCGCAGTAAAGGAGTCAGCATGTTGGAAATCATAGCAAAGACAGCCGAATGGACACTGCTTATCGTCGGGTTACTGTTGATCCTCACCAGCATGGCGAATTATGGTCGCCGAACCAAAGACTGGGGCGGATTGGTCACGATGTTTTATAAACGAGTCAGTATGACGGCGAAAGAATACAACTTTTACCGCTTCGGGGTTGCAGCCGTCGTTCTGGGTATTGTTCTGCGTATGGTCAACCTGATCTTCTGGCCGTGAGCCGGGTTTGCGTGAACACTTGCCAGTTGTTGTGATTTGTCGCACACTTGCCGCCCAAACAGATTCAAACACGAAAGGGCGAGCATCATGGCCTCTACCGCAGCAGCACTGCACATTCTGGTGAAACACAAAGAACAGGCTGACGACATTCTCAAACAGCTGAAAAAAGGCGCCAAGTTCCAGACATTGGCAAAGAAATACTCCACGTGCCCGTCTGGCAAGCGTGGTGGCGACTTAGGCGAATTCCGAAAAGGCGCCATGGTTCCAGCCTTTGATAAAGCCGTGTTCACCGGCAAAGTCCTCGAGCCAATCGGCCCGGTGAAAACCAAGTTTGGGTACCACATCATCAAGGTTTTATATCGGACTTAAGTTATTTCTGAGCTCTTCGAGGGCGTATATTTGTCGCGCTTAAGTCCGGTGGTTCATTCAGTATTCCGTTCAGCGCGTTAGGTACGCTTTGCTGGTACAAAGCGTTCCCAGAAATGCCTTTCTGTTTATAAGTGTCGTCCGGGTCAGTTGTAGACACGCCCGGTGACGACAACCGAAACATTCGTCCTGAATTTCTCTCTGGGTTGGTGCAAAACCAAATGTCAGTTTGCTTTGTCGATCTTTACAGTAAGTGCAATTCTTGTTGTTGGGTAGGTTTGTCGCGTATTGGGTTTCGTGGTTGTCTTGGGATTTTCTGATGCGCGCCAGGTACTCTTTTGAGGCAAAAAGAGTACCCAGAAATGCCTTTTTCTTCTCTGGTGCGGTTCGGGTCGGTTGTAGGCGCTCCCGGCGCCGACAACCTAAAAATTCGTCCTGAATTTTTCCCTGAGGGAGAGGCCTGTATCGAACTTTTGATTCCTGCTTTTAAGATACACGCCAAAATTCATGTAATTTAGTTATAATTCAATGATTTACTGTCATCCCCGCGCAGCCGGAAATCCATAGAGCGAGTTCGATTCTATGGCTTCTTGGTATCGGCTAAGCGACCGATGTCGCTTTTCTCACAGGACGAAGCGACGCTGATTTTTGGGGTCAGTCATAAAATACAAGAAAAGTATGATATATCAGTTGGTTAGCAGAAGTGGATTGAGTAGGATATACGACATGATGTCGCGTATCTTACTGATAGATTTATCTATTTAAGCGTATTTAGTTCAATATAATCAACTGCTTAAGTTGTTTCTGATTGAAAGAGTTATATGACAGAGTTATTCGACTTGGTGTCGTTGAATAAAATGTTGTGCAATAAAAAAGGAGATCAGTAGTGTCGGAGAATAAAATAGCTAAAGAAAGGTTAGCGCTGTGGGATTGGGTAAAAGCTATTTCCACCATAATGGTAGTGGGTGTCATCTCTTATAAAGTTTACTTGACACCAATTAATCTCACGGTGGACTTCCCCACTTTATTGTCACTACTTCTTGCGTTGTTTTCAGTAGGGCTAGCTGCTCTCTTTTACTTCAAGGCAACAGAGACCAGCAACACTTTTTACGACAATACATATAACTTCACTAAAGATATAGCGCAGCTTCTCATTAAAATTGAAAGTGGGTTCGGTGAGAAGTTGAGAAATCTCGATGAAGGCTATGCGGCCATGAGAAGCCAACTTCAAAGTGCTCCGTATCAAAATGGTGAAACCGAAGAAACAAAACAAAAAATTAAAGGTGAAAAGGAAGAGATTGAAAAAGTGATTGAAGAAAGAAATCAGATTGTAAGCAATCTTATTGAAAGGTCACAGCTTGAGAAGGAAGAGAAAGAAAATATTCTTTCGGCGCTAGCAGAAAAAGAAAGAGAGCTAGAGTCTTTGCAGCGTGAATTAAACAAGATGAACAAGCGTCTTTTTATAGATCGTCTAAAAAACCGAGAGAATCGCGATGATTTTGATTCTAGTTTAGAAAGATATACATTTCATCGGATCATTAAGGGAATTGGAATTGAGCGTGTATTTCATTTAAGTCCTATCGGTCTTAAGAAGAAAATTGATGAAATGTTAAGCGATGTACCTCATCAATACTTAGATGATTTGGAAAGACACGGATATTTCGATAATGGAATCACAAGAGACGGGGTTGAATTCATTAGAGATTTGGCCCGAAAAAATGCATCACAAAGCAAGCCAGTCTGACGGCTTTTCCGTTCCTTTTTTTGCGGTTAAACGCTACCGATAAAATCCATTACAAAGCCGCAGCTGCTTGCGGCATTAGTTGCAAAGGAAGCCAATGAGTAATATTGAAAATATATGCTACTTCTGTGGAGAAAAAGCCACCTCCAAAGAGCATATACCACCAAAAGCATTTTTTCCGAAAGATAATAGAGATCATCTTTTTACGGTTCCTTCTTGCGATGAACATAATGGAGATAAATCTAAAGACGACGAATATGTGAAAATAGTACTTGGCAGGTCTGCTGATTTGATGCTTAGGAAGGATCTTGATGAAGTTAAATCATCAAGTGAAAGAGCTATAGCTAGAAATTCAAGGTTAAAAAAGACCGTTGAGGCTAACCCTGAGCCTGCAATTATTGTTTTACCAAATAATATTACTATTTCTTCTGTTTCTCATGAAATTGATTTAGAGCGGGTATATGGTTTTTTTGGTAGCCTTGCTAGAGGGTTGTATTACCACCATGAAAAAGAGGTGTGGAAAGGTAGGGTTAGTATTGCTCCTCACTTCTTGATTAAAGAAGATGCTGAGCAAGAAGATTTAGAAAAGCATGAAGAACTTCTTGGCTTATTTGATAGAAACGACTCCCATGGTGAAAATAAGAATATATTTTATTATACGTTTGTTTATATCCTGGATGATGATAGGGTTTGGACTGGAGCGTGTATCTTAAGTATATGTATTTTTGATGAGTTTAAAGTTTCAATGGTCATGGAGCCATATTACAACTAACAAGTTTCTCAATTACGTTCCGGCCGCAAAAGGCGCGGCTTCCACGGGACAGCCTACGTGTTGCTTCGGCGGCCCATTAGCAAGGCGTTATAAATACCTAAAGGATTGAGTATGGACGTTACATTTTTCGCAGAAAAAGAAGATTGCGATCTAAATAGTTTCGAAGAAGTCCCTGAAGGCTCAATTTTAGGTGGCGGGTGTTTTACCAAAGAGCAAATGTCCACTTCCCCTATGCTGAGACAGTCTAAACTGGAGATTTCTGCCACATACTTCGACGCCATGATCTTTGGCGTATGGCCGAGCTTCGCCAGTTCTCGGGTCCAGTAATGAGAGGCACCGCAGGCTTCCATCCCGATAATTGCTGGCGGGATAATGGCAAATGTCGAGAGAACTTTTGATCGTGATATTGTTTTGTGGATCAACAGCTTGCCTTGGTGATCCTCACCGTGGATACTGAAGCGATGTTTGGCTAAATCAATGCCATAGACAGATGGTGACATGATGGCCTCCGGTGATTTCGTCCAAGTGTGGCAAAGCCTGATGAGGGGGAGGCATGTCATTCATTATGTGAATTCAGCAGAGGAATAAATGATCTTTAAACGATGGAAAGACTATGACCCAACGTGGCTGATCGAATCGTCTGAGTATCGAAATTCGGAGTACCCTTGGCTCCGAGACGCGCTGCTAAAGTGTACTCATAGACAGGATCTTTAGCTCTAACCCCATATTTTAGATAGAAAAAAGGCTTCACTTATGATCTGATAATCGTCGCCAAACAAACAACCAGAATCAACCGTGAAGCCGATGACGATTATCTCTTTAAAAAAGCAACTGGTGCAATTCTTCGATGCCAGTTTTCTCGAAAAAACTGCAAGAAAGTGTGGTTTTACTCAGCGGGCCAGAGCAATTCAGCCTCAACAATTGGTACTCAGCCTTCTCGCGGCTTTGAGCAAGGGCAATTGCCACGCCATTGCCGACCTTCATCGCCAGTTCAACGGGATGTGTCTGAGTGAAAAGCAAAATGTGGCTTATAAGCCTTTTCATAACCAGTTGCGAAAAGATAGTTTTGCCGACTTTATGAAAGAGCTGGTCAAATTTGCAATAGTTCAGCTGTTCCAGAAGAGTTCGCGTTCAATGCCAGCAAATTTATCTCATTTCGACGATGTTATTCTGCAGGATGGCAGTTCTTTTCGAGTTCACGACGGACTTCGTGAGGTTTTTCCAAGCCGCTTCAAAAACTATCCTGCTGCGATTGAATGTCATATGACCATGTCGCTGTTTGACCAGTCACCAAAAACGATGACAGTAACGGCAGATACAGCATCTGAGCGGACGTACTTGCCCACACCTGGCAACCTAGAGAAAAAATTGCTTTTAGCCGATGCTGGCTATGTGGATTTTAGCTATTTCGAGCAACTTTCTCGTCATAACGGCCATTTTATCGTCCGTGGCGGTAAATCACTGAACCCAACAATTGTTAGTGCCCACAATGGCAATGGTCGGCGTTTACCAAGATTAATAGATATGAAACTCAAGGATATTAGCCGAAAAACTAACCGCTCCGAAGTTCTTGACCTGAGATGCAAGCGAGGAAAGTACGAGTTCCGGGTGGTGCGTCGATGGTTCGCTGAAGAAAAGCGTTTTTGTCTGTGGTTGACAAACTTGCCGACATCACAATTTTCAGCAGACGATATCATGGCGCTCTATCGGTGCCGATGGCAAATTGAGTTGCTATTCAAGGAGTTAAAGTCGCATACGAATTGGCGTCGTTTTGTAACGGCACAAAAAGCCATTGCTGAGGGGCTGATTTGGGCCAGTTTGCTAGCGCTGATTGTTCGGCGAAGTATTGCCATAACCAGCCTGCCGTCAGTATCTGTATTAAAAGCGGCAAAAAATGTTGATGTTTGGCTACTTCCAATATTGGAAAGCTTGATGCACCAAGCAAGGTCTGAAATATCAGGGCGACTGGAATGGGCTATGGTATATATATCAATGAATGCTCGCAAAGCAGCTCAGAGAAAATCCAAGAAAGACAGAACCTTAGATGGAATTTATGAAAAGCTTAATGCTTAAGGTCCTGTCTATGAAAGTGTACTAGAGCAAAAGCAAGAAATGACTATTACACTTACTTTGTGAACGAAAGAAATCCGAATAAACCAAATTCAGAGTGGCAATTTCAAGAGAGTATTACCATAGAAAATACTCCTCAAGGAGACATAGTGATAGATATCCTTAGAAAAAATAGGGTAGGTGGTATCGAGTTTTTAACAAGGTTAATAAATGATAAATAATCTCGCAGTGCAATGCGTTAGATTTATTTTAAATATGGAGTTTAAATGTGAAACAGGATTTTTCAAAATTAGCGACAACAGACTATGGGAACGTATTAAGTCGTGAACACTTTATGGATTTCAGTATTCGTCCTATTTGGCAGAGAATACCTAGAATATTTGGAAAAGCATTTACGGTTCAGTTGGCTTCAGGAGACAATTTAATGCTCCACTCGGCCATATACGAAGCTCCTAAAGGTTCTATTGTTATCGTTGATGGTGTGGACAACGAATACGCGGTTGCGGGAGGTAATGTATGCGCAGTCGCTAAGCGAAGAGGGATAAAAGGTTTCGTTATTGATGGTGTAATTAGGGACTTAAGCGACATTGAGAATATGCAATTTCCTGTTTTTGCGAAGGGTTTATATCCGGTCCCTGGGAAAAAAGATGTGTACTCAGAGCTTGGTGCTCCCATCACTTGTGGAGGTGTCAGAGTTTCAACAGGAGATATTGTTGTTGCTGATGTCGAAGGCATTGTTGTTATCCCTCAGTCGAGATTAGATGATGTATATCAATTAGCCTCAGAGAAAGCAAATGCAGAAGCTTTATTGACGTTATCTGAATGGGAAATAAAACACAGGGAAAAAATTGAAAAGGCAGTACGCTCAGCAAATAAATGAACCTAACTATACGTTTAAGAGGGACTCCTGACGCTTTCAGTGTTAATTAGGGTTTAGTGTCTAAGGCGAAATGGTTTGGTTTTTTGGTAGAGCATTGTCGCCCATTGATGCGGCGTTATGCGCCAGTACATAAAATTGATTAATAGGGACTTTATGACATTATCAGAGTTGCAAAGCTATATTAAAACGGTTGATCACAACCCAGAATTAGCACACAAATACTTTCTTAAATTAGTCGAAGAAGTCGGTGAGCTTTCTGAATCAATCTTTAAAGAAAAAACTGGACAACCCGAAATTTCGGATCTCAAGGGGAGCATTGCGGAAGAGCTGTATGACGTTCTTTACTATATATGTGCTTTAGCAAACATTCATGGCGTGGACCTAGAGAAAACTCATTTTCTTAAAGATGAGTTGAACAAGATTAAGCATGGTCGATAGTTCAAGAATAAAGTAACTAAGCCGAGTTCATGTGCCCATGTCAGTTGAGTGCAAAACAAACAGTCAAGCAGATTCGGCACGCTCCCGAGCCCAGCAATGAGAGGCTCCGCAGGCTTCCATCCCGATGATTGCTGGCGGGATATTGGCAAATGTCGAGAGAGCTTTTGATCGTGATATTGTTTTTGGATCAACAGCTTGCCTTGATGAACCTCACCGTGGATACTGAAGCGATGTTTGATTCAATCAATGCCATAGACAGATGGTGACATGATGGCCTCCGTGATTTTGTAATCAGACTGACCAAGTGTGGCAAAGCCAGATGAGGTGGAGGGCATGTCATTCGTTAGAATTTTTAGGAAACTATGAAGAACATTGAAATTAAAGATATCTTGAGGTTCTCTGACTCTTTGACAAGAGAAGACCCTGAGCACACATATCACCGTTCTTATCGTCACTTCGTAAAGTATTTTAGTGACAAGGATATTCTTACAGAGCAAGACTTGGTTATTGGTGCAAATTTCACTTATGGGTGGATGCCAACAATCATGAACTTCAAGTCGAATAACTTTGAAGAATCGCTGAATATACTAAACAAAGCAAAGTTGCCTGAACGAATTTCAACTGATGAAATTCTTGCTTTAAAATTACTGGTAAACAACTCGCTTGTTGGTGTTTCAAAACTTCTACATTTCGTAAACCCAAGTGTTTATGCTATTTGGGACAGCAGGGTGTGCTATTTCCTTCTCGGTAAGTCTCACAAGTACATTATTGAAAAAGTAGATTTGTACTGGGAATACTTAGACTTATGTGGACGGGTAGCATCAGAACCAAAATTTAAAGAAATACACACTGCTTTCGAGGCGTCGCTCAATTACGAAGTTGCAGAGTTTAGAGTCGTTGAGCAACTGATGTTTGTTAATAGCAGTACGACGATAGCAAAACTCTAACAAACGACTATGGCATCAATCGTTAAATCATGCTGATTTTGCATCCCATAAAATGCCATTGCACAACATAGAATTTAGGATGACAACTATTTTCCTGACCCATGCAATGATCGCCACTTTTCGGGTATTCCTTCAGCAAGAAGTCGTTGATACGTGCCTTTAAAAACAGGGTTACACTGCATAGCAAAACATCGCTATGTGTAGAACTGGTCTGATACTGAAGGTGCCACATACTTCCACGCCATGATCTATGGCGTATGGCCGAGCTTCGCCAGTTCTCGGGCCCAGTAATGAGAGGCTCCGCAGGCTTCCCTCCCGATAATTGCTGGCGGGATATTGATTTGTGGATCAACAGCTTGCCTTGGTGATCCTCACCGTGGATACTGAAGCGATGTTTGGCTAAGTCAATGCCATAGACAGATGGTGACATGGTGGCCTCCGTGATTTTGTCCAAGTGTGGCAAAGCCTGATAAGGGGGAGTCCATTTCATTCGTTAAATGCCAGAACAAGGAATGCGGAATAATGTCAGAAAAGTATATGCTGAGAGCTTTAGAAATATCTAAAAGCGCTTTGCCTGATTGTGTTCCAAATCCACCTGTTGGCTGCGTTTTTGTTAAAGATAATATGGTGGTCTCTGAGGGGTATACTCAAGCCATTGGAGGAAACCATGCCGAAGTACAAGCACTCAATGCATATGATGGGCAGGGCGAGAGCACGTATGCTCAGTTTTTATCCAAACCTTGGATTCCCGCCAATATTACTTGCTCCAAATAGGCTATATTCATGGCAGCTATTTTTTGCCTGCGCCTGATACTCGCCTTTTTGCTTGTTTCTAATCGAAGCATGTTAAGCGCCATGTGACGCACACCAGCCAGGAGTTCGGCGGCATTGCCACGATAGATTTGGCAAGCATCTTCCTTCATCGTGACATCAAGCACCCAGTGCAACCGATTTTCGATTTCCCAGTGACCTCGGACTGCATCGGCAAAACGTTCGGGGGTGAGCACCGCAGAGCTAATGTAGTAGCGGTACTCCAGCGATTCTTTCCCTGCTGAGTCAATACGATAACCAATAGCAACACCGACGCTTTGAAGCCCTTTCCAATCAGGGAAATCTGTCTTCAACTCCTGCGCTGGCATGACGTGGTATTCGCGCGCTTCAATACGCCCATGTCCGCGCTCGATGTCACACGCTGGGCTTTTTTCGAGCAATGGCGCCAACGCTTTTTGTACTGCTTTAGCCAGGCTTTTTTGGTTGCCTTTGACTGCTAATAGGTAATCGCCACCTTGCTCAACTATCTGCTTGGCGATATCGGTTTGACAGCCCATCGCATCGATAGAGACAAGACAACCTTTGATATCTAACAGCTTGAGCAGCTCAGGGATGGCGGTGATTTCATTGGACTTATCTTGGGTTTTAACTTGTCCCATGACAACGCCGTTGGCTGTCGCAAAAGCACTGACCATGTGGAGCGTTGATTGCCGATCTTCTCGGTTATAGGAGCTGCGTAACACCTTGCCGTCAATAGCAATAAGCTCGCCATTCGAATGGACGTTGGCTGCCTGCATCCATTTTAAAAAGCAGTCTTGAAACTGGTCAGGCTCAATGGAAGAAACAACCCTGGCAATCGTGTCATGGACAGGGATGCCCTGGCGAAAAAGTCCTTTGTCCTGCAGCCAATTGAGGTGAGCTTCGCCAAAGTCTTCGATATCTTCCCAGCCCTCCATACCAGCAATGGTGGCGCATACGGTCAGAAACAAAATGTCGAACAGTGGGTACGATATTTTTGCTGACTGCCGTGGGTCTTGAATCACTGAAAAGAATTGAGAAAAAGCATCGATATGCATCAGGAACTCCCGTAAAAAGGGGAGTATATGATCACAGCCAGCCTTGATCGTCAAACTGATCTATTTTGTTCAAAAAACGTTCGTGATCTTGCCCTGATATGATGGGTTACTGGACGGTGTAGTCGCCTACGTCACTTTAGAGCCTTGTTCTTTTGTTGGTCGTACACCTGCGTGCGCAAAAACTCTCGCTGAGTCAGGCATCAAGTATGTTGTGGTTTCAATGCTTGATCCAGACAAACGTAATCGTGGCAAGGGTATAACTATCCTTGAGCAAGCAGGTATAAAGGTTGATATTGGTCTTTGCCATGAGCAAGTCAGTAGCTTCTTATCGAAGTATTTGGGTAAGTCGTAAAGGCATATAACAAACAAATTAAGAATGATACAGTACGCGTGGCATTTTTGGTTTGCATTGATATTGGTGCTGAAGTGCCATGCAGATGATCTTTAGCGTATGGCCGAGCTTCGCCAGTTCTCGGGCCCAGTAATGAGAGGCGCAACAGGCTTCCATCCCATCAATTGCTGGCGTGATATTGGCAAATGTCGAGAGAGCTTTTGATCGTGATATTGTTCTGTGGATCAACAGCTTGCCTTGGTGATCCTCACCATGGATACTGAAGCGATGTTTGGCTAAGTCAATGCCATAGACAGATGGTGGCATGGTGGCCTCCGGTGATTTTGTCATTAGACTGACCAAGTGTGGCAAAGCCTGATGAGGGGTTTCCATCTCATTCGTTATATGAAAAGGTGAAAGTTTGAAGTATTTGTTTTTGCTAATGATGTCTATTTCTTGTTGTTCAAGCGCAAGCGATGGACGAGATTTAATTAGGGAGGCACTTGAAAGAGGCTTAGAAGTTGAACCTATGATGATAATCTCTTCATGTTCGGCGCAAGATAAATGGTGTCAAGGATATATGTCAGCAGTTGTACAAAGCTTAGATACAGCAAAAGTTGAAGTATGCTTACCCAAGAATGACGTAGGTAAGCCTGTTCAAGATGGGCTGTGGGCTATTGTTGAATCATGGTTGTATAGGCAACCGAAAGATACGAAAGTTAGTTTGTTTTCTGCAATATATAAGGCGTTAACGGAGCATACAACTTGCTAAATTCACATAACAAACGACTATGGCATCAATCGTTAAGATCATGCTGATTTTGCATCCCATAAAATGCCATTGCACAACATAGAATTTAGGATGACAACCAACTTCCTGACGCATGCAATGATGGTTGCTTTTATGGGCTTTCTTTCAGCCAGAAGCCGTTGGTAGGCACGTTCGAATTCTGGGTTACACTGCACTTTGAGTCAAGCGGGTTGTTTGGATGCTGGACTTTCCGTGAGCCGAACTAACACGAGAGCCTTCAGATTCTATAAGCGTCATGGTTGGGCTTTCGTACGTAAGAATCCCAAACACGATGAAACTGACTTTTACCAACTTCGGCTACGCAGAGAGTATATTCTCTAGAATGGCTAAGAAATGGGAAGTCAACGAAAGAGAGAAGGAAAAAAGTTGTGGAAGTTTTGGCAATGAAACTGCTTTGTAACAGGGGAAATCACATGGATGTCAAAACTGCAGCTTTACTTTGGTTTTGCTACCAGTCTTTTCAGCATATTATGCCTAGGAGGATAAATGACGAAAAATCGTAGTAGAAGATTAAGAAAGAAATTATTCAGTGGTGAGTTTACAGTATATGGTTTTGCAGTGAACTGTCGAATGACGGAACATAGTGAAACTGATTATGAGGAATTTATCGATGAGTTTATTGATCTTGTAGAAAGTCAAAATTTAATTGTTGGTGGCGGATCTAGTCAGGAACAATTTGATTGTTTTGTGGTATCTAATAATCGATATGATTCTCCAACAGAGAAAGAGCGCTTGGTGATAGAACGTTGGTTGTTAAGCAATCCTATATTCGCAGAAGTCAATGTTGGTGAACTAGTCGATGCGAATAACGACATATAACAAATTGTTGAAGCAGATTCGACACGCATGGCGTTCTGGGTTTGCAGTGAAATTTTGATTACGCAATCGTGTAGAAGCTTTTGTATAGCGTACCTTACGACTAAACAAGGGGTTATCATTCAAGGGGTAGCATGAAGTATAAGTTAATTAAATCGATGGCTCATAACTTTACCCATTCATTCGTCGGTGGGTGCAATTATGTTGACGGCACATTTATTATCGAAGATTTATACACTTTGGCTCGCTTAAATCGAGGTAAGCCAGTTCAGATTTCTTGGATTCCCGTCCAAACAGAGGAACTCTTTCGTTTAACTCCGAGAATCAGAAAATCAATCGGTCACTATCGTGAATGGTTGCCTAAGCATGCTGCTAGTCACAATGTTACCTTGGAATGCGTTAAAGAGTTTTATCTTCAAGTCTACATGGCAAAAAATCACCAAGTTTATGTGAAAGCAATTACAGTTGATGATCGAGGTAAAAGATTAGAGCAGTACGTGTACGCTTAAGCTGTAACAAAGCGTTATTCACTCATACGGAATTAACGAATGAAACATAGCGAAGTAGTCGTTGTCACTAAGTCCAGTTATAGTCCTGAATCCGATCGACTCCCTCTTAAACAATTGAAGAAAAGAGAAAAGTTAGTCATATTCTTGGTGTTGACTGTTCTGCTTGGGAAGATGTAATCGATGAGTTGAACATTGGTGAAGGTAGTTAGATAGTTTGTGTGCTGACCACTTCACACATAGAATACTGTTGAAGAGGCATTCACAATGATTTAGGTTTGGTGGTCACAGCGTTTACTAAGCAACGCAGCGTTAATTGCAAGAGGCAGGTTCAAGTGAATAAAACATTGATGATCATCGGCTGTTTGATTCTTTTGTACGCTTTTGCAGCCTTCATGGCAGATTTATTGCCAATTTATGCATTTCAATCATCGCCTGATGATGTCTACTTGAAGCTCGCTTTTACTGATGATCATTCATTTGATTGGACACAATTTAGGTTTCATACATTCGCAATAGGGGCGGTATTAGTTGCTATAGGCATGTTTGTTGGTGGTAAAGGTAGCATGTTATATAAAAAGGCGGATCAATCGCAGTCTTGGGCTGCTGAGACGTCAAAGGCTAATACGCTTTCCGCCCGTGTGCTTTGCGTTATATGTTTATACCGCATATCTCATGGAGGAGATAATGAAAGACTCGGAAAACCAGGGCAAGATCACGAACGTTTTTTGAACAAAATAGATCAGTTTGACGATCAAGGCTGGCTGTGATCATATACTCCCCTTTTTACGGGAGTTCCTGATGCATATCGATGCTTTTTCTCAATTCTTTTCAGTGATTCAAGACCCACGGCAGTCAGCAAAAATATCGTACCCACTGTTCGACATTTTGTTTCTGACCGTATGCGCCACCATTGCCGGTATGGAGGGCTGGGAAGATATCGAAGACTTTGGCGAAGCTCACCTCAATTGGCTACAGGACAAAGGACTTTTTCGCCAGGGCATCCCTGTCCATGACACGATTGCCAGGGTTGTTTCTTCCATTGAGCCTGACCAGTTTCAAGACTGCTTTTTAAAATGGATGCAGGCAGCCAACGTCCATTCGAATGGCGAGCTTATTGCTATTGACGGCAAGGTGTTACGCAGCTCCTATAACCGAGAAGATCGGCAATCAACGCTCCACATGGTCAGTGCTTTTGCGACAGCCAACGGCGTTGTCATGGGACAAGTTAAAACCCAAGATAAGTCCAATGAAATCACCGCCATCCCTGAGCTGCTCAAGCTGTTAGATATCAAAGGTTGTCTTGTCTCTATCGATGCGATGGGCTGTCAAACCGATATCGCCAAGCAGATAGTTGAGCAAGGTGGCGATTACCTATTAGCAGTCAAAGGCAACCAAAAAAGCCTGGCTAAAGCAGTACAAAAAGCGTTGGCGCCATTGCTCGAAAAAAGCCCAGCGTGTGACATCGAGCGCGGACATGGGCGTATTGAAGCGCGCGAATACCACGTCATGCCAGCGCAGGAGTTGAAGACAGATTTCCCTGATTGGAAAGGGCTTCAAAGCGTCGGTGTTGCTATTGGCTATCGTATTGACTCAGCAGGGAAAGAATCGCTGGAGTACCGCTACTACATTAGCTCTGCGGTGCTCACCCCCGAAGGTTTTGCCGATGCAGTCCGAGGTCACTGGGAAATCGAAAATCGGTTGCACTGGGTGCTTGATGTCACGATGAAGGAAGATGCTTGCCAAATCTATCGTGGCAATGCCGCCGAACTCCTGGCTGGTGTGCGTCACATGGCGCTTAACATGCTTCGATTAGAAACAAGCAAAAAGGCGAGTATCAGGCGCAAGCAAAAAATAGCTGCCATGAATATAGCCTATTTGGAGCAAGTAATATTGGCGGGAATCCAAGGTTTGGATAAAAACTGAGCATACGTGCTCTCGCCCTGCTCGGAAAACGAACTTTCCAAGTGGAAACTAGAACGACAACAGGGGAGTCTTAGGTTTGTTGTCCGCACTTCTTTTCCAGCAATTTTAGGCGTGATGGTAGGGCAAAGTATTGAACCGGTTTTTATATCTGAAACGGTTTGGGGCTGGGCGCAAACGACCGATATATTCATGAGTGGTTTCTGGGGATTGATGGGTGCTATTCCTTTTAGTTTATTGATTTGGTGGTGGCGTGAGAGAAAGTATCAATGTCATATCGCCAAGTTTGAGTAACACACATAATAAGTAATTAAAAAGCGATTCGCAATGCTTGGTACTTGAGTCGAAATCAATTTAGTTATCTACAGAACAATGACTTAGATTTATCGATGTTGCCACTCACGTCTGAACTGGGCGTGGTGGAGTAAGGAGAATCATGAGACAACAGTATCATTTTCGAAGCTCTGATGAAGGGCTGCTATCGTGGGATGTTTTCCGGCTAATTGAACTCGCTAAAGATTTACCCGTTATCGAAATTTCGTTAGCTGACATCAGTGAGTTAGACGAAGAATTTTGGTTCGAGTTGGGTGGTGCAAAACCAACATGTAGAAACATTATAGAGCACACGAAACTCATCCAGAACGCTGATTTATCATACCCAATCCTCCTGTGTCATAAAGGTAGGGTCATGGATGGGATGCACAGAGTGTGCAAAGCTATGTTACTTGGTCACGATACAATCCGAGCAGTCAGATTTCCTCAATATTTAGCTCCCGATCATGTTGGTATTGAAGCTGATGAGTTACTGTATTAGGAAACCGCACAACAGACAATTAAAGAGCGATTCGGCACGCGTACCATTTTTATTCTGTGTTGGTTTTTGTGATTATACTGCTCGGCGGTGCCATCGGTATTATGTGCTTCACACCTGAACTTGGTGTTATGAAAGACAAGGAAAACGTAGAGTGGAACATATAATCAGAACTGCTTCAGAATCGGATGTTCTCGGCATTAATGAAGTATCCAAATATCTTGGATATGCCGAGTTATCTTCTTCCGAATCTCTTTCAAAGCTTCAAGAATTACTGAATTCTGCTCAAGATCAGGTTTATGTCGCAGAATCAGATGGCCGAATTTTAGGCTGGTTACACCTTTTCTATGCTCGGCGCCTTGCATCAGAGAACTTCTTTGAAATTGGTGGGCTAGTTGTTTCTCCTGAAGCACGTGGCAAAGGTATCGGCAAAGCACTCGTAAAATATGCCCAAAAGAAAAATAAAGGGGATATTAGAGTACGTTGTAATGAACTAAGAAAAGACACACATGAGTTTTACGAAGCTATTGGATTTGGTGTTAATAAGGTTCAGCGTGTGTTTCTAAAAAACGGATAACAAAGTGTTGAAGACAGATTCGCAACCCCTGACAATGTTGGTTTAAATCGGCTTCATAGACAGGACCTTAAGCATTAAGCTTTTCATAAATTCCATCTAAGGTTCTGTCTTTCTTGGATTTTCTCTGAGCTGCTTTGCGAGCATTCATTGATATATATACCATAGCCCATTCCAGTCGCCCTGATATTTCAGACCTTGCTTGGTGCATCAAGCTTTCCAATATTGGAAGTAGCCAAACATCAACATTTTTTGCCGCTTTTAATACAGATACTGACGGCAGGCTGGTTATGGCAATACTTCGCCGAACAATCAGCGCTAGCAAACTGGCCCAAATCAGCCCCTCAGCAATGGCTTTTTGTGCCGTTACAAAACGACGCCAATTCGTATGCGACTTTAACTCCTTGAATAGCAACTCAATTTGCCATCGGCACCGATAGAGCGCCATGATATCGTCTGCTGAAAATTGTGATGTCGGCAAGTTTGTCAACCACAGACAAAAACGCTTTTCTTCAGCGAACCATCGACGCACCACCCGGAACTCGTACTTTCCTCGCTTGCATCTCAGGTCAAGAACTTCGGAGCGGTTAGTTTTTCGGCTAATATCCTTGAGTTTCATATCTATTAATCTTGGTAAACGCCGACCATTGCCATTGTGGGCACTAACAATTGTTGGGTTCAGTGATTTACCGCCACGGACGATAAAATGGCCGTTATGACGAGAAAGTTGCTCGAAATAGCTAAAATCCACATAGCCAGCATCGGCTAAAAGCAATTTTTTCTCTAGGTTGCCAGGTGTGGGCAAGTACGTCCGCTCAGATGCTGTATCTGCCGTTACTGTCATCGTTTTTGGTGACTGGTCAAACAGCGACATGGTCATATGACATTCAATCGCAGCAGGATAGTTTTTGAAGCGGCTTGGAAAAACCTCACGAAGTCCGTCGTGAACTCGAAAAGAACTGCCATCCTGCAGAATAACATCGTCGAAATGAGATAAATTTGCTGGCATTGAACGCGAACTCTTCTGGAACAGCTGAACTATTGCAAATTTGACCAGCTCTTTCATAAAGTCGGCAAAACTATCTTTTCGCAACTGGTTATGAAAAGGCTTATAAGCCACATTTTGCTTTTCACTCAGACACATCCCGTTGAACTGGCGATGAAGGTCGGCAATGGCGTGGCAATTGCCCTTGCTCAAAGCCGCGAGAAGGCTGAGTACCAATTGTTGAGGCTGAATTGCTCTGGCCCGCTGAGTAAAACCACACTTTCTTGCAGTTTTTTCGAGAAAACTGGCATCGAAGAATTGCACCAGTTGCTTTTTTAAAGAGATAATCGTCATCGGCTTCACGGTTGATTCTGGTTGTTTGTTTGGCGACGATTATCAGATCATAAGTGAAGCCTTTTTTCTATCTAAAATATGGGGTTAGAGCTAAAGATCCTGTCTATGAAATCGGCTTAAGTATTTACAGCACAATGGGTTAGGTGTCATGGTGAGCGTTGCTCACTACTTACTGCGGCGTTATGCTTCATGGAGGAAAATTTGAAAGCTTTATCCGTAGTTGAACCATGGGGAACCATGATTTCCAATGAAACTAAATCATTGGAAATCAGATCTTGGATGCCAGAACGACTCCCAATGCGAAACGTAGCGCTGGTACAAAATAATACAAGGTTAACAAAGGATGGGGATGAGGATTATGAGGGTCAAATTGTCGCTATCATTGATATCGTTTCCTGCGCACCTTGGAGCAAAGCAGACTGCAAGTTTTCAGGTTGTGAAGAGTCGGCGTTTGAAGAGGGTTGGTTAGCATGGAAATTGAACAATATCAGGAAGCTACACAACCCAGTTGCAGCCACGGCAAAGCGCAAGTTTTACGATCTCGCAGAGGCTGAAGTCCTAGCCGTCAAACGTGAGCTAGAAACATAACCAACTGTTCAAAAGGGATTCGCAACGCGTGACATTTTTACTATGTGTTACGTTACCTTTAGGTTAGGTGGTTATGCGGAGGCATCGTAGTGCGTGCTTCACCCCTTAACATGGTGTTTAGGAATACGGAACATGAATCGAGTTAAATTATATATTCTTGCGACCTTTATAATTTCAGTTGTTGGCTGTAAGGCAACAACAGCGCAAGAGGATCAAGGCCTTGCTTTACGCAAATCAACACCAATACAACTGTTTATGGGTACTTGTGTTGTGGGGCGTCAAGACGAATCGGCTCTAGAAACCTCTGCGCAAAGAAAAGGCTTCAAAGTTGCACCTAAAGAAATTGCCGAAAACTACCTTAAAGGTAACGATGGAAGAGCATGGTATTTAGAAAATAGCGAAGGTAAATTTGGATTGGTTTTGCTAAACAACAATCTTTGTTCTGTTTTTGTTCATCAAGGTAGTATTGATAAAATACAAGCAAGTATGGAAGCCTGGTTACCCCCTGCCGGTAGCGGTTTTACTTACAAAAAAGAAATAATTGTACAATCAGGTAGTCTAACTACGACTTCTTATACTTTGTTTCAAGGCAATAGATTTCTAGAGCAATGGGTATTAACAACAAATAGTGCTAAGCCCTCTAACTTGATAGCAATTATGTCGTATCACGGTACTTAGTATTCCTAACAAGCCGTTAAAGATGGATCGCAAACGCGTGGTATTTGGGGTTGCAATAGGGTTCAGTGGTGAAGGTTCTGCGGCAGCATCGGTATTGCGTGTCTCACACCAAATTCCACTGAGTGACTTCTATAGTGCTGATGTAAATTTCATCAAAAATTATCTGGGTCGTTACATATCACAAACGCCTCAAGATTGACTGTCAAGGTGTCGCGTTTCCAGCCCCTTAAGTCGGCGTTTTAAGCACAAATAAATTACACATAAGGATATCGATGGAAGAGCTTCAAGGTGGGCGAGAAGGTCAGATTTTTCGATCAGAAAATAAGATTTATCGACCACGTAGCAAGTGGTCTGAAACAGTACATTGTTTATTGTCACATATTGCTGAAAGTGGCTTTCATGCAGCCCCACAGCCTGATGGTTTCGATGATAAAGGAAATGAAATTTTGTCTTATGTTGACGGTGAGGTTTTCAATGATCCGCTGAAAGGTCATATTGCTACGACTGAAGCCCTGACTTCTGCGGCTAAACTCCTCCGTTTATTTCATGATGTATCCAGTTCGTTTCTATCAAAACATTCGAACGAATCACTAGAGTGGATGCTTCCCAGTCGAGAGCCAATCGAGGTTATCTGTCACGGAGACTATGCGCCTTATAATGTTACGCTGATTGGCTCAGAAACTGTGGGCATGATTGACTTTGATACTGCACATCCCGCACCCAGAATTTGGGATATCGCTTATGCCGTATACTGCTGGGCTCCATTCAAAACTCACGAGTATGATGCAATGGGTGACTTGCAATCTCAGTCTGTACGAGCCAAGCAGTTTTGTGATGCTTATGGTTTACCAGAAAAAGACCGTCTGGTTTTCGTGGATGCAATGATGGACAGAGTACAAGCTTTGGTAGACCATATGTACAATGAAGCCAGTCAGGGTAACCAAGCTTTCATCGAAAATATCAAAGATGGGCATCATTTGGCTTACTTAGCGGATATCCAATATCTCAATAGCCATAAGCAGTATATTACCGACACTTTGGTGGGTGCCCGTGCATGAGCAGGCTTTCCTCGTGCGGCAAAGCTTGATGAGAGGAGTCCATGCCATTGATCATGTGTCATCAATCAGAGGAATTATCTTTTGCCGGAAGTAAAAACAGTCGGTCTATTTTTAATCACCGCTTTCGCCGAAATTGTTGGCTGTTACCTACCATATCTTTATCTGCGTGAGGGGAAATCGGTTTGGTTGCTGCTGCCGGCTGCACTGAGTCTTGCGGTATTCGCTTGGCTGCTGTCTTTACATCCAACCGCTGCAGGCAGAGTTTATGCTGCGTATGGAGGCGTCTATATTTTCATGGCTATTTTATGGTTGTGGGCTGTTGATGGTATTCGCCCAACCACTTGGGATCTTGTGGGTTCTGGTGTGGCACTTTTGGGGATGGCAATTATCATGTTCGCCCCACGGAGCACATAACAAGGCCCGGCTAGCGATGTGTGAACAGACCGCTGCCGGGTGGTGTTCGTTTTCATGGAGGAACGATTGTGGAAATCTGGAAGTTATTACTCTTTATCCCTGCATGTTTTGCGCTCAATATGACACCAGGGCCAAACAACCTGTTATCAATGAACAATGCTCGTTGTTATGGCTTTAAGTCTGCGTTCATTGCTGGCCTTGGCCGGATTTCAGCTTTTACAGTAATGATCGTATTCGCTGCTTCAGGTTTAGCCGTCGTGCTTTACGCATCTGAGACCCTATTTCTCGTGATAAAACTTTTGGGTGCAGCCTACTTGCTGTGGATTGCGTTTCAACTTTGGCGTTCAGAAGCCAGTCCAATGACAGAAATAGAGAACCATCGTAACCATTTAGGCTTAGCGAAACAAGAGTTTGTACTCGCCGCTGGCAACCCCAAGGCCATCTTGATCTTTACTGCGTTTCTCCCACAATTTGTCGATGTTTCCACAAGTGTAAATGGACAGTTTTTTGTTTTGGGTTTAACGTTCTTGGTCTTAGAAATGTGCGCAATCTCTATATACGCCATCCTTGGAATATATGTGAGGCAATGGTTCACAAAACCGCACATGGCGAAGCGTTTTAACAGAGCTTGTGCATCTTTTCTGGCGTTATCTGGTGCTAACCTGTTGTTTATCCGACAGATATGAAGCTAGCCTATTGTTCAAAGGTGAACTGGAACGCGTGTTGCATAATGTCACTGGGCGATAGCGGACAACCAAATTTTCAGTCATGGAGAAGAAATGATCGTAAGGAAAGCGACCAGGCGAGATGCCGGTAAATTGTTAGAACTCATTGCGCTGAAAGCTGAATTTGATCGAAGTATGAAAGGCTTTAACGGTGAAATTTCTACAACGGTAGAAAAAATTGAACTCACGTTATTCGGTGATTATCCATTTGCCCATGCTTTGTTGTTGGAACGGGCGAGTAAAGTTCTGGGTTTTGCTTTATTCCATTATCGGTATTCTTCATTTAGTGGCGAACCTTCTATCTGGCTTGACGATCTTTTCGTGATTGCAGAGCAAAGGTCGAAGGGTTATGGCCGTGAACTGATGCAAGCGATGAAAGCCCAAGCTGAAATAGCACAGGCATCGCACATCGCGTGGACGGCGAGTTCGAATAATGTGAAAGCACACGATTTTTACAAAAATCTAGGTGCTGACGTTGAGCGTATGGTTGGTCAGCGGCCGTACTTTCGTTGGGCAGCGCTCGCCTAGCAAGGCGTTTCAGAGCACTCTCATCACATAACAGCTTCTCGGTTCAGTTGGTTATTGTGTTTCGGGGGGGGGGGGGGATGTTTAGTTTCTTGGAATAACGTTGCCACCTCTGATGCGGTGTTACCTGTCATTTTAGCTTGGGAGATTCAATGGATATTCTCATTGAACAAGAGATCGAATTGCATCAGTACGACATACGTCAAAGTAAAGCGGATATTGATCGTCTAATTCATCCCTGTTTTTTAGAAGTGGGTAAATCAGGAAACAGTTATGATTTTACGTCGATTAAACAATTGATGGCATCAGAAGAGCCTTCTAATACGCGTATTCATTCTCAAAGTTACCAATGCATTCAGCTTGAGCCATCAGTTCAACTTCTGACGTATGAGTCAGCAATGGTGAGTGCCTCAGGTGAAGTTAGTGATTATGCGAAACGTTGTTCTATTTGGGTTTTTACAGGGACTTGTTGGCAACTCAAGTATCACCAGGGAACGCCATGTGCGCCTTTCAAACTATAGAATAACGAATACCATTAGCGTTGAGTATATGTAAACCTCCCCTAATTAGTTACATGCATAATTAGAGTTGCATGAGCTGTGCAAGGGTTCTGTTGCAAAGTTATGCACAGCTACGAACGCTCAAATTTGGCCAAGCAACGTGTTTCAATGCTCTTGCGGGTGGGGGCGTCCTTTGGCGTGCCAATGACGTCCGCAGCTGAGTGCGCTACTGGTGCCAGGCCAGTGCTGCTATAGACGTTAAAAACGACAGCATTATCAGTCGTCATTTCTGGCCAATAGACCCAGCGGTGCTGTTCGCTGTACTTTAGGCCTATGATATGCCCAATTCGATCCGGGTAGACAATATCAATGTCCAGCCAGTCCTTCTCATCCATGGTTGCGGGGTCAATAAAGGCTAGTGGCGCACGCTGGACTGGGCCCACAATCGGGCGCCATATATTGACAATACCGAAACCTGATTCGACCCATTGTGCAGCCTGTTCTTCGCCAAGAACGTCCTTCAGGCGTTTCAGAGCTGAGGTCGCGTTGTAGTCGCCATGAACATGTCTTGCAGGAGGTCTGACGCCCGGTCCATCAACCCGAATGGTATGGTCAAATATCACGACTTCGGAAGCACCTGTCACCTTTTTAATCAAGGCTTCCGATTCGTTGTCATATTGTGCTTTGATGTTTTCAAGTGGTTCAAATGATTCCACTTGAGTAGGTGATACGGTGAACTCTAGCCCGCCATCCTTAAATACGGGAAGTGAGTCTCTAACGTCCTCCAAATGGATGGTAATTGTTTCCAATGGTGGATCAATTCGCTTGCCTGGAATGCCATCAGCGTCAATCAGGATTTGCAAAGGGCTACCGTCATCCAAATGGTAATTCAACTGTGCACGGGCACCTTGTTGCTTATTTCCTGCTGTGTTCTCTGCCATATCATTACCTCGCGTAACTAGCGGACTTGTCTTCTATTTGGGCGATTTCTAAGTCTATTCTCCAATATCGATCTGTATTTAGCGCAATTAAAGAATTACAAAGATTTACTTCATATTTTGGTATTCATGTTAAGAGAAAGGGCGGTCCGACCTCAAATTTGAACATAGTCATAGCGTGTATCACCGGTCGTCGTATAAAAAACTCCTATTGCCATGAGCCGGACTTGTCTCCGGCTCACGTTGCGTTCTAATTACGCTTTCCCTTTCATCGGCTGCGTCCAGAGACCTAGCTGATACTGCTTGACATCTTCGACAAAACCCTCGTGGTAAACGTTGCGAAACTTGTGATCGTCTTGCGGGATGAGATTGACCATGAAGTCGATCATCGGCTGCGGATCGAGCTGAAGGTCTTCTCCTGCTATCTGCGCTTGCATTTCGCGCAGCGGAGCTTCGTCGCTGAAGTTTACGCCTGGCTCAAACCACTGATCGACCGTGTCATACATGCGGTCATTGAAGCCAGTACGGTACGGACCGGGGTTGATGGTCGCAATCTTGACATTGGTGTCTTCCAGCTCATGTCGCATGAGCTGTGCAATGGCCTCGAGCGCGTGTTTTGACGCGACATAGGGCGCAAGATAGGGCAGGATCCAGAAGCCAGCGATCGACGACGTGAAAATGATCTTTCCGCTGTCGCGCTTGACGAAGATGGCTGCAAAGCGCTGCGCCAGTTCTAGGGTGTGGAAGACATTCACCTCGAAGACCTCGCGGATACGATCGACAGGCACCTCCGCTACCGGGCCAGTCTGTCCTGTGGCGGCATTGAGCACCGCGATATCGACCTCTTTGCCATATTTGCGCAGAACCGTATCGTGATCATCGGGCTTGAGATAGTCGAGCTTCTCGACCACAAGATCGACACATGCGGCATCCGCATCGGCGCGCAACTGGGTGACCTGCGGCCAGTTTTCGACGGTGGCAATCACCTTATGACCAGCCTGAGCGAGGCCGATTGCGGTACCCTTACCCAGACCTGTCGCGGCACCGGTTATGAGTATAGTTTTCTTCATTTTCTTCTCCTACAAATTAATGTCGGAACGTACTATTTGTTCTAGATGATTTCCGGAGTTACTTAGCTTCTCACATTTTTCAGTGACCAAGTACAGCCGGACCTTTCAAGTTATAAAACAAAAGGAAACTGTTTGTAATTAGTTTTCTTTTGGTAACCACTGTTTTTTCGATAAATGTACGAACACGTATGTTAAATAAAATCAATCGATTGGGACTTTATATTCCAGAACAATAGGTTTATTAAATAAAAAGTTCTATCTACCCACGAGACCTCGACTTTTTGCTACTAGGGGGTCTCGAAAAGGATATTCGTGTACGTGAAGGGTGATATTATCAGTTGAGGGCCTGGGAATTCGACCCTGACTGTCAGGTAAGTCGAATACTGGTTTGTTGCAAACAGGAGTGCTGAGTTTAAGCTACTGTGTAAGCGAAGAGGCGATGACAGAGCAGGGTGTCTAAGTTGAACACTCGACTATTAATTGGAGGGTTATCAAATTTTCACCACTACTGGAGCACTGGGCGTACCTGAGAAAGAAGCCAGTCTTAACGTCAATCGGAATATTACTACCTGGCGGCAGATAAATATGCTGATTTGATTGATCTTCTCCTACGTTATACGCGAAACAAAAAAGAGAGCGAGAGTTTTCCAAAAGGTAATCGGACTTCATGGATGACTCGAAAAGGTGGTAATTGATAGCTGCCATTCCAACGTGTTAGCACTGCATATTCTTAATGTTGAGCTATGGTTGAGTAGCCTGAAGCTCAACCTCATTGAAGTGGTTCAAGTGAAATACCTGAACTACTTCAATGAATAAAGGCACCGCAAAGTGAAAGGAAAAGGTGAATCAGGCTCTTGGCTTGAATTATAATGAAGGTGCAGCGCTCATTAGTAGTCAGAAACTATAGGTAATGATTAAAAAACAGAAAGTCTCGAGAAGCGTTTAGTTTGACGTACGCATAAAGACCAGCAAACCGACAAGTGAAAATATCATACCAAGCATCCCAATGGTTGAAATGCTTTCATTGAACAGTAGCCATGACTCTATAGCAGTGAAAACAGGCACTAGATAGAAGTACGTGGCTACCTTGGTCGACTCTCCGCTTTCAATCATAAACATCAGCAGAAGAATGGCACAGACCGAGACAACAAATACCAGCCAGCCGAGTCCAAGTACAAAGCTGGCACTCCACAGGACATTCTGCTTCTCAAAGATAAAAGTCAACATCCCCATGATCAGCGTCAACGAAACATACTGGAAGAATACTTGTGTCAGCACATGGCCGTTTCCCCTGAATCTCTTCTGGTAGAGGCTCCCAATAGTCATACCAAGGAGCCCGACAGCTGCCGCCAAAATGGCGCTGAACTCGATAGTGTTGTTTTCTGTATTCGGGTTGAGTACCAAATAAACACCAAGAAAACCAATCGCAATAGCCACCCATTGGATAGCTTTGAATTTTTTTCTATACAGTGACGTAACAATCAATGCAGTGAGTATAGGCTGCATGCCGGTTACCAACGAGACAAAAGCCGCTGGCATTCCTAGGTAGATAGCTTTAAAACAGCCACCAAGAAACATCGCCTGTATCATCAAGCCGGTTGTCATCTGCTTAAGTGCTGTGCTCTTGCTGGGCCAGTCTGCTTTAAACAGCAGAGCCAGTACCGCGAACGCAATACAGGACAATATTCCGCGCAGAAACAGAAGAAAATAGGGCTCGCTGTAAGCCACAGTGTATTTTGCTCCGATAAAACCCGTGCTCCAGAGAAACACAAATATCCAAGGCACTAGCGCAATGATTTTTTTTGCCACTGCGTTTTTTATATCTAGGTCTGCTGTTTTGCTCAATTTCGGCACCTGCTGTTCTGTTGATGACGAATTGGACATACGCCCAGCCCTTACAAGACGTATTATGTCCTTATGGTAACTATGGTCAATCAGTTTACTTTTAGTAACCTAAGAGCTAACTTTATCGAAATCGGTAGAGAGCTGGTTCAGTTGATTAAGGCTTTCATTAAGTTCTATTGCCGAGATCTTTAATTCTTCCGGCATTGTAGCAGCTAACAGGTTGAAACTGTTTAGCAAAGGCGCTCGTTCGCTTTTTCCTTCCAGCCAGTTGGAGGTCTGTTTCAGTCTGGCTTCCAGCAGGGCGAGCGCGGCCTCGCTCTGGGAAAGGTGTTGCTTTGACATATGACGGATGATCAGGGAAAGCCTGTCGGTTTGTATCAACACATGCTTTACACCCTGGAGCAGCATTTGCTGCTTGTGATAAATGATGTCGTGTGCACCTTCTGTACGCATCCAAGTGGGCTCCAGCGCAACCCGGGAAGAGATATCTTCACACTCCGCCATACCGCTGTTTATCTCCGTTCTGCGGTAGGGAGTATCTGCACGGCCGAACCCTTCTCTGGCTAAATTGAGCAGTCTGGACAGCTTGGACAGCAGCAGATCGCTTTCCCGTTCGGGTGAGATCAGAAGGTGCGTGATACCGGCGATAATGATACCGGCGATAATGCCTATTATCCGGTCCCGGACCTCCGTCAGCTCATAAACAGGGCCAAATGCTCCCAGAACGGCCAGGGAGAAGGTAAACATCATCTGAATACCGGCATAGCTTATTCTTTCCGGGCCGGTTGTGATCCAGGAAGAGACAGCCATAACGGGCAGGGTCAGCATCAGAAGACCGAAAACAGAATCCAGTTGCGGCAGGATAAAAACAATCGAGCCCAGCGCTATCAGGCCGCCAATGCAGGCGCCAATCAGACGCAGTGCTATCTTTCGCTGTATGTTGCCCAGTCCCGGCTGGGCAACTATCACGCAGGTCAGCATAATGGTGTGGATTCCTTCCCAATCCGTCATTGCATACAGCAGATAGCTCAGGAATGCACTTAGCAGTGTTTTTAAGGCAAACATAGGGTAGCGCGGATTGCTGAATGCATCAGACACCAGAAAACCGGCTTTGCCCGCCTCTGCTGTTGAATTATGTATTGCCGAACCTTCGTAGTAGCTATGCAGAGTGGTTGCCATGTTTTTTAACGCAGCGTTTTCTCCCGCCTGTTTATCAAAGGTGATCGCAGGAAAGGCGCTGTTTTCCGCTATTGATGCTGAGATAAGCCGGCAGCTTTGTTGCAAGTGACGGGCGAGCTCTCTGTCTGCGGGGTGATTGATGACGGCGGGCAGATGACAGGTGATTGCCCTCAGTTCCGAGATCAAGGAGAGCAGAGCCAGATGCTCCTGCTCCCTGTCCCTGATCGATTGATCACTCATCACGCTGAACCTGAGCAGCTTGTAGAGAGACTGCATCTCCCGGCCTGCTTTGCCGGGATCGTCCGATAAACGCTCCTCGGTCTTTGCCGGCTCAAGCAGGCGAATCACCGCCTCCAGTTGACCCTGCATGGCATGTTTGAATTGCTTTACCGGATCAATCGGCAAAAAAAGCGTATTGATGATCACCGTTACGGCGATGGCGTAACTGACGGCCACCCATACCCAGAGAATGCTTCTGACAAGCAGTTCGGCGTTAGGTGCAATATCAACCAGGCTTTGCGCGTAAATGACAACAATAGCAACAACGAAAAAGATAACTTCCAACTTGCTGGTGCGCATAAGAAACACGCTGCCGAAAAAAACGATGCAAGCTGAGAGAATCCGCAGCAGCGGTGCATTCCAGGTGACCATAATGATCAGCAGTGACAAGGCAATAGCCAGCGTGGCTGCAAGTATAAACAGTGCACCGGTTAACCGGGTCACTACGACGTTGGTCTGGGTTACAAAGAAAACCACCACCAATGAAAGGGCTAACCACGGTACCATAAGAGTCTGGGAAATAAGGATAACGATAGCGCATGCCAATACGGTTCGCAGTACCTGGTTTGCTCTTCCCGGATAGGGCATCAGATCCTGTGCCAGGCGGTGCAAGAAGCCTGTATGTTTGTGCTCAGCTTGGATCTGCATAGTTATTTATCTTCCGCTTTTATATCTCGTTGCACTGTTGCTATTGCTGAAGCACCGATACGGAATAACCAGGGATCAGGATCTTGTATTGCAATTTTGACAGGGAATCGCTGTGAGACATGCACCCAGTTTATACTGCGTTCGACTGACGGCAGACCGTTAACTATGCGGCCACCATCTTTAGGAGCAACGCCATAGCTCATAGATTCAACGACGCCGGTATAATGCTTGCTGGTATCTGCGGTCAGGTACACTCTGGCTGGGGTTCCGTTATGAACACCCTTAAGGTCTGTTTCTCTAAAGTGGGCTATCACGTACCATTGACTGGTATCAATTAGCGTCATTACAGACTGAGCTGGAGAGGCGTACTGACCGACAGTGGTTCTCAGTGAAGCTATCCTTCCGTCAAAAGGGGCATAAACCTCGCTGTATTCAAGGTTGAGCTTGGCTGTCACAATTTGGACTTTTACCTCTGCCTTCTGAGCGACAAGGGCTTTAACGTCGGTTATTGCCGAATTTGCTTGACGAGTCTGAAGACGGGCGGCTTTATAGATAGCTTCGGCGCTATTCTTTGCGCTCAAGGCTTGCTCCAGATCGTCTCTGGATACATAGCCCTTTTTAACCAGAGATAGTTTACGCTGGTATGAGTCTGCCGCCTGAATGTAGCGAGCTTTAGCGCTCTTTTCCTGCGCGGAGACGGCCTCGGCATTAAATTTTTGAGCGTCCACCGAGCGCTGTTGCAGTCTGATCTGCTCATCCAGCGTAGCCAGCTTTGCCTGTGCTGCGGCCAGTGCGTTTTCGTACGGACGAGGATCGACCCTGTACAGCAGATCGCCTTTGCGCACCAGCTGATTATCCTGAACCGGAAGCTCGATAATACGTCCGCTTACCTCAGGAACCACATCTATTGTGTCTGCCCAGGCGTAGGCGTCATCTGTTCTCGGGGCGCTATCAACTCTATCCAGAACCAGCCCCAGAACAAAAACAGTAAGACCGAGCAAAACAAGTGCATAGATTTTTCTTAGTAATGACATTTCTTAATACCGACTTTCTTGATGCTGAATTACTTGAATGTATTGAGTTAATTAGGAAAAAGCAGTAGCCAGACAAGCATTGAGGATATGGCCGTTATGCATGGATAAACGATAGCGACAGGTTTGAGCAGCAGCTTTGCTCTGTTGTTGCTGAGTAAAACATGCAGCAGGCAGGTAATCAGGATGCCTGCTGCAGAACATAGCAACCAATCCGGAAATGAAGCGCCAAACATCACGATTGAGGGCGCGGGAGTACACCCGGCTATAAAAGATACTGCCGAGATCAGTAGCAAATTCCTAGGAGAACCTGCAGTTAAAATATAAGCATTTTTATACATTTCTTTACCTATTATGCTAACAACATAAAACTAGAATCTTGATTCTATTTCTTAAATTATCACCAAACTAGAACTTAATTTCTAGTTTTACTGAGATAAAACTAAAAAAAATATTCAAATTTTGTATAATTGGAAAGTAACAACTTAGATAAGATCTTGATTTAAAAGAGTGCTAAGCAATGAAAAACAAGCAGGGTACTTTGGGAAACCAAAAGCAAGTGCCACACATCGGGCATAGTCCTAGGCAGGACAGAGGACGTAAGCGAGTTGAGCAAATTCTTGAGGCTGCCACCGCAATAATTGTAGATAGTGGAATTGAGCAGCTGACTATTCAAAATTTGTCTAAGGCCTCCCGCACATCAGCGGGTTCGCTCTATCATTTTTTCCCTAATCTTGATGCCGTGATCCAAGCTCTGGCGGAGCGTCACGATAAAAATATCCAGAACATCGTTGAGCACCTTGATGCCACGACAGACAAAGAAGATTGGGTGGAATGGGATGCAGGCTCTTTTATTCAGTCGTTTTTCGGCCCTTATGCCCGGTACCTGAGAGAGAACAGGGATTATCTTCCTGTGCAGCAGCTTAAGGGCTTTGTTTTCGGTGAGACCTATTATATGAGGTTTCTGATGAAAGCAATGCAGCAACGGAATCCCGAATGGACCCAAGACCAGGTCGACCATGAGGTGAATTTTATGCATTCCTTGGCCATAGGTGCGGTACAGCAGGCATTTCATCGTAGAGAGGGTTTTGTCTATGATGTGATGCCTAAGATAATACTGGTGCTGGAACTCTATCTACAGTCCATTGAAGACAAGAAGTTTACTATCGACTAGATTCGGCCGTTGACATTATCAGCCTCATCCAGTAACGGCCTGTTTCAGCAATGTAGTCTTAATCATGCGTTCTTTAGTAAAAGTCAATCAATACGGTTTTGTCGCAAAGTGATGCAGATGTGCATTCGTACTGATTTAGAAATGCCATTAGGCTGCAAACACGTAGAATTCATCCCAAGCAGGTAAACCGTCAGGGTTGTCGATCTGTCCGCTTTTAACCATCGCCCACAATTCTATGCTGACTTATGAGGCCTTTGCGCCTTCATCAGATTTCCAGCCCAGTGCCTGGTTCATTTTTCCTTTCATTCTGCGGTGGCTTTGCTCGACGATATTGTTCAGGTATTTTACTTGAAGGACTTCAATGAGGTTGAGCATCAGGCCACTCTGCCAATGTTCAACATTGATATGATGCGGTACTAACGCGTTGTTATGACTGCCGTCAATTAACACCTTTTCGGGGAATCCATGTTGTCCGATAGCCTTTTGGAAAACTCTCGCTATCTTTTTATTTTGCGTATAACGTAGTAGAAGATTGATCATATCACCATATTTCCCAACGGCTCGGTAATAATATTTCCATTAACCTTTGAAGTTAATATAGATCTCGTCTATCCACCACTAAGAGGTGATAGGTAGATAGACATACTGCTAAAGATAAGAGTATTGCGGAGATCCTAACTCAGCATTCTTTTTAACGACAAAAGCTTATTTAGCCCCTTAAAAAGTAAGTTTAACCATACTTGTACAAGTACAAATTATTGTCGCAATAAGTAATAAGAATAAAGTTTCGTACTCACCTTTATAAATCTAACCAAATTCCGATAGTTGTGGGCGACTGTTTCACTGACATGTTGAGATCCCTGGCAGATTCATGTTTGAACACTCCTTACGTATCAGCCTCATCGTGTGGCCAAAGCAAAGTATTTGCCTGCGACCTATTCACCTTTTTGCATGTTTGCTTCCAACAACGCATTGCCTCGGAAGATCTTGTTTCCTGCTTTCTTGTTTAGGTCAGTTTATAAAAGAAATTTTCATAGTGAGTTGTAGGTGAATGATAGTGGAGTTTATACATTAAATAACAAGATGTTATTGTTTTTCGTTTTAAGCGCTATGTCGTAAAAAGCAAGTGAAAAACACATGGTTACCAAAAGTATACTGGTTGTTTTTTGTTCGTTTTGTATTAGCTTTAAGTTAATAAGATTTTGCCTAGAATGGCTTTGTCATGGAAGTAAGTGTTAAGAATGTGTTGCGTGAAAATGGTGGGCGCTGTACCACTATCGTGATATTAGGCTTGTCATGATTGCTTGAGTCTAAGTTGCAAATTCGGAAAAAACTCCATGGTCATTTTCGTGATTCATTATAGATATTTTGCAGTAAGCATGGTGGCATTTTTTGGCGGGCTAGGAGAAGTTCATGACGAATAGTTTAAGAGACATTTTGACTCAATGGAATGCAAGCCGCGACAATTGTGAGTGGGTTTTATGCACTATCTATGAAATTACTGGATCCAGCTATAGAAAGCCAGGTGCCATGATGATGATATCGGGACGAGGGCAACGTCTTGGATTGCTATCTGGTGGTTGCCTTGAAGCAGACATTCAACTCCATGCTAAAAGAGTGATGTCAGACCAGCGCTCATTGACACTCACTTACGATGCGACCGACGAAGATGATTTGACATTCCAGTTAGGCATAGGTTGTCGCGGCGTAGTTCATATATTGCTACAACCTGTCAGCAAAGAAAATGCCTACTTAGGTCTTAAAGAACTGTTTAATGCTCTTGAGGCTCATCAGCAAGGGCTCTATTACCAGTGTATCAACCCAGAGGATGGTGAAGCACAAGGTTATTTTGAACTCGCTGAGGGGGAAAAAAATGGTCGCTCAACCGTCGAGCAGAGTTGCTTGAACAGGATGGCTATCGCTGGTTGCGAACCCATATCAACCCTGAGCCTCATTTGTTAATTGCAGGCGCTGGTAGTGATGCTGTTCCCGTTTATCAAATGGCAAAAAAACTTGGTTGGAACGTCAGTCTTTGGGACCCACGCCCAGCCAATGCACGCCGTGAATATTTCCAACATGCAGATTTTATCTTACGCGATAGTGCCAAAAGGCTAGCTGAATTTTGTCACACGCAACGAGTTAGCTCAGTGATTTTAATGGCACACAGTGTGGATCTTGACAGTCAAGTGCTTAAAGCTTTGGCACTACTACCTTTGAACTACTTAGGCATGTTAGGGCCCGCGCACAGACGCGCAGAAGTATTTGAAACAAGTGGTATTACGAAAGCAGATATTAAAGCACCTGTATTTGGCCCTGTAGGTTTAAATATCGGTGGAGAGACGCCCGAGAGTATCGCCCTTTCTATGCTGAGTGAAATACATGCAAGCTTGTGTGGTAGAGACGGCCGTTCATTGAGTGAATGGGGAGTAAGCTAAGTGAAGATCACTAAAGTGCTACTAGCAGCAGGACAATCTTCTCGGTTCGGCCAGTGTAAGCTAACTCAGCAACTCGGTGATACGAGCATTGTTAAAAAAGCAGTGCAAATGCTTAACTCCGTCAATAATGAGCCAACGTATGTGATTAGCGGTGCATGGCACCATGAGGTGCATGGAGCACTTGAAGATACTAGCTATGTAGAAGTGATGTACAACAAACAATGGCAAAAAGGGCTAGGTAACAGTATTGCCTTTGCCGCAAAGAAACTTGGCCAGTCTGACCGAGCGCTTCTATTTGTGCTTGCAGATCAAGTTGCTCTTACCAGTGATGACTTGAAAAAGCTGGTATCAGGCTTTAAACGACAACCAACACGTTGGTGTGCGCGTTATAACCAATGTTTAGGCGTACCTGCAATATTCCCACCCGAAGATAACGTATTACTCAGCGCATTAAGCGGCGAGCACGGTGCTAAAAAACTACTACGTGATACTACTGTTAGGACTCAGTTTTTAAGCATGCCACGTGCAACTGTTGACGTAGACACCCTTGACGATCTAGTCAACGCGCGGCGCTTATTGGCCGCAGGCTGTCTTGAATCGAATATAGGGCAATGTGTTTAAAGGAATCGAATATCAACAAGTGCTTCGTTTGAGTCGTCACATTATTTTGGCCGAGATTGAATTTTAAGGTAAGGAACGCCTCCTTAATGCTCATGCAGTTGTCGTGAGGCTAGATTGTCTTGGTTATGCCATCGCGCAGTATTATGCGGCCTCAGGTGCTGTACGGTAGACATCCGTTGATGGTAATGCGCTTTATTTGCGCAGTTGGGCTATCGGTAGGCGAAGCGCCAATTACACCGATGAAGATTTTTTCAGAACTTGGCTAAGTATGTAAATGTTCGAAAGTCGCTTCTGATTGTAGGAATGAAAGAACGCCGCTTTTGGAGTGTGTTCGGGGTGTTCTTTCAATTTCATTTTTAAAAAATGGTTAGGTTATTTTAAGTTGATTTGGCGTTAATTGAAAAATTAATCAAGAGGACAAAGGCATGGTAACGTTTACATTAAACGGTAGTGAGGTGAGCGCAGAAGCAAGCGATGATACGCCATTGCTTTGGGTGATCCGTGATGAAATCGGTCTTAAGGGCACAAAGTTTGGTTGCGGTGTCGCAATGTGTGGTGCTTGTACAGTTCATGTAGATGGCAACGCTGTTCGTTCATGCTCATTCCCACTTTCAATGGCAGCCGGCAAGCAGATAACGACTATCGAGGGGCTAAACAACGAGCATCCTCTGCAAAAAGCATGGGTAGAGGAACAAGTTCCTCAGTGCGGTTACTGTCAATCTGGACAAATTATGCAAGCAGCGACTTTGTTGGACCGCAATCCTAATCCTTCCGATAAGGATATCGACAACCACATGAGCACGAACTACTGCCGCTGTATGGCCTACAAACGCATTAAAAGTGCGATTAAGCGAGCTGTGTCTGAGTCACAGTCAGCAGTGCAAGTGTTCGACCCAAATGAAAAAGAAGCATAACAGGAGGCGGTGATGAAAAAGTTATTTCAAAAAAAGAAAGAGACTGTTGATTTGAATCGTCGCTCATTCATGGTTGGGAGTGCTAGCGCTGGGCTTATTATGGCTTTTGCACCTACATTGGTTAGCTTTGATTTGTCTGCTGCGGAAGCGGTTTCACAAGAAGCATTTTCACCTACCATTTGGTGGCATATGACACCAAATGGTGACGTAATAATTAATATCGCTAAAGCAGAAATGGGTCAGCATATCGGTACTGCGCTTGCACGTATTGTCGCTGATGAGCTTGAGTGTGATTGGGACAAAGTATCGATTGAATATGTCGATACCGATAAAAAATGGGGCTTTATGGTTACCGGGGGCTCTTGGTCTGTCTTCCAAAGCTTTAAACCTTTGTCTCAAGCAGGTGCTGCAGGACGAATCGCATTGATTGAAGCTGGCGCGAAATTGTTGGGCGTGAAGCCTGGGAGCGCGCGAGCTGAAAAAGGTCGAGTGATTGCTGGCAGCAACTCTGTAACGTACGCCGAAATTGTTCAAAAAGGTAAATTCAACCGTACCTTTAGTGCTGACGAGATCGCGGCGTTGGCAATTAAACCAGCTAATAAACGCCACCTTACAGGACTTAATCAAGACTTTAAAGCACTTGATATTCCGACCAAAACAAATGGTACTGCAGTGTATGGAATCGATGCTGAAGTAGAGGGTATGGTGTATGCACGGCCCGTTATACCACCAACTCGCTACGGTAGTGAAGTAAGGAAGGTTGACGATAGTAAGTCGAAAAAGGTCAATGGTTACCTTGGTTATGAAATTTTAAAAGATCCAAGTGACACATTGCAAGGCTGGGTTGTGGTTTACGCTAAAAACTACCCCGCAGCGATAAAAGCGGTCGACTTGATCAAGGTGGATTATAAAAAAGGTGAAACAGCCAGTGTGTCTGAAGCGGATATTCAAGCAGAAGGTAAACGCTTAGTAAGCAGTGATTCAACAGGCACCTTGTTTGTTGATGAAGGCGATGTTGCAAAAGCACGTATTGAAGCGAAAGAAAGCATTGAAGGGTTATACACCACAGACACTGCAAACCATTTTCAGCTTGAACCTCTTAATGCCGTCGCTGAATTTAAAGGGGATACATGGTATGTCCATACGGGAAATCAATGGCCGTCATTAACACTTCCTGTTTTAGCAAAAGCACTTGAAGTTCCTCAAGAGAAGGTAGTTATTAAACCTTATTACCTGGGGGGAGGTTTTGGGCGTCGCCTCTATGGTGATTGGATTATACCGGCAGTGCTGACAGCGAAAGCCATAGGGCGACCAGTTAAGTTGGTATTCACTCGGGCTGATGACTCCCTATTTGACCAGTCGCGCTCTGCATCCACATCTTTGTTGAAAGCTTCATTCGACAAGGAAGGAAACTTTAGTGGTTTAGAACAAGCGTTTGCAGCAGGTTGGCCGACCAAAACAATGGCTCCAGATTTCATGCCACCAGGTGTCGATGGTAAAGGAAAGGTTGATCCATTTTCAGCCTCTGGGGCTGATCATTGGTACAGCATGGTTAATCACAGAGCTCGAGCTATCAATAATGAATTAGCCCAAAAAACATTTACACCAGGCTGGTTACGAAGTGTAGGACAAGGTTGGATTGTATGGGGATTGGAATCCTTCATCGATGAAATAGCACATAAATTAGGGAAAGATCCAGTTCAATTCCGTCTTGATATGCTGGATGGAAAAGGTAAGCAAGCGGGCAAGGCACCAGAAAGTGTTGGTGGTGCAAAACGCCTTAGGAACACATTAGAAGTATTAGCTAAGAAAGTTGTAAATATCAAACTTGGTAAAGATGAGGGAATTGGCTTTGCTGTTAGTGCTGGCCAAGAGCGGACAATGCCGGCTTGGATTGCGACCGCGGCTCACGTTCATGTGAATCGTCAAACTGGTAAAATCACGCTGAAAAAACTTTACGCAGTGGTTGATGGCGGCTTAATTATTCACCCAAATGGCGCATTAGCACAAATTGAAGGCTCTTTACTTTGGGGGGCAAGTTTGGCTCTGTTTGAATCAAATGCATATCACAATGGTCAGGTCCGCTCGACGAATTTCAATACGTATTTGCCGCTAAGGATGAATGATATGCCTGAGATGGATATTGAGTTTGTAGACAGCGATGAGTTTCCTGTCGGCTTAGGTGAGCCGGGGGTGATAGGTGTTGCACCCGCGGTTAGTAACGCCGTATTTAATGCTGTCGGGGTACGTTTACGCGCATTACCTATGAAACCCAGTCATATAACAAGCGTATTAAGAACATAATGAGGAGAGCAATATGATGGATTCTTTTATGCGCTCGGTATTGATGTCAGGGGTCGTTCTTAGTGTTAGTTTCGGAGCTGATGAACTGAAAGCGGACACAATACCGTATGAGACACCTTTTGATGAATATAGCGCAAACCCAAATCCTGAAACGGCATTTGCCTATTTACATCAGGTTGCGACACATCCGCGTTGTGCTAACTGTCATGGCGTAGAAGAGGAAGGGCTTCACAGACCTACGGTGGGCGATAACCGCGAACTTCACCCTATGAACATCAGCTTCCTGAACAACCTTCACCTTCGAGTAGAAAATGGAGAGTTTATCCAGAGTAGTGCAGGACATGCGGTGAACTGCCGTGGTTGCCACCAGGACACCAATGGTGAAGAGCCTGGAATGCCACCGGGTGCTGCGAACGACTTGATGCCGGGATTCGTTTGGCATATGCCACCAGTTAGGATGAAAATCGAGCGTGACGTGAGTGCGGTCGAATTATGTGAATTGTGGTTAGACCCAGCGAGCAACTCAAATCTTGTCTACCGAGGAGGTCGTAATGACATGAAAACCTTTAAAAAGGAATTTGAGCATCACGTAAAGGATGATCCATTGGTCAGGTGGGCTTGGAATCCTGGGGTGGAACGGTCTCCTGCGCCGGGAAGTCATAGTGAATTTGTAAAAGCAATGTCGATCTGGATAGATGCGGGTGCACCTTGCCCTAAAAGCTAAATCGCATTTTAATATGGTAGCACAGTGAGTGTGCTGCCTTGTATCACCACAATAAACGCAGCCATCATGGTTTTGGAATACCCGGACTCTAAGTCGTGCAAAGTTCCTAATAGAATTGCGCTCGGGAGGGTAAAGATCCATGAAACGTATTCTAGTGCTATGCGCTCATCTGTCTCAGCATCGCTCGGAAGTTAACTAACCATTGGCTAAAGCCACCACAGTCGGTTGAAGGGGTCACTCTGGTAGACCGGTATTCAGAGTACCCAAATTTCAATATTGATATTGAAAGGGAGCAGCGTCGACTGGAAGATCACGATGTTGTGATCTTTATGTTTCCTCTTTATTGGTATTTAACCCCCTCCATTTTGAAAGAATGGCAAGATCTTGTACTAAATAACTGCTCCTAATTCCGCTCCACTTTCAGTAACCCATGGCCTCCATCGGGAAAAGGTGATGCATGATCCATGAAGTAGCGCACCTGCTTTAAGAGTTTCCACATTGTTGTGCATTGATGATTGCGTGTAATGGTTTCATGTAAGGCATGCCATAACTTCTCTATTTTTTCACCCACGGGGAATATAGGGGCTGAAACAGTAAAATGAATTTCGGGTTTTCCTTCAACCAGCTTTGAGTCTTTCGACTCTTGTGAATGATGTAATTATCGACGATGAGGGTGATTGTTTTGGCTCGCCGGTACTGTCGTTTTAGCTGTTCCATCATCGCAATAAACAGTTCAGAGTTCTTGCTGGACTGGGCAACGTATGAAACTTTGCCAGTTTTCGCATGCAGCGCGCCCGTCAGATAATGTTTAGCGTTTTGTCCTGGTGTGGCCACTTTCTTTTGTTGGCCTTTGTGTACCCAGTCTGCTCCTATTTTAGGATTAAAGTGAATGTCTACTTCGTCTTCGTAGAATACGGGATGGTTGATATCACATTGCTCTAAAGTCTGTTGAATCCTGGCAAGTTTCGCTTCTTTATCTGGATCTTTGATATGTAACGTCGGTGCTGCTCTTCGCCATACAATACCGAGCTTAGGAAGCCAGCGGCGAATCGTTGATGCATGCACCTTGAGGCCGAATACTCGGTTGATTTCTATCGCTATCAACTCAGTGCTCCAGCGTGAGCGTTGGTAACCCAGATCTTGAGGGCTGAACTCCAACAGTGCTGTGATTACGGCTGAAATCTGAGCAAAAGGAAGTGTTGACGTTCTTCCTCTGGTTGAGCTTTTTAAACCCTCGATACCACATTCTGTGTACCATTAAACCCATCGATTGATGGACGATCGAGCAGCGGCAAGTATGTTGGAGACAGCTGTAACAGTCAGCCCATCGGCGAGTAACAATTGGCGTTTAAGCGTCTGCAGTGATCTTTGTCTTTGGTCTTGTGGATATTTTTGATAATCCGGCGTCGCTCTGCCCGGTCAAGTAATGTTAAAATCATAGGTCTCGGTATTGTTTTGTGGGTTTGTATGTTTGGCGACTGATCAGATCGCACAAACTCTACCGAGTTCCCTTCATTTTTTGCTTTCCAGTGATCTACATTTAGGAACAGTTATTTAGTTTGAGGGAGGTTTACATAAGTTTTAAGGGCATGGTTAAGGTAAGTAAACTCTATCTGTTATAAGTAAACTCAGAATCGCTCGGTGATCACACAAGTTCGCTGGCAGACATATCTCGCAACTGGACATTTCTTGGTTAGAGTACAAACCCAAATTTGTCCCAATCAAATACTGCTTGTACATATAACCGAGGGTATACTCTAGGTGTCTATCCAACACACAGTAACCACATGGCGAAAGAAACCCGTAACATTCAGTCTGTCGAGCGCACCTTTGCTATTCTCGAGACGCTCTCTATGCATAATCAGCCTCTTTCTCTGCAAGATATTAGTCAACAAGTAGAGTTAAGTAAGACCACAGTTCATGGCCTACTAGCAACTCTACGCTCGCTTGGGTATGTCACAAAGAGCAAACATGGTTACAGTCTAGGTCTACGTTTACGTGAGCTATCTATATCGCTTGAACAAAACGATGAAGCGATTCGTACCCACTTCTCTTCTCTACTCCAACGTATGGCGAGCCTTACCAATAACACCGCTTATCTAGCCGTGATAAGTGGCACACAAGAGTATTTGTATATTGATGCTATAGAACGAAACAATCCATTAACTATACGAAGCCCGCGAGGGCGGCGTGAAGGGCTTACCTCTTCTGCTATTGGTAAAGTGTTCTTAGCATTCGATGACGATCTGCTGCGTGAGCTACGTACAAAAGAACAAATCGATAATCCGCTTGAACGAGAGCTACTAAAAGTGAAACAACAAGGTTTTGCACTTGATTTAGAGCAAGCAGAAGCTAACCTCAATTGCTTAGCAATCCCGTTATACATTGATGGTAGTCTGGCCGCTGTCGCGGGCGTTAGTGGACATGCAAACGAGCTAAATCAACCTCGCCTTGAGCATTTTGCTTCCGTGTTCCTCAATAAGTAACTCAAGATTCGACAATGTCGAATCTTGTTGGATATTCTTCTTCATTATGCACCATTAAGATTAAGGCACTCTACACTTGCCTCATCCAAATAGATGAGGAAGAAAAATGTCAACAGTACTTATTACAGGTTCAAATCGTGGTCTTGGTTTAGAATTCGTTCGTCAGTACCTTGATAAAGGCTGGAAAGTGCTGGCTGCTTGTCGTGATCCGCAACAAGCGAGCGAGTTAATCGAGCTGTCGAATGCAGGTCATGTTGAGCTACTAAAGCTTGATGTGACTTCAGAGAAAGACATCAACGCACTCGATAAAACCCTTGATGGTAGAGCAATTGATCACCTGATCCTAAATGCAGGTGTACTGGGTGACGATTGTGCAAAACTGGGCGAAATGACCCAATCAAAATGGTTAGAAGTTCTGAATATAAACACCGTAGCACCAGCTCTGCTTATTCAGGCGTTAAGAGAAAATGTAGCAGCTAGTGAGCATAAAACCATTGTTGGTATTTCGACTCGAGTTGCAAGTATTGGTGATAACGGTTCAGGTAATATGTACAGCTATCGCACATCAAAAGCGGCGCTTAATCAAATCCTAGTATCGGCGGCGAAAAACTTAGCCGAGCAAGGTGTTAAAACAGTAGCAGTTCACCCTGGTTGGCTACAAACCGATATGGGTGGCAAAGACGCGACATTCACACCTCAAGAAAGTGTTGCTGGAATCATTAATGTTGCTGAATCTATGACGCTAGAAACTTCAGGAAGTTTTCGCGTATTTGATGGTTCTTCGATTGAGTGGTAACCCATAAAGTAAAAAGCTCCACGCGAACAAACATGGGGGCAGAAGTGCTTCGGGGCTGATGAGTTATTGTATACTTTCTATTAATCACTGCATAAACTCAGTCTGGTGTGACAGATCGCTGGTGACAGAAAATGTCCAGAACCGTGCATCTCAGTCCCCGCAAAAGGCGGTGGCTGGTTCCGTTATGGGATATCAAAAGTGATTCGATGGTTAGATTCCGCCCGAAGCACCCAACTCAGTTTTGTCCAGAAACGTGTTACTGATCACCGAGCGATTCTGCCAGCGAACTTGCATAAAGATGCAGGTGAAAGTTATTGATTGAGAATCCCGTCAATGCAAGCTTTTGGGAGAAACCGTTCACCGAATCTTTGCTTCCATTCGCTCGGGCAGTGCCGATAAATCAGGGACAGAATTTATCGGCTTAAATTCAAGTTATCGCGGAAAGGGGCATAAATATGCCAGCCCGTTTGTGCAAGAACCTCTTGAACAATTAGTTATTAGAATTTGTCCAACAGGCTGTTGGACAATTAGACGTGATGGCAGTTGTTGCTGATAATGCAACAACTGAACTATCCCTTTCGCTCAGGCAACTGTTGCAAATATTGAAAAAAATTGCAATCACAATGGATCATTGTTTGGCGGTTCATCTTCTATGGCTTCTATAACATCAGGCTGGATTGCCTTAAATGAAGCACTTAAAAGGCATTTCAAAGATACAGATTATAATATTGTCATACAAAAAAATGAGGTTACTTATATAAAACCAATTTATTCAGATTGCCAATCTGTAACTGCTATCAAGAATCGAAGTGAAATAGATAAACTTGTAAAGAGTATTCATAGGTTCAAAAAATCAAGAATAACAGCATCAAGCGATATTAAAGAAAATGGAATTACTAAGTGTAAGTCATTGAGTACTCACGCAGTTCTGCTTAAATAAAGCTAACTTTCTAAAATACTTCTGTCCAGGGACATTTCTGCATGATTCTGCCTAACAAAGCTTTGTCGCGTATCCGACAATTTTGTTCTAACCAATTCTGACAGAAATACCTTTGTTTCATTTCATGTTTTAGCCCGTAATTTTTAGAGTTTAATAAACCAAATTAACTAAAAAATTACTTGATTTTTTTCACTGTTATTAATAATATTTCCTTGAGGGTATACATTTATTTTGAAATTCCCAATGGTTTTTAAGGGTTTATATCCAACCTTTTGTAAGGTATAATTTTAAGATTGTATAAATATACAGTAAATAAAGTGATAAATCTTCTGTATAATAAACTTTTTTTATATTATATATAATTTCAGTATATCTTAAGTAAATAAGTAAATAAGTAAATAAGGAAAAACAATGAGTTCTAAAATTACGGTTGTTGCTACTTTGGTTGCTAAAGAAAATAAAACAGAAATCTTAAAAAATGCATTATCAGCATTAATAGTACCATCTCGGGAAGAGGACGGTTGTATTCGTTATGATTTGCACCAATCTATCGAGAATCCTGCCAAGTTCACAGTGCTAGAGGAATATCAAAATCAAAGTGCATTGGATTATCACAACAGTCAACCCTATTTGTCTCATTTGATTAATCAGCTGGACACGTTGGCTGAGAACGTAGATATTGCAACATATTTAACCATCTCATAGCTGAAAGTATAAAAAATAGTAGTATTTGACTTCGCACTACCACGAATTTTGGTTCCCAAGATGTTGTGGCAGTGCGTTAAGATTTATTAAGTAATTTAGGTCGGTGATGAGTTATTTTTGTCAACTCAACAATGTGTAGAACGAAGCGACTTAGCTATAACATAATTAGTTTACAGATAGCTAGATTAAGTAACTTTTGGTTATTTAACTTTTAGCTGACCTTAGATAGTTAGCACGTTTTTCCCTATTGTTTTTTTCAAGCCATTGGCAACCTATTAATATTTAGAACCCATTTACTTATTTATTTTCAAGTTAGTGAGTATTTTAAAATATATTTGTATTGGAAAGTAGGGAGAAGATTATGCCAACGATAATCTATTCAAATAAAACACTAATATTTCTATCTTTACCCAAGGTACTTATTCACCGAGAACTGATGAGACTATAGCTAAGTTGTTTGACCTGTAAATCTCCCCTAATTAGTTACATGCATAATTAGAGTTTTCAGCCTGAGAATGTCGTGCCAGATACTCCCAAGGCGTCAGATCATTCAGTGAATCATGAGGCCGCTCTTCGTTATATTCACGTACCCAGTTTTCTGTTAATTCTCGAACCTCGGTCAGTGATTTGAACACATAAATGTTCAGGATTTCATCGCGATATGTGCGATTGAAGCCCTCAACATATGAGTTCTGAGTTGGTGTTCCTGGCTGTATAAATTCAAGTTGGATATGGTGTTCTTCAGCCCACTCAGCAAGCACGGTAGAAATAAACTCGGGGCCATTATCCATACGAAGCTTTTTGGGATAACCTCGCCAGGCAACGACTCGCTCTAATACCCGAATGACTCGTTTGGCCGGTAAGCTGAGGTCAATTTCAATCGCCAATGCTTCGCGATAGAAGTCATCAACGAGATTGAATGTCCTGAAGCGCCGGCCACAGAACAGACTATCGCTCATAAAATCCATAGACCAACAATAATTGGCTGTGGCAGGTACGGATAGTGGCTCAGGGCTGCGTGTTGGCAGACGTTTTTTGCCTCGCCGCCGTTTGTTCAAATTAAGGTCGCAATACAGACGATAGACTCGTTTGTGATTCCACTGATGTCCCCAACGGCGCAGGATTTTGAGCAGCTTACTGAAACCATAAGCGGGGTATTGTTCAACTGCTGCCTGCAGTTTCAGAATAACATGATCATTCCTATTGGTATCCGGCTGATAACGATACACAGAGTCACTGATGCCAACGGCACGACAGGCCATACGAAGGCATACTCCATGCTCTTTCCGGGCATAGTCGACAAGCTCCCGCCTGATCGCTGGCTTTACAGCTTTTTTTCTATGATGTCTTTCAGAATACGTGCATATACCCCTAGTTTAAGGGAGGTTTACAAGACTTTCACGTTAGTTGATTCAGTTCATTCTGAACTAGGGTACTAAAAGTATACTAATTGCAATCAACTTTCAGGTAACTAATATATACTTAAAAGTGATAATGGCGTAGGGGTACTTGTGTATACAATCTATCTTTGCTGTGTAATTATTTATGAGTAACATACTTATCAGCAATGACTGCGAGTCATCGCCTTTCACAGAAGGTAAGCGTGATCTTATCTGATGGATAAGGCGGTCGGTTCAGCTCGTGCAGTGACCATGCACAGTGTGTAGTGGTACGGTGAATTCAATCCAACTGATATGTAGTGCTACTAGGGCGTAGAGCGTAAATCAAATAGCTGTGCTTCAATGACACTCAGTGAAACCGAAGCGACCTAGTTTCCTAATTGGCGAGGCTGTATGAAAGCAAAAGTTGAAGTTGACCAAAAAGGGCGCAAGAGCGTTGTTGATGCCTGTACCGAGCCTTGTGCGATAGAAAAAGGTATGAGGATTTTAGGTTCAAAATGGAAGGGCTCAATTATCTACCATCTGAAAGATGGTCCAGTGAGATTCAATGACCTTTCAAGAATGTTGGGCGGTGCAAGCAAGAAGATGGTCGACCAGCGTCTAAAAGAACTAGAAAGTGAAAACATGGTAATACGTCGTGTGCTCAATGAAAAACCATTGGCAGTCAGTTACGAGCTCACCGAGTTTGGGCACAGTGCGTTAACGATTCTCGATGAGTTGAGAAAATGGTCTGAAAGCAACAACGTGCAGCTTAAATAGCGTGAGCAACATTGATCAATTCCTCTCTGTCATGTAACAAGGCAACCAAACGGTTGCCTTGTTGTCTTTTGAACTGGAGGTTCAGTAGTCTAGCGTGCCACGGATGGGGTAGTGGTTCTCTGGGTTACGAATCCATGCCAAACCTCGGGTCAGTGCACCGAGTTCAGGTCTTACAAACGGGTTATTGGATATGTCAACCACGTGTAATTTGCCGTGTTCATTGACGACAAACAACCCCGGCTCTGCAAAGTTATGGTCGGTTTCGGCTTCAGAGCGTGGTAGTGATATATAAAGCCCCAGAGTCTTCATTTGTTGCTCAGTAAGACCATAGGCGATTGGAAAACTGATATCGAGCTTTTCTAGGTGTTGCTCCAATTGTTGCTTCGAGTCACCAGAGACAGCCAGAATATCAACGTCTGAGTCACTAAATGCTTGTTTATAGCTCTCAATTTCATTCAGATATTTAGTGCAGAGTGGGCAATGTTTACCACGATAGACAAACACCGCTTGCCATGTTGCATCACCTTGAGGTTGGCCTAGTTTGACTTTGGTTCCATCCAGCTTTGTTGCCTCTAATGTAGGAAAAGCGTCACCCGCTTTGAGTTTTTGTGAGTATGTCATCTCGGCTCCTAGGATTGAAGTCACAACTAATTAGAAAAAAGATAAGACACTAAGAAATAAGTTGCAATCAGTATATTTTTAGTAACCTAGCTTTGATTCGCCTGAGCCATTAACTCAGTTAAGATTTGTTTGTAACCTTCCACTGGATGTGCACCAGAAACACCATGTTCTCTGTTAAAAATCACTGTTGGTACGCTTGAAACGCCCATTGTCTGCCATTGCTTCTCAGTGGTACGTATCGCACTGCGTCGCTGCATATCATCTAACCAACGCATGCCTTCTTCAGCATCAAGACCTACAGAGATAAGTTCTTTTTTTAGAACTTCACGGTCAGAGATGTCTTTCTGTTCACTGAAAAAAGCCGTAAACAGACGTATCTTTAGTTCACTTTGCTTGCCAAAGCCTTTGGCGTAATCAAGTAGAATGTGTGCGTCAAACGTGTTCACCATCTTCATGTCATCAAAGTAATTAAACTCGAAGCCATGTTCAGCACCGATGCCAGCGATGCGAATACGCGCATTTTTACTTTCTTCTACTGTGCTGCCATATTTGCGTGCTACGTGTTCACGAAGATTTTCACCTTCAGCAGGCATATCAGGATTCAGCTCAAACGGCTGCCACTCGATATCGATGCGATCCTCAATTCCAAGCTCGTTAATCGCAGCTTTTAAATGGTTGTAGCCAATGATGCACCAAGGGCAGACGACATCACTAATGATGTCGATTTTAACTGTATTGTTCATAATGGCTCCTTACTCAAAGCACTGTAACCATATGGTAACAGTGCTTTGACTGGCTTTTGAGTACTGCGTGTTCAGATTAACGCTCGCTAGGGTGCGTCCACGCAAACTTTTGGAACGGCGCATCTGGTTCAGTGTGTGCCAATGCGTTGGTGAAGTTTGAGATAAGCTTTGCAGACAACCCCGTCAGAACTTCCAGTGCTTGGCGTTTGGTAAAGCCTGCGTCTATAAATGCTTGCAGTCTTTGATTACCAATATGACCACGGTTATCAAGCAGCGCCTTGGTAAAATCATGCAGTGCTTGCAGCTTCGTATCAGGAATAGTTGTACCTTCACGCAATGCCTCAATAACGTCATCTGGCATTTTGCCCGCTTTCATCATCCAAGTATGACCAGGAACGCAGTAGTGACAGTTATTTTCAAAGTTTGCAGTCATAAAGACCACTTGCTGCTCTAGTGGACTTAATGTCGTGTTCTTCATAAATAGGTCGAAGACGGTGTTGTATGCTTCGTAGGTTGCCGGTGCTTCAGCGAGAACGGCGTGCAGGTTTGGCAGCATTCCGAAGCCTTTTTGTGACTGTTCTACCAGTGCTTTAGACTCTTCAGGGGCCGTTTCTGCATTGTAGTAAGTAAATTCAGTGCTCATGACAATCTCCTTAAAAATTGGCGTCTAGGTGGGCTTCAAAGCGAGCGAAGTCGTTCTCAATGTCCGCGTTTTTCATGACGTCATAGCAAGCGAAAGTAGGCAATGCAGACATGCCAAAGAAGCGGAAGTTGGCATGCATGTGGAACATCAAATCATCAACACTACGACCTTGGAATAGGTACTCACTATCGTCATTAAATGATTCTTCAGGCGCGTTGAATGTGAAAGACAGCATGTATTTAGTATCAGTGCGGGTGCCGCCAGTGCCGTAATTTTTCTTTGGCTCCTCTGGTGTCCGACCATCAAATGCACATAGCGCACCACCCATTCCAGCGGTAAATACATCATCCATGTATTTCTTGAAAGACCACGGAATCGTCATCCAGTTGACTGGCGACTGAAGAATGACTCGGTCTGCCCACTCAAAATGTGCTAGTTGTTCATCAACCACGATGTCATCTTGCATCGTCACCACGCGAACTTCGTGATCCTTTGACTCTAACTGGGCGCGAGCTTTCTCGACCAAAGCCGCATTTAGCTTGCCTTCAGAAAATGGAGATGGTTCGTGTGCGTTAATGATTAGAACGTTACTCATGATATTAACCCTTCAATATTTGGATATTAATAGAGCGAAGAATGATTTCGCTGTCTTGCGGTTTATTATGGTTACCTACATTTCTAGTGCAACTAGTTAACTTTTAGTAACCACCATGAAGGTCGAGATAAATTAGGTTAAATCTATGTTTAATATGATTTTTATTTTTTGTATTGGAGCAGCTATATGAGGGGGAGGCGGTTCAAGGTTACCCAAAGTATACTAGTTGAAATTATTGCTGGGTTACCATACTGAACAGAGATTTCTCATATAGAATCACCTTTTAGAGGCGGGTTTCATCCCTTTTTTACTGTTTTTGAATAGCCACAGGCTCCATGGACAGAGACAATAGAGATTAAATATATTTTAGAAAAGCGATTAAATGTGAACGTATTAGTCGATAATGATTGTGTTATGCTGGCTTTGGCAGAAAAGTGGATGGACGGGCGCAGCGAGCAAGACTTCTGCATCCTGAATATTGATTATGGTATTGGTTCTTCATTCCTAATCAATAATCAAATCTACCGCGGAAAAATGTTTGGTAGTGGCCAGATTGGACATATTAAAGCTGTTGATAATGGTACTGTTTGTGGCTGTGGACGAGAAGGCTGTCTAGAAACTGAAGCGAGTTCTAAAGCGTTGTGTAGAAAATATCGTCAGCAGAGTTTATCTCAAAAAAAATCGCTTAATCGCTACACCAAAGAGGATATGGGTTTTAGTGATTTTGTTGCGTTATATCTAGAACAAGATCCTATTGCTTTAAGTGTTGCTGAGTGCGCTGCGACTATTATTGGCCAATCTCTCTATAACTTACTAATCACGTTGAATATTAATAAGATTATTCTTTATGGAAATACATGCTCCTTAGGTAAACCCTGGCTGGATACAATAAAGCAACAAACACTCGCAAATCCTTTTGAAGACAAATATGCGAGGCGTCAAGATCAAACGTTGCTATGTTTTGGTAACCTCTCGGAGGTTGAGCGTATTATAGGTATGAGCTATTTATGGGTCGAACAGGAGCTTGATAGCTTGTTTGGGTGGTAATTTCCCCGAAAAATAACAGCTAAATCATTGATTCGTTGAAGTCAAAGTGAAATAACCAACGATGGATTCAAACGTTCAATTTCGGCGATTTTATTTTTACTGATGACATCCTCGTAATTACAGGTGGCGTGAGTCAAATTTGTCCTGATTTATAAAATCTACAATTGTGATTATTTTTATTGGTTGAACGTTGTACATTGTTTCAATGTTGATCCGATCGGTAAAAACAATATTGTAAAAATACTGATAGATGGTTTGCCATTGATGAAGCCGATTCAGGCTAATGCGTCGGGCGTATTGTGGCGTAAGCCATTGGTTAAAACCATGCCAGAAATATTGGTTCCAGTCAGGATGTGAAGGAAAAATCTGATGAATTTTGTTTTGTTCATTGGTTAGCACGCCAATGCCTGACTGCCAACGTCCATAGAGGTTTTCAATCGGTAACCGATACCATTTCTCATTCCACCAACTCATATTTTTACTGATTGAAGGCGACAGCGTTCTGCCATTATTTTCGGTTAAATGATAATAGTAAAGATCGGTTTGGCCTTTTTGTATTTCGTGGCTAAACGCTGTGATAGAAGCGCCACGCAAGAAGCTTTCATGCTCCAGAGCAATCGCTGATGGCGGCACGCTATGTGTCATCATGTACAGGTTTTGGAAATGGGCATGGGCGGCGTAGACTGGGCGAAGTATCTGTGCCTCTTTTGATTTAGCATGACGTTGGAGGCTGTATGCCAGTTTATCGAACTGGCTGCGGGCTAATATCTTGCTGTATGTATTCTCGGCTTTACTCAATACATCGATGAAATGTTCTAAGACTGGCTCGACATGATCGAGGTGATAAAGGCTCTGTGCCAGCACTGATGGCGCGAGCAGGGTGTCTTTATATAGTGCATTGTCGTTGAACAACAGCAGATAGCCGGACTGGGAATCTGCACTCGAAAGCGTCCAAAGGTGGGTTTCACATTGCTGGCTATTGTCGTGTTGAAAGCCAGAGCGGCAGACTTGTCGTGTCGTGCGGGTTTGAATCAAGGCGAATTTGTATCTTTTTTCCCAGCTGCGGCTTACTTGAGCGAGTAGCCGGGCGAGGAGAGACAGACGTTTTGCAAACGCTTTGCCGCTCAGATTGCATGTCTTTTGGAGCGCTTCGGGCCGAACCTGATGGATTAAGGCATCCATGAGAGGCTGAAGTAGATCCGCCAGCTTTCTGGCATTGGGTAAGGTGAGCACTTGACGGCATTGCGTGCATTGTACGCGTTGACTGCCGCTTGCGGTAAAGCCATAGCGCTGGAATGTTGGCTGCCGGCACGCGCAGCTGCGAAAGAGGGAGTGATCACACTGGCGGGAACGAATTTGCTCCGCCAGTGCGATGATCGGTTGATTCAATAATACGGGCGGGTAAGCACCGCATGCAGAGCAATACCAAGCATCGTAACCGAGCCTGTCTGAGCGCGAGTAGAGTGACGGTTCGGGATTGCCACAATTTGGGCAACCGTAAGTCTTGCACCCATTGTAATCTTCTCTGAAAGGCACGGCTTACCCTCCACAGCGTCTTTATTGTTTGGATACGTCGATTTGACGGCCTAGAGCGGGCACCTGAACGTTTTTCTGCGCTTTCAGCTGATCAATCAGTACTTGAGTGATCGAGCCTGTTTCAGACAGCATTTTACCCTCAGCAAACACTTTATAGCCATCGCCACCACTCGCAGCATAAGAATAGGTCGCGACCTTGTAAACCTGGTCGTCATCAACTGCGCTGCCATTGATATTGAGTGCCAGTAAACGGTTTCCTTCTGGTTTCTGACTATCGTATTGTGCCTCGATACCCGAGAATTGCGCTAATCCGTAAGGGAGAGTGTAACTGTACTCCAGCAGATCTTTGACTTGTTTTCCTGTCAGCTCAACCAGAGACAGCTTATCGGTGAATGGGAAGAGATCCATTATATTTTCCATGGTCACCGGGCCTTGGTTCAGATCGACACGTATACTGCCAGAGCTGATCATACTGATGTCGGCATTTGCAGCAGTGCGCATCATATCGGCAACCAAGTTACCGACATTTGATTCCCGGTAATAGCTGCGGTAAGCGGTTTTGTTCAGCGTCGCTAATGTCTGCGTCAGTTCCGGGTGTTTGTTGCGTGCGGTTTCAATTAACTGGCTGGTTTTCTCATCGCGCTTCAGTTTGTCTGATTCAACCGGAATCAGTTTACCTTCAAGCAGCTTGACATCATGTTTATCAGTATCGACGGAAAATTTTGTGTAGCCAAGGTATTTCCCTTGCCCGAAAGTTAAGCCGATAACTGTGCCTGTTTTAGGATGAACAACGGGTTTCCACAAACCATGGTCGGAATGGCCACCAAAAATGACGTCAACCCCTTTCAATTTGCCCGCCATGTCATAGTCTTCATCGAAACCACGTTGTACTTCTGGATCGGCTTCTTTGTCGGTTTGCATTGGGGCGGTTTTATTCTGGTGAGTCAGAACAACAATCATATCGACGTCATCACGAATTTTGTCCACCCAGTATTGGGTTACTTCAATGGGGTTATCAATGGTTAAACCTTTTCTGTTCCCTTTCCACATCGTGTTATAGAAGGCATCAATCCCCATCACGCCAATGACACCCACTCGAACACCATTCTGTTCAAGAATGGTATAAGGCTGAGCAAAAGGAGCGTCATTTTGCTCAAATTTGATATTCGCATTCAACACGGGGTAAGCGGCTCTGGGCATCGTTTGCTTGAGCGTTTCCCAACCGTATTCAAACTCGTGATTTCCCAGTGTGATTGCGTCGTAGCCCATGGCGCTGTATAAATCGAAAGAGAGCTTCCCTTTAGATTTTTTTGCCAGTGATCCCGTGAAAATGTCACCAGCATCAAGGAGGAAACTTGTCTTTTCTTTCGCTCTCGTTTCTTTGATGAGTGTGGCGAGATAGGGGATACCTCCGATTCGGGTGATCGCTGGGTTCCAAAATGCATCAACGGGCTCATAGACACTTTCAATGTCGTTGGTATGTAGCAGCGTAACCTGATGCACTTCGGCAACGGCATAGGAGGATGTGCCCAACAGCGCAGCGACCAGCGTCACCAGGCTTGGTCTGTGAATGGTTTTCTTCATCTTCGGTTCCATCTGAAAGGTAATAAATTAGGCTTTTTTGAATGAAGCCGAGCTGATTATGCGGTTGGGGAAGGTTCATACAGTTGAGTTGGCTCACATTATTCGTGTGGATAATATATATATAAACCCGGAGTTTCTTTTTGTGTTGGCGGGGATTCCTGAACTGACAATGGATAAAAGATAAAGTCTAGACGTCCAGCCTTATCTCACGATCACGTCCCCCAAATTTACTGCACCAAGTACAAAATCAATGAAGGTGCGGTTTTTCAGAGACAGATGCTTTGAACGATACAGAAGGTGAATCGGCTTGGCTTTCGGAACCGCGTCTTTGAGTATTTCCACTAAGTGCCCTGATGCGATTTCCTGTTCGACCAATATCTTTGGCTGAAGCAGCACGCCAGCGCCTTGAATGGATGCATATTTCAAGACATCACCATTATTTGAGGTGAGCCGGGTGTTGTTGCGGCGAAAGGTATTGGACGGCAAATTGATGACTTGCTGGCATTCCCCTTGATGGTATTGAAAGCCAAGGCAGCTGTGATGGCTGAGATCAGTTAATGAATTGATCTGTCCATGCTGTTCAAGATAACTCGGGGCGGCACAGTAGGTCATCTCGTAGTTGCCTAATTTTCTTGCGACCAGTGAAGAATCCACCAGTTCACCGATCCGAATGATCACGTCGGCATCGGAGCGAAACGGGTCGATCAGATGATTGTCGAGCATTAACGCCACATGGATATCAGGGTACTGAGCAAGAAAATCGGCTACGATCGGGGCAAGAATTCTTTTTCCATACGTCACCGGGCAGTTCACTTTTACTGTTCCTCGTGGCCTGTTCACTAATGTATGGATCAGGTTTTCTGCATTGCTAATGTCTTCAATAATGCGATGGCACTCTTGGTAGTAAAGTTTTCCTGCTTCGGTCAGGGACTGTTTTCTTGTGGTGCGATGAATCAGTTGTGTCCCCAAGCTTTGTTCTAAAAAACGGACATGTTTGCCGATCATGGTGGGGGAAAGATCAAAGTGGTGAGCTGCGTTGCGAAAGCTGCCGTGTTCGACAACATACGCGAACACTCTCATGCTGGTCAGTTTGTCCATTGCACACTATAGGTTGATAAAGAATTGACTGAAGGCAAGTTTATCAATCCAGTGGCGTTCATTAAAGTTGGTGTTCACTGAGCAGGTTCAGGCCTTTGAAACACACAAAAACGGAGAGAAGGCATGATGAATTGGGGAATTCTTGGAACAAGTTTTATTTCTGGCGTGATGGCAGAAGCGATCAAAGGCGACGATCAAAGTGAGCTGTATGCCGTGGCCGGCCGTTCAGCGGATAACTTATCTGCGTTTGCCAGGCAGCATGCTGTTGAGAAAACCTACACAGATTATGAAATGCTTTTGCGTGATGAACAGGTCGATATCATTTACATCGCTTTGCCGAATCACCTTCACCATGATTTTATCCTGAAAGCGGCGCAACAAGGCAAAGCGATTCTGTGTGAGAAGTCGCTTTCGATTGATATGGCGAAAACTGAGCTGGCACTGCAAGCCGTCAGGCAACACCAGGTGTTTTTTGCCGAAGGTTTGATGTACCTGCATCATCCATTGATTCGTGAGCTGGTTGCGGTGCTTGAATCTGGAGAAATCGGTGAACTGCGCTCGATTCATACATCGTACATCGCTTCGATTGCGCAGTTCGTCAATCCGGAGAGCAAAGGCGCTTTATATAATCTGGGGTGTTACCCGGTGTCTTTAGTGTATCTGGTTGTGAAAACGATGCTGGGCGAACAAGCTTTCGAGAATCGTACTCTGCAGGCAGTGAGCCGAAGGGGAGCGGATAACAATATTTGTGAATCGAGCTTACTGATGAGTTTTGGTGAACAAAACTCTGCTTTTGTCCATACCGCTGAAGACCATGGTTTGAAGCATCAGTTTACGATCCTTGGCAGTCAGGGTTGTATCACCATGGTATCGAATCCGTGGCTTCCGGCACGAGAAAACCACTTCAGTGTTGAAATCTATGAAACTTCAAAACGCGATATCGCAGTCACCGCCCAAGGCGATGCATTCTTTTATCAGGTACGGCAAATACGTGAAGCGGTAGAAGCCGGACGAAAGGAACTGGTGAGCCCCTGTGCAACCTGGCAAGACTCATGCAACATCATGCAGTTGCTCACAGAGTGGGAAAGTCTCGGTCATGAATAACCGGGTTTAAACAGGGGGAGCGCATCGTCGGTATGGCTGACTGCCAGATCAGGTCTGAATCCGTATACCTCATGGCAGACTCGTATGGTTCTGCCATGAGGCTGTGATTGCCCCCCCGATCCTAGTTACCGCAAATAGCGGCTGCATCGAGTTTGATTGTGCAGGTGTTGGGCTGCGGAGAGTGCCAGTAAATGTTATCAAATTCTGTATTGCAGCCGACATCTTCCATCAGTGCGATATCGCCATCACAGATCAGCATGACAGCATTGTTGCCCTGAAATTCTGAAATAATACGATAACGAGAGACGTTCCCTTCGACAGCCAGTTTGGGGAGTTTCGCGAGTTGATCCGGGATTGAAGCAGTTGCGTTTTTGATCACTTCTTCACTTGTGAGCCCTGTTGTATCTTCATACTTCAGCTCACCATCAACAGCTTGACTGATATCTTTTAAAATTGAAGCGATGTCATACATGACTTCTTCAGGATATTCGGCTTGTGTTGTACAAGAAGTGACAGTTAAAAATAACGCGACTGTGGTGAATAATCTCATAGCGCCCTCCATGCAGTCAGCTGACCATCTTCACAGTAGCCGGTATCTAAATTCCAATTTTTGAAAAAGCCTGTCGTCTGGTTTTCAAATACACAACTCGCAGTTTGTTCCCAAAATAATTGGATCGTTTCAACGGCTTTATCAAAGATCTCATCATAGTGTTTCAGGCCATCCGGTGTTTCTAAATGCTCGATATAAACTGGATTGACTTCCTCTTGAAGCGGGTAAGTTAACCCGTGTCTGGCGGCAACATGACGTGCCCATGGGAATAATCGGTGTGACTCCTCGGCATGATTCACAACCGTCTGAAAACCTTGATGCCAGGCGTGAATGTCCGGCTCACATTCATTTGCGTATGCAGGATAGACAACGGAAAGGGCATTACACCAAATTTGCCGGATGATTGGATCGATGCGACTATCGTCCTGACTGTCGACACAACTGCCGATATTCTCTTTGACACGATCGGCCAAACCGAGCTGTCCGAGTTGCATTCTGGATGGCCAGATATAAGCATCCTGATTCATCTCACAGATCCTGTGTTGTTTTGCGTTTTCCGCATAAGGACCCACTTTCATTTCCACGACCGGATGAATCGTAATATCAGCAGCGACATGTGAAACAAAGCCGCATAGCCAGGCAAAGGCTTTGTCAAAGTGTTCGTGTTCGACTGCTTTGACCTCCTGAATGAGCACATTGATCAACGTACCCACATCGTTGTAGTGCATTTCATCGGCCCACTTGTTTTGTGCTGAATTCAGAATGGCGAGATAAGGGAAGTCGGGGCTGACACAACCCAGCTCTAAGTACCTTTTGTTTTGCGCTAAAGCTTTTTTAGCTTTGTTCGGCATGTTTAGCGCCTGCATCGCATTGTTGGCAGAAGCCACATTGACCGCTGTGATGTGAGCAAAAGCACCAGGCATATGAACCTCCATGTACAGTGTGAGGACATGGAGTTTACTATGCATCAAGTTTGTCAGTTGAGACTTCAGTCAGATAAAAAACATCTAATGGTGTCTGGGATGTATCGATAGTTCTGATCATTGACGATATGTAAATATGACCTAGCTCCCATAATAGGTCGACAGATAGGTGAGTATCGCCTCCCGATCACTGGGTTCCGGCTCAGCCATTCCCTGTTCCTCAACCATCCAGACTAAAAGTTCATCCCATCGTTCTTGGCTGAGTGCCTGCTGTGTGACGAGATGGAGTGAATGGCAGGCAGAGCAGGCCGTTGCCACCAGCGTCATGTTTTCTCCTGGGGTCAGAATGTCCTCCCCTGGGGATTTGACCGGCTCACTTTCAAAAGGGGTGGACCAATCCGGCGGAGAGGGATTTTTAGTCGCTAGCCAGGCAATGATCGCTGCGCGGGCACCCGGGTCTTTGATGCCCGGGAAAAGCATGTTTGTACCGGGGGCGAAGTCTTCGGGGGAGGCGATAAAGGCATCCAGCTTGTCCGCGTCCCATTTTCCTTGCTGTTGTTTTAAGGCGTCACTGTATTGAAAGCCGTCAAAACTGGCGATCGGACGATCAGCCAGTCCCCAGAGCGGCGGTCCGACGACCACCACACCCTCTGCTTCCAGCTGATGACAGGCTTTGCAGACCAAGCCTTGTGCTTCACCAGCAGTAATCAGAGATTCGTTTGCCGAAAGAGGCAAACAGACCCAAATATTCAGAAGAAACGAGAGTGGGATGACCCGCTCGCAGAAAGATGCCATGGTCATGTCAGTGATCCGTTGACGACGACAGCGACCCGATGGAAGGTGTTGTTCAGGTAACCTTTGGGATTCCAGGCAATCGCAAAAGGTTGGCTGACCCCTTGATCATCCGTGGCTTTTGCCCAAATTTCATAGTAGCCGGGTTGCGGGAACTTCACCTTGAGATTGAAGGTCTGCCAGGCCCCTTTATTGGCCGGAGCTGCAAGTTCTGTATCCATCCAGGTGGCGCCAAAGTCGATGGAAACCTGCACTTTTTCCACTTTGCGATCGCCAGACCATGCATGACCGCGAACGGCGACTTCACTGCCTGAAACCTGAGTATTGGTTTGTGGCGATGTGATCAGAGATTTCACCGGCATCCGTTCGATAATCTCAAAATCTTTTTCGTCTACTTTTTCACCGGGTGCAACGGGACGGTTCGGCACGCGGTATGAAGTCCCGGTCATTTTGGGGCCATCATGGATCTGATCCCGGATTTGAATTCGTGTCAGCCACTTTTGCGAACAGGAGCCAGGCCAACCAGGCACAACCAGCCGTAATGGAGCACCGTTCATGGGGTGCAGTGACTCACCGTTTTGCGCAAAGGCAATCAGGTTGTCGCTGCCCATTGCTTTCTCGATGGGGACACCCCGTGAAATGGGTAATTTTCCTTCCTGCCCCGACAGGTGCTTGTCCGCACCGTAGTGAGCCGTGTAAACAGCATTGTCTTTTACACCTGCTGCTTTCAGTACATCAGCCAGTCGAACACCAGTCCACTCCGAACAGGCGACAGCCCCGTATGTCCATTGATTCCCTGTCGCTTTGGGTTCAAAAAAGGCACGTCCGTTCCCACCGCACTCGATAACCAATTGCTGCTTGACCACCTCGAAGTTTTTCTTCAGATCAGCAATGGTTAATGTCATGGGTTTATCGACCAGACCGTCAATCGTGAACTTCCATGCATCCGCATTGACCTCAGCCGGAGGGACACCATTATTGCGAATGAAGTGACGCGCAGTGGGGGTAATATCGTCATTCAGCAGATGAGGTGGTGTTTCTGCATTCATGGGCCGGTCATTCAAAACGGTTAAGCCGTCTTTTCCTTCAATCACGACATCGTCAAGACCTTCAGCAAATGCAGCCGGAATCATCCCGGCAGGCATGTTGCGGTGAAATGGAATCGCGCCCCCGAGCACGGCAGCCATCGTGGCTAAACCGGCGCCTTTCAGAAAACCGCGTCTGTCCGGAAAGCTGACCCGGCCAAAGATCTTCTGGTCTGCAGACTTTGGGTGCTTTTCGTAAAACTCGAAGATACCTCGTGGTGGATTTTTCTTCTCTCTGGCCATCGTACACACCTATATCTGATGAATGTTCAGACACCTCGGGCTCAATGCATTGAGTCAACAGGCGAGCGCCCGGAACAACAAGATGAGTCACGCAAGGTGCCATTCAAGACAGATGTTCAAGCACGAAGCCAGCAAAATACTGTATGTTTCATGCTTAAAGGTTACAACTTTGATTGAGAGTGTAGTTGGCAACCCGGTATCTCTCAAACCTGTTGGTGACAGAAGCTCCGACGCTCAATAAATTCCGATGCTGTCCCGAAAAGTGATGCAGTGACGATGATTGATGAAGTTTTTGAAGCGGGGGCAATCATGAAATATCTGTTTATGTTGATGGTTTTCTTATCGGTAGATGCATTTGCCAAGAACTATCGGATCGTGACAGAAGGAGAAGCCAGAGATTTTCTCAATCAGGCAGACGTTTCCCAAAGAAATGTCCCCCATGGGTTGGCACTGATTGATTTGGAGCGTGCGATTCTTCAAGGTGAAAAAACGAACAGCGGTGGCTGTTCTTACAATAGGTCATCACTTTTAAATGAGAAAACACAGCGCTATGTGATTGAAGTGGGCAAGAACCTTGAGACGTGCGAATCCCTGGTCGAGATAGGTAATCTTCCCGATGAGTGAGCTTGATATCTTGCCGGGGCCGGCATTCATGGCAGGGATAACGTCAATGTTCATCAATATGACAGGATTCATAAAGAGGTGAGTTTTTTCTCACCTCATTGACATTCTTGTAGGATTTAATTGGAATGCTGAATTTTGAACTCAATTTTAAACCAGTGATGCTTTGGTTTGTACTTTCCTGTCAATAGTGTTTTCGTGATATTTCCGATGAGTTCAGTGCTTTTACTACTACGCTCATTGACGATGATGATTGCGTTTAATTCTTTCAATATCGACTCGATATTATCTCGTCTTTTTTGATCCCAAAGCAGATGAGACTCCATCTTATAATTTCCAGATGGGATGTTATGCTTTTTCAAGGTCTTGAATGCCTCTGAGATGATGCCGTTAATGAGGTGATCGTTTTCTTGTTTTGTTTTTCCCTTTGAATGTTCGATAACAAATTTATTTACTGACGCAGTCAGGTGGATGTTTTTGAATGCGTTGGGTAAGGGAAAAGATTGTGTCATGATTAATCCATACTCCTTTTGGGAAAAGAGGATAGATAGTATCAAAGTGCCTACCAATAAAAGCGTTATTGTGATTGAAAAGATAAGTACATCAGTGTTCCAGAAAAACCCTATGCAAACAACATATAAAACCAATGCCATAAGCACTCCAATCAAGATGGTTGATAGAGTCATTGTTATTCTTTTCTTTGTTGCACCGTAATCACTGATAAGAATGGGTAGCTTCTGCCCCAGGAAGAATGAAGAAAACAGAATGAATGTGAAAAGAAAAGATACTTTTAATATATTAAATATAATATCCATGATTTGACCTTTTATGTTTTTTTTAAATTTAATGGAATAAAATTTTTTGTCCAGTTTTATTTAACGGAAATTTTGTTTTTTTGTTTTTTATATTTAATGATAAATATTTTATGAAATTTGATACAGTTTTTCTTCGTTTTGAAAAAATCACTACATTCACCGGCGATTTCGTCATCAGTCTCAAGTCGTCATTGAAGTGGGATTGGGTCCATTTTGGCTCTATTCGTTAGTCTTGCCGGGACAGGTATTCATTCACAAAAGCGAGAGTTTATTAGTAAACATGCACAATGGAAAGCCATGATGTCAATAATCTAAATGTCCTACATCCCAAAGGGGGGAATTTTTTGTACAAACCAACCCAATATGTTGTGGCATTGAGGACAGTTCTCTGGCAGTGATTGATAAGCTGGAACGCTGGTATACCGTGCAGGAGGGATCCACAGAACCAAAGCGGCATTGGATGACATTCCAATCTGGCGGCCGTAGCTCCACAAAGAAGTTGTCAAAGGGAATCTGGTGATCGCACCGGATCTGGCCGCAATCCTGTAGTTTTTCTTCCGTTCCTGGGGAGCCATGGGCTACGGTGTGAACAGATCTGTAATCATCAAATCAAAAGTCGCAGGATAAGGCTTGCCCGATCTGAACAGTAGTTATTGATTTATCAGCAAAAAAACAAACTTTTTTACACCTTTTTGACCCTGAAAACTGGCAAAACTGATGTGCTCTGCAAATACTCATGAGGCAGTCTTGCAGAGCGTTTCTGCGCGCGTTATCGACACAGGGTTATGCCATGGCTCATCTGATTTATTCTTTAAACATGACATTAAATGGTCACTGCCATCATGCGGATGCTGTAGTGGATCAGGAACATCATGAATATGCCCTTGAATTATTGCATGCATCTGAAGCTTTGATTCTGGGGCGTCACACTTATGATCTTTTTTCTGCGTTTTGGCCTGAAGCCGCAACAAGGCGGGACTTACCCAAATATATGCAGTATCTGGCGATGGAATTACAGTCCATTCCCAAGCGGGTTGTCACGACCCGGCCGCTTGAATATCCCTGGCAGAATACTGAGATTCTGAAAGGACCGGACATCGATCAGGCACGAGAATTTTTATCCGGGATCTCCGGTAATGTTGTTCTGTTTGGCAGCCCCGCGTTGGGCACATCACTGGCGGATGCAAATTTGATCAATGAATATCAGTTTTTACTGGAGCCCTTTATCAGCAATCAGGGGAAGCAAGTTCTGGATGGCGTGAAATTACGGCAAAGACTGATGTTATTGGAAGCCCGAAGGCTGAATCGGGACGTCATGTTGCTGAGGTATGCATCCGGACCATAAACGGCTTTCTTTCGGGTTGTTTTCGCCTTTATTCTCAGGCAATGTTGTGGATTCTCAGGTTTTCATCAACAAGGTTCAAACGTGGTTCGCAGTCATCAATTTACGCTGGCCGGGTGTGGCGCAATTTTTCTTTTCAGCAGTGTGGTTGCCCTGATCCGAAATGTGACCGAGCAACTGGGTCCGGTGGGTGGGGCCGCCATGATCTACAGTGTCAGTGCTGTCATTCTTATCCTGACGGTTGGTTTGCCCAAATTGTCTTCTTTTTCCTACAAATATCTTGTGCTGGGTGGGGGGCTGTTTGTCAGCTATGAGATGTGTCTGGCGCTGTCTCTGGGGATGGCCAATGACCGGTTGCAAGCGGTTGAGATGGGGTTGATCAATTACCTCTGGCCGTGCCTGACTGTTTTGTTTGCGGTGATCTTTTCTCGTCGCTCAGTCAGCTGGCTGTTATATCCCTCGTTGTTATTATCTTTTTTGGGCGTTGCCTGGACAGTTTCCGGCGACAGCGGTTTATCGATTTCCCAGTTAATCGCCAATGTACAAAGTAACCCGGTCAGTTATACGCTGGCGTTGAGCGGTGCATTTATCTGGGCGATTTACTGTAATCTGACCCGCCTGATGGCGGATGGCAAAAATGCGATCACTTGGTTTTTTGCGGCAACAGCCGTCGCCCTTTGGGTGAAATATCTATTTTCTCATGAGCCCCCAATGGCGTTTGATCTTCCGGTGATCCGGGATCTGCTGCTGGCGGGTCTGGCGATGGGCGGTGGTTATGCGTTGTGGAATCTCGGGATTCTGCGCGGCAATATGGTACTGCTGGCTACTTTGTCTTACTTTGTTCCGGTATTTTCAACATTTTTATCGGCGCAGCTGCTTGGGCTGACGCTCACTGCAACGTTCTGGCAAGGGGTTGTGATGGTGACTTTCGCATCTATCCTGTGCTGGTGGATCACCCGTGAAAAACCTGAGCCGGTTCCGATACAGGAAGAGCAAGCCTGATCCCCACAAACCCGCAGTAGTGCGGGTTTTTTCGTCGAATGAACTTCAAACGTTCCACCAGCAGTGCATTTCCATTGAAGACGATCACGATTCCTTTCATTGCATATCAACTTTATTGAGTATCCGGGTAGGATCGGGGGCAATCCGGGTTACTCCTGAGTCTTGTTTCATCTCTTATTTTTGCGGAGGTTCAGTGATGTATGACATCGTCAACGTGCAGGCGTATTCAAAAGATATTGAAGCTGCGGCAGCGTATTTTCATCAGGATGAGAACAGACGATACGGATTTTTCGGAAATTGAATGAACAGCCATGAATGAAAGGAAAACTGATGTACCAGGTGATTGAACAAGTTGTTGGTCCGGATGACTTTTTGCGTTTACGCGAAATTTCAGGTTTATCGTCTCGATCATATGAAGCGGCTGTGAAAGGGCTGCCGAACAGCTTGTATGGTGTTCATATTGTCCATGAGGGTCAGGTTGTCGGGATGGGTCGGGTGATTGGCGATGGTGCCGTTAATTTTGACATTGTCGATGTCGCCGTCGACCCGGCGCATCAGGGAAATGGCCTAGGACGACAAATCATGGAATGCATGATGGCCTATATTGATCGGGAAGCCTTTCCGCGTTCCTATGTGTCTTTGGTGGCGGATGTCCCGGCTTTGTATGAAAAATTTGGTTTTCAACGGGTTCGCCCGAAATCTGAAGGGATGTATTGGGTGAAAAAATGATCGGTCCTCTGTCCGAACCATCGCATTGGAGATTGAAAGATGATCTCATGTCAGCAATATGACTATATCGAAATTGCCTGTCTGTACACATTACCGGTCAGGCTGACCCTGAACAATGGTCAGCAGATAGAAGGCCATGCGAAAGATACCCTCCGGAACAGTGACAGGCAGGAGTGCCTGTCATTACAAACCAGCCGTGGGTTGCAAATCGTTGTGCTGGATGAACTGGTGCGCATGGAAGCAACACAGCCCAATGTGCATTTCGATGTGATTGAATTTTAATGTCGTTCTAACTGATTGAAAAGTAAAGGTTGTCGGCTTAGTGTCGGGTCCATGTCGTGGCCTGTCGGGTGAAAAGTTCAGTAGGCTTGGCATTGAAACAGCAAAAGGGAATTGAATGATGATAATTCGGAAACTCAGGTTACAACGTGGCTGGTCTCAGGAACAATTGGCACAATTGAGTGGCGTCAGTGTCCGGACCATTCAGCGAATTGAGCGCGGTGGGAATGCCGGCTTGGAGACCCTGAAGTCCTTTGCGGCTGTTTTCGAAATCGATATCACTGAACTGAAACAGGAGCCAGACATGGACAAGGAAAACGCGGTGAGCACGGAAGAAGAACGCGCGCTCTCTTATGTGCGCGATATTAAGGCATTTTATTCGCATCTGATCACTTACTGTCTGGTGATCGGCTTATTGTTTGTCATCAACTTTGTCACAGATCCCTCTTATATCTGGGCCTGGTGGCCAGCAATGGGGTGGGGGATTGGCGTCGCCATTCAGGCTGCAAGTACCTATGAGTGGTTCAATTTTTTCAGTACGGACTGGGAGAAGAAACAGGTTGAGAAGCGTTTGGGCAGAAAGCTTTGATGCACTTAGAACATTCACAATTGCAGGCCGGGAACTCCCGGCTTGTTTTTTGCGGTCATCATCTCTTTGGAATGAGGTGACAATGTTTCTCAGAAAAGCCATAGTTAACGCAGAGGTCATGTGAATCAGAGGCGCTGAGTATGGCAGGAAAAATGACAGAACAGGAAGCGGCAGCAAAACTGGAAAAATCTTCGAAAAAGGTGACTGATAAAGACATTGAGCGGGTCCTGGAAAAAGAACAGGACATTGAAGAAAAAGTTCAGAAAAATGGGTCCCTGCGACAGTACTTCAATGTTGTGAAATCAATGTACAGTCTGGTCAAAGCCTACTGGAAAGGGGAATACCGGGAAATTCCCTGGTTCACCATCGCCGCCATTGTGACAGCCTTGCTTTATGTGTTTAATCCGCTGGATGTACTGCCGGACGTGATTCCGTTTCTCGGCCTCACGGACGATGCACTGATTCTGGCCGTCTGCCTTAAGCTTGTACAACAGGATCTGGAGGATTTTGAACGCTGGCGTTCAGAAAAAGAACAAGCTTCGCAATCTGATCACTGAAGACAAGGATGGAGAGGTTATCTTCTTGTGAACCCAGTAAATTTCTGTAGACTCGCACTCAGATGAAATCAGTCAGTCAGGGCTGTTTTTTGATCAAAGGATTTGACAGTCTGCTCTGCATCAGACTACGATACGGACATAGCTCGGTACAGTTCATATCCATATAATTAGCGGATATCAACAGTCCCGAGCTTTTTAGCATCTGGGCGAACATGAATCGAAAAATTACTTTCTTTGTTGATGGTGGATATTTTGTTCATCGGGTTCGATATTTCCATCGTAAATTTTTTTCCGCTTGCGAATTGAAACCTGAACATCTCATCAGCGTTTTATATACCTTAGTTCGAAAACATCAAAAGGCTTCGCGAAGAGGCGATTTGTACCGCATCTATTATTATGATGCGCCGCCATTCGATGACCAGATGCGAGAACCCGTGAAGCGACCTGGTCATGAACATTTGCTGACGAAGTCATTCAAAACCTCGTGGCTGGTTGGTTGACCTCATTGAGCTGAAAAATTTGAAAGCTGCCTGAATCGCTCAGGCAGCTTTTTTTTCCCCTGAACTCAGAGCTGTTACAAACCTATACATTTTTTTTTCTTGTACAACTCCGGTGTCTTATCTAAGATTCTTGTACAAGAAATATTTTTGTATAGGTGTGACATGTCTATTCCGGTGGGTATCAGTGCCTGTGTACTTGGCGAGAAAGTACGATTCGATGGCGGGCATAAGCGGAATCGGTTCGTGACCGATGAGCTGGCTCAATACGTTCGGTTTCGTCCGGTCTGTCCGGAAATGGCGATTGGTTTGCCTGTGCCCCGTCCGACTATCCGGTTGGTTCAGCAGGAAGACGGCGAGCATTTAGTCGATAGCAAGCAAGGTGAAAACGACTATACAGCGGCGATGCAGAGTTTCGCCGAGCGTCATATTGCTGGCCTCAATGATCTGTGTGGTTTCATCGTTTGTGCTAAATCGCCGACCTGCGGAATGGAGCGGGTGAAACTGTACATTCCGAATGGTAATACGGTGCCGGGAGGCACGGTTGGTGTCTTCACGCGCAAGCTGATGGCAGCCATGCCTTGGTTGCCTGTTGAAGAAGACGGACGATTACATGATCCGGTGCTGCGGGAGAACTTTGTATTCCGTATTCATGCCCTGCACGATTTTTATCAGAGTGTGGGTCAGCAGCCGACAATCGATGCTTTTGTGAAGTTTCATTCCCGATACAAATTCGTGCTGATGGCACATTGTCCCGCGGCTTACAAGTCGATGGGGCCTCTGGTGGCCGGGATTAAACACTGGGATCTGAATGAATTCTTTGCCACGTACCGTCAGCAATTTATGGCGGCACTGAGTCACCGGGCCAACCGCAAAAACAATACCAATGTGCTGATGCACCTGCAGGGATATTTCAAACGCAATCTGACCAAGGCGCAAAAGCAGGAACTGCTGGATCTGATCCAAAGTTACCGATTGGGGCATCAGCCGATTCTGGTGCCTTTGGCACTGATTAATCATTACCTGAAAGAATTTCCGGATCCGTATCTGCAATTGCAGACATTCCTTCATCCGTATCCGGAGGAGTTGAAATTACGTTATGGCCTCTGAAGTGAAATTATTTGCAATCCGTGAAGTCTCTGAAATCACCGGCGTCAACTCGGTGACCTTGCGTGCCTGGCAGCGCCGGTATGGCTTAATCAAACCGCAGCGGACCGAAAAAGGGCACAGACTGTACACGCAGGAAGATATTGAGCGGATTCAGCTGATTGTGTCCTGGCTCGATAAAGGCGTCGCTATCAGTAAAGTGCGTCCGTTGCTCGAAACCGGATCAGAGGCTGTCGCAGAGCAGGAAAGCGAGCAGGCCTGGGTGACACCTGTGATGACTGCGCTGGCTGAATGCCGACGCGGAAAGCTGGAACAACTGTTAACTCAGCTGATGAAAGAATATCCGCTGTCATTGTTTATCGAGCAGGTGGTTGAGCCCGTCGACCGGCAATTGAATGAGAGTGCGAATCCGCTCAAGCCCATACAGTGCGCATTATGGCAATCCGCTTTAATCGAGCACTGCGCTGCACTGGTTGCGAAAGCCCGCAAGAGAAACGGACGAAAAGCACTGTTGCTGAGTTTTGAGCCGGCACAGGATGGTATCTCACATCATATCTGGCTCTCGGCGCTGGCGCTGAGTCTGGATGGTGACAGTGTCACTATCCTGGAGAATCTGCCATTTCAGGGCAAATTGCACGGATTAGAAGCCGCCGTATCACAACAGGATTTTGCGCAGGTACTGGTGGTGGGCGAAAGCAAACTCCCGCAAGCCATCCTGAAGCAATTGGCGAGGCTGCATACGGCGTTGCATTGCCCTGTGATTCTGAAAGGCAGTATTGCGGTGATTCATGGTTCCTGGTTACAGCAACTGGCAGGAGAGACTGAGCATGACGAAGCGTGAATCCGCCAACAGCATGATGTGGTTCCGGGCCGATTTAAGGGTCGTTGATAACACCGCGCTGCTTCAGGCCTGCAAACAGAAAAACCCCGTGTTTGCCGTCTTTTTTGCCACGCCGGAACAATGGGCGTCTCATGACACAGCGCCGATTCAAATTGATTTGATCCGCCGCCGCCTGATATCGCTCCAGGCACAGTTAAGTGAATGCAATATACCGCTTCGGATTGAGCAGGTTGCTGATTTTGAGGCGCTTCCGGCTGCCATCGCTGCACTGGCCGAGGCATGGTCGTGCGATCACGTCTTTTGTAACAAGCAGTATGAATGGAACGAAAAATTGCGGGATCAGGCTGTGGGTCAGGCACTGAAAAAGCAAAAGATTAAATTCAGTGTGTTTGAAGATACCTGTGTGCTTCCGGCTGGCAGTGTGCTCACCCGGCAAGGCGATCCGTTTAAGGTCTACACCCCATTTCGGCGTGAGTGGCTGAATCAGTTCCATCTCAGCCCGGCACTTGCTCAGCCTGCGCCAGCAGCGCAAGCCCATGATGCTGAACACATGAAATTTGCGACCCCTCTGAGTGACGAGCAAGTTGATCGCTGGATGGGATATGCCCTCAGAGACAGCAGCGACTGGCCCGTCGGAGAAGAAGACATCCGGGCGCGTCTGATCCGTTTTTGCGTTGAGAAAGTTCAGGATTACGGTGAGCACCGCGATCTGCCCGCAGTGGATGGCACCAGCGGTTTATCGCCTTATCTCGCCATCGGGGCAGTTTCTGCAAGGCAGTGTTTGTCGGCCGTTTTGCATGAATTTCCGGAGGCTTTTGAAAAGCAGGAGCAAGGCCCGTTTATCTGGCTCAATGAAATTATCTGGCGTGAATTTTACCGTCATCTGATTGATGCCTATCCGCAGGTGAGCCGGGCACAGCCGTTTGTGAACTGGACCCGACAGGTGGACTGGCAATGGGATCAATCAGCGCTGGAGCGTTGGCAAAACGGCGAGACAGGATTCCCGATTGTGGATGCCGCGATGCGTCAGCTCAAAGCAACCGGTTGGATGCACAACCGGCTTCGCATGATTACGGCCAGTTTTCTGACCAAAGACTTGCTGATTCACTGGCAGGCTGGTGAACAGTGGTTTATGTCACAGCTGATTGACGGGGATCTGGCTTCGAACAATGGTGGCTGGCAATGGGCTGCATCAACCGGGACAGACGCCCAACCTTACTTCCGTGTGTTTAATCCGACGGCGCAGGGAAAAAGTTTGATCCAAATGGCGAATTCATCCGTACATGGGTCAAAGAGCTGGCAAAAGTGCCGGATAAATACATCCACAATCCGTATGACTGGCCGGATGTGAAAAGCCTGGATTATCCGCCGCCCATGGTGGACCACAAGGCGGCCCGGGTAAAAGCCATCGAAGCATTCAAGCAGGCGAAAGCCTTTACAGAACAAGCCTGAACCGCGGTGAAACCCTTTGTCAGCGCAGAAAAAGGAAGCCAGACATCATGCAAGATTTCAGCACAAGTTCAGCGATTGAAGGGCAGGAAAATCCGGCATCAGATTCGGTGATGGCGCAGTTTGTCCGCATATACAGCCAATTAGACCAGCAGGATTTAAGCAGCCTTGAAGCGCTTTATCATCCGGCAGTGGTGTTTGAAGATTCGGCGCACCGGGTTGAAGGCTGGCCTGCTCTGCACGATTACTTTCAGCGATTGTTCCAAAACGTCACGCACTGTGAATTCAGGATTCATCAGTCGATGGCAGATGGTGCACAGGGATACGTTGTCTGGACCATGGTGTTTGCGCATCCCAAGCTCAACCGGGGTCAGCACCGGGAAGTTCAGGGGTGTTCCCACCTGACGTTTCAGGACAACCAGGTGATTCATCACCGTGACTATTTCGATTTAGGTGAAATGCTTTACGAGGCCATCCCACTGTTGGGGCGCGTCGTGAAATCAATCAAGGCGGGACTGTGATGATGTCGACAGTATTGATTACCGGGGCCAGCTCAGGCATTGGCGCTCAGCTTGCAAAAGACTATGCCGCAGACGGTTGGCAGGTGATTGCCTGCGGACGATCACCTGAAAAGCTGCATCAGCTGGCCATGGTCAGCGAAAGAATTACCCCATTGGCATTTGATGTGGCGGACCATCAGGCCACGCTGGATGCTTTGGGCGATCCTTCGATACGTCCCAGTCTGATTATCCTCAATGCGGGCACCTGCGAATACATTGAGCATGGCGAAGTCGATGTTGCCCTGTTCCGGCGGGTGTTTGACGTCAATTTCTTTGGTGTCCTGAATTGTCTTGAGGCGCTGCAGCCCAGATTTACCGAAACCACGCATGTGGCCATTGTTGGCTCCACAGCCGCTTATGTGCCTTTACCCAGAGCCGAAGCTTATGGCGCATCTAAGGCAGCAGTGCGGTATCTGATCCATACGCTCAAGCTCGATCTGGCGCGCGACGGTGTCACTTTTACACTGGTTTCTCCTGGTTTTGTGAAAACGCCGCTGACGGATAAAAACGATTTTGAAATGCCGATGCGTGTTTCGACCGATTACGCCTCAGACAAAATCCGGAAAGGCATTGCGAAAAGAAAATCTGAAGTTCACTTCCCACCGGTATTCAGTGGGTTTCTTAAACTGGTGTCGCTGTTACCGGTGTCATTACAGCTGGCGATCATCAAACGAATGACAGGGAAATCATGATGAAAATAGCCATTATCGGAACGGGGATTGCGGGTCTGACCTGCGCCTGGAAGCTACATGAAAGCCATGAGATCACCGTATTTGAAGCCAACAATTATATTGGCGGTCACACTGCGACCGTGGATGTTGCGGTGGAGAGCGGCCGTTATACCATTGATACCGGTTTTATTGTTTTCAATGATCGGACTTATCCGAATTTTGAGCAATTGCTGGATGAAATCGGCATCGGGCGTCAGGCTACGGAAATGAGTTTCAGTGTGCAAAACGAGGCCATTGGTCTTGAATATAACGGTCATGATGCCTGGTCGATGTTTGCCCAGCGTCGTAATCTGCTCAATCCAAAGTTCTATCGTTTCATCCGGGAAATTCTGCGGTTTAATCAGCTCGCCAGAGCGGTGAATCTTGAGGACGTCGCAGATCAGACGCTTGGGCAGTTTCTGTCTGCACACAACTTCGATGAGTACTTCTGTCAGAACTATATTCTGCCGATGGGCGCAGCAATCTGGTCGTCCACACTCTCAGATATGCGCGCTTTCCCTTTGCCGTTTTTTGTCCGTTTCTTCCGCCACCATGGGTTACTGGAAATCACCAACCGTCCGCAGTGGTATGTGATTCCGGGCGGCTCCCGCGAATATGTCCGGAGTCTGGTTCGCGATTTTGACGATCGCATTCGTCTGAATGAGCCGGTATTGCAGGTTCAGCGATTCGGCCCGAAAGTTGAAGTGACCACACATCAGGGGCCACAGCTTTTTGATCACGTGATCTTTGCCTGCCACAGCGATCAGGCGCTGGCGATGCTGGCCAATCCAACCATAGCCGAACAACAAATCCTGAGTGACATGCCGTATCAGATGAACGAAGTGGTTCTGCATACGGATACCCGAATGCTGCCGGAATCGCGGCGTGCCTGGGCCGCTTGGAATTACCATCTGCCTGATGTGTCGAACCGGGAGCGGCGGCTGGCGAGCGTCACATATAACATGAATCTGCTTCAGGGGATTCAGGCACCGGAAACCTTCTGCGTGACGCTGAATCGCACCGGAGATATTGATCCCGGCAAGATCCTGCGTCGTTTTCAATATGCACACCCGGTGTTTCATGACGAATCCATTGCTGCGCAAACGCAGCGAGCCTTGATCAACGGCAAAGCGGGTTGCTGGTTCTGCGGCGCTTACTGGTACAACGGTTTTCATGAAGACGGCGTTCGCAGTGCACTGGATGTCGTGGCTGGGATCGCTGCACTTGATCAGGGACATCCGAGTTCGCATCTGGAGCTGGTGTCATGAGTGCGGCAGGGTTACAGAGCGGACTTTTTGTCGGGCAGGTGCGGCATCGTCGCTATTCGCCAGCGCAGCATGCTTTTACCTATCCGATGTTTATGCCGCTGATTGATCTGGATGAGCTGGATGCACTGGCCGAACAGGTTCGGGGGTTTGGCTGTCGCTGGTATCACCCGGCCCGCTGGCGGCGGCAGGATTATCTTCGCAATGAAGGGGATGGCCCGCTGAAAACCAGAGTGCAGGAGAAAATCATGGCGTTAACCGGAGAGCGGCTGACCGGTAAAGTGATGCAGCTTTGTCAGTTGAGGTACTTCGGCGTCTACTTCAGCCCAATCAATTTGTATTACTGCTTTAACGAACAGGGGGAATGGCGCTGGTTACTGGCTGAGGTCAGTAACACCCCGTGGAACCAGCGTCATTATTACGCTGTGCCTGCTGTCTCGGATTGGCATGAAAAGCACTGGATACAGGGCAAAGCTTTTCATGTGTCGCCCTTCAATCCGATGGCTCAGCATTATTTATGGCGGTTGAGGCCGCCTGAAAAGCAAGTGTTTGTGCACCTGGACATTGCGGGAAAAGCAAAGCAGGACACCGTCATGGACGCGACCATGGCGCTGCGCAGACGGACGTTTAGCACGAGCGTGCTCTGGCAGTTGTTACGTCAGACGCCAGTTCAGACTGTGAAAGTGCTCTGGGGCATTTATGTCCAGGCCTGGAAGCTCTGGCGCAAGAAAGTCCCTTTTTACGGACACCCGGGTTCAGGCCATTTGCCTGTGCACAAGGATAGAGAACAAACCAATCAACCAGAACGCTAAGGTGAGACAATGTCGAATACAGAAATCAAAAGCAGGTATCACACCGGGGAAAAAGAAGGCTCTATGGCCCGAAACCTGGTGTTTAAGCTGCTGAAACAACTTCGTCATGCCGGCCTGACTCTGGTTGACAGTCAGGGAGAAACCCACAGGTTTGGGGATGCGGCATCGGATTGTCAGGCACATGTCCTGATCAAAAATCCGGCTGTGTATCAGCGCCTGCTTCAGGGCGGCAGTATTGCAGCAGGCGAATCTTATATCGATGGCTGGTGGGATTCACCTGATCTGACCGTTGTGGTTCAGGTTCTGGCTCGAAATCTCCCCATGCTGGATCGGCTGGAAGCCAACACCAGCTGGCTGACGAAACTGCGGGATGGCTGGCTTCACTTGTCACGTAAGAATGACAAAGCCGGGTCGAAGAAGAATATTCTCGCGCATTACGACCTGGGCAATGCGTTTTACCGCACCTTTCTCGATCCGCATATGCTGTATTCCTGTGCGATCTACGACACGGACGAAACCTCTCTGGAGCAAGCCCAGTGGCTCAAAATGGACAGATTGTGCCGTCAGTTGGATCTCCAGCCAGACGATCACTTGCTGGAAATCGGTACGGGTTGGGGCGCTATGGCAATTCATGCCGCCAGACATTATGGCTGCCGGGTCACGACAACCACGATTTCAGACGCACAGTACGAGTACGCGAAAGCGCGCGTGCATGAAGCCGGACTGGCAGACCGGATCACCTTGCTGCGACAGGATTACCGGGATCTGGAAGGGCAATACGACAAGCTGGTGTCAGTCGAGATGATTGAAGCCGTCGGTAAAGCCTTTCTGCCGACTTATATTCGTCAGTGCCAGTCTTTACTCAAAGCCGGTGGCTTACTGGCCATTCAGGCCATCACCATTGCGGATCAACGCTTTGAACAATACAGCAAGGGCGTTGATTTCATTCAGAAACATATTTTTCCGGGCGGCTTCCTGCCTTCGGTCACGCATCTGGCACAAAGCCTGACCAAACACAGCGACTTTGTACTGCGCGATCTGAAGGATATCGGCCTGGATTATGCCCGAACACTGTCTGACTGGCACCGGGCCTTTAACGCCAGCACTGAAACATTGCAAAAGCAGGGATTCGATACGCAATTCATTCGAATGTGGCGGTATTACCTGTGCTACTGCGAAGGCGGGTTTAAAGAAAAAACCATCAGCACGGTACAAGTACTCGCCAGCAGACCACAATGGCCCTGATCTTCATGGAGTGACATGAGATGGACGTCTTGAAACCTCAATTCTTCACACCACCGCTGTCAACGAAAGCGCTGGTCGCGGCAGGTCTGATATTCAACCTGTTCTGGCTGTTGGCTGTGCTGGGACAAAACGACGGACTGTGGCTGTTGATGATGGCGCTGCTGGTTTGCTGGTGGCGGTATCCCTCTTGCCTGAAGTTCGTGATTCCGGTCGCGATTGCCGGAAGCCTGATGGACTTAACGCTGATGTGGACGGGCATTTACCGGTTTGAAGCCGGAAGTCTGCCAATCTGGCTTATTGTGCTCTGGTTCGGGTTTGGCAGCTTTCTCTGGTTTTTACGGATGAATCTGCGCCGCATGTCACCGCTTGTGCTGTGTATTGCCGGAAGTCTGGGGGGCGCGAGCAGTTATCTGGCCGGATTGCAGTTGGGGGTTGTGGTGTGGCCGTTGGGGAAATGGCTGACTTTTTTGATTGTCAGTACCTGCTGGTTACTGTTCTCCGGCGTGGTACTGATGTGGATTCGTCGTCTTCCATAAGGGAGGAATCATGATGCGTCAGTTCAAATCTATTGTGGCAGGGGGGCTGCTGGCAATTGTTTCTCAAGTCAGCGCTTCCGGAACCTGGCAGGCGTGGCCAACGGTCGGGGAAGCGACCCTGAAATGGGGGCCTTGGGTGATTTATGATTCGCAACTGCGTTCGCCGTCGGGGCGATATGAGGTTCAGGTGTCTGAAGCTCAAACGCCACTGGCTCTGGTGATTCGGTACCGCCGTGACATCGATAAAGACGATTTACTGGAAGCCACAGATGAACAATGGCAGAAACTGGGTTTTTCATCCGGAAAAAGGCAGCGCTGGCTACGTCAGTTGGCAGGAATCTGGCCAGATGTCAGGAAAGGGGATCGGCTGATTTTTGTCACGCATGCTGAGGGCGGCACTTTCTATCGTGACAATCGCGTGATTGGTGAAGTTGCTGATGAGGAAATGGCAAAAGCATTCATTTCAATCTGGCTGTCACCCAGAACCGAATACCCTGAACTGAGAAGGCGTTTGATTGGGGATGTTTAATTCATCTCTCTGGAGGAGATAACCACGATGATTATCATTTCAGGATCTCAGACTGTTCGTGATCTGAAGCGATTGATGTTGCTTTGTGTTGCTTTGCTGGTGACCGGTTGCTCGACGTCTGTTGACGACCACAAGTATCATCGGCCGGCACTGAATCTGTTCAGCTATTTTGACGGAGAAGTGAAAGCCTGGGGGATGTTGCAGGACAGAAGTGGCAAACAAACCCGGCGCTTTTCGGTTGATATTCTCGGCACCGTCAAAGGGAATACGCTAACGCTGAATGAGGACTTTGTGTTTGATGATGGCGAAAAGCAACAACGGATCTGGACGATCACGCGTCATTCAGACGGGCGTTATTCGGGAACGGCAGGCGATGTTGTTGGGGAAGCGACCGGGAAAACCGCAGGGAATGCACTGAACTGGCAATATACCCTGCGCGTTCCGGTGGGTGATACAACTTATGAGATTGCCTTTGATGACTGGATGTTCCTGCAGGATGACGTCCGGATGTTCAATGTCGCAACCATGAGCAAATGGGGATTTCATGTCGGAACCGTCACCCTGTTTTTTGAAAAGCAGTAATCTCGCCAGACGGGCATCAAAATCGCCTGTCAGGCTGTTGCAGCACGCGCTAAAGCGATCATACGCTTTAACAACCAGCGGAGCAGAGTTGGAATATGGTCGATTTCACTGCTGTCCGTAAATTCGACCATAGCCAGCGCGACATCGGGCTTGGCATGATGCTTTAACGCCTTCTGTATAATTTTCTTCGGCGGCGCAGGGTTATCGGTGGACACTTTCGCAAGCTTGCGGAAGAGTGGCTCATACCCATGGTTAAAAAGAAAATGTTCGATATCCAGATCCGGCAGGACAGTTAAGCGGTGTTTATCCGATTCACTGCCCAGCATATGCCGGACGGTTTCAGCATACTTTTTACCCGCAGCGTCACCATCGGTCACCACATGCCACTCAATCCCCATCAGCTTTGCAATCTTAATGATGGGTTTGAGTCCGCTTTGTGCAAATTCGATAATCTGGACCCCTTCGGCGGCAAAATTGTAGCCGCAGCGATAAGCAAACTCATTGAGCAGCCAGACTTCTGTTTCCCCTTCAACCAACAGCCATGCCCGGGCATAGAGCGCGCCTGGCCGGTGCAGGCGGACATGAAAGCCAACCCGCCGCAGTTCATCCCGGCTCAGGCTGTGCTGATCCAAACTGTATACGCGCGTTTGGTCCGGTTCACGATTGAGTTTTTTAATGCTTTTGAGGGGGACCACGGAAGCCAGCTCCGGACTGTTGGTGGTCAGAATTTTTTGCATCGGCATATTGGCGACGAATGCCCAGGCCTGATGCAGGATAATCGGGTGGAGCCGGCCTTCCGGATCTTCCAGCGTCATAATCGGCCGGGAAATCCGTTTCAGTTCCACGGGGCCGCGGGCACGGATGTAAGCGTTGATCAGCCCCATCAGCACCAGTTTGTTTTGCTTGGTCATCTCCGGACGAGCCAGCATTTCTAACGGGTTAGGTGAATACTGGGTATGCACCGGCGCATGACGGTACTCGTGCTGCGATGCTTTGTGATGCGGCGTAAATGCAAAGTAATGATCAACCAGTGTCCGCAAAGCCCGAATGCTGCTTTTGATTTCTTCACTGCTCACGTGACCCGGACGGGTCATCAATCGCCGGCAAGTGTTATCCAGTCGTCTTTGGATACGTGCGTTGATATCACTGCGCAAAGCCGGATCAACATCTTCAAACTTATCTTCTCCGTCAATCCGAAGCTGGCGGGCATCGCGGATACGTACAATGGGATGCAGTACCATGAGCTGCTTGACCAGTTTGGTGGTCTCTTTACAGCCGATGATGTTGCCGCTGGTATCCAGAAAATTGCGCTCTGTTGTGACTTTGTCTTCGTCACGGAGACTGCTGATCTGGTAATAAAGTTCTTTATCTTCTTTACCACGATTAACCCACACAGGCTGAAATGCTCTGTATCGCCGGGCTTTATGTTCTCCCGGATAATCTTCGACCCATTTCAGAATGATTTGTAACTGAGAAACCTGCGTGTGCCCTAAAGAGTAATCCACATGAAAATCTGAAAAATGAAAGTTATGGAACTTGGCATCCGGTGAGAGCGCGATACTGAGCGCATCTAACAGTGAAGATTTACCCCAGGTGTTTTCACCAATCAATACTGTCAGCTGGTTGAAGGACAGTGACAAACGTTTGATCCCTCTGAATCCTGAAATTTCGATTCTGCTTAAATGCATAGTTCATCAGCCTTTTTATTTTTCTCTTCTTAAGCCTATAGCATCTGGTGTCGGTGTGTTCATGGAAATGCTCACAATTTTTGCTGAAGCTGTTGATTTTTCATGGTAACAGCTGTTTTCTGATTTGCATTGGTCTCTCTGTGACCAGGCCGGGATACTGCTTGTCGTGAGCGATCGGGATTGTTATAGTCGCGCCTGATATGAAAGCCTGAGCAAGGCTTGAAAATGAAGAACAATGAAACGACTGGAGTTGGCTGATGGCAAAAATTATTCACACCATGGTGCGTGTGCGCGATCTGGAAAAATCACTGGATTTTTATAAGCAGGCACTGGATTTAGACATTTCAAAGCGTTTGGATTTCGAAGACTTCAGCCTGGTGTACCTGCGAAATGATGAAAACGATATGGAAATCGAGCTGACCTGGAACAAAGGTGCTGAACCTTATACGCATGGCAGCGGTTATGGCCATATCGCGGTGGCCGTCGATAACCTGGATGAAGAACATGCGCGTTTTCAGTCACTGGGTTATGCGCCGCTGGACATCAAAGAATTCTCACGGGACGGTCAGTTGATTGCACGGTTCTTTTTTGTGCTGGATCCGGACGGCTATAAAATTGAAGTGCTTCAGCGTCACGGCCATTATCAGTAATCAATTCGATATCGGAAAGGCAGCAGATTCGCTGCCTTTTTTGCATTTGTGCCAACAAAAATGATGATCTTTTGGTGACAGATGAGATATTCATCCCTTGTTCACCCGCTTTGCTGTATCATGCCAGCAATTATGTGATAACTATCATATCTGATTGAAAATTTTCACGGAGTACATCAGGCCTTTATGACCCAAAACAAAAAAGCACAAATTACCATCGCTCATATCAACGATACACACTCGCATTTCGAACCCTCTGCCATCCAACTGACCCTGCCAGAGCATGCGCTCGAAGGGACACAGCATTTGTCTTCTGATGGTTCGCACGGGAACACGACTGTGTACGCCAGTTGCGGTGGTTTTGCGCGGGTATCAACGGCCATGAAAGAGGCCAGAAAGCAAGCTTATCTGAAAGGCCGGGAATTCTTGTTCGTGCATGCCGGTGACTGTTTTCAGGGCACCTTGTACTTTTCGTTGTTTAAAGGCGAAGCCAATGCACGACTGCTCAGTGCTGTGGGGGTTGAAATGATGGCTCTGGGCAACCATGAGCTGGATATGGGGAACACCCTGGTGGCTGACTTTCTTGATCAGGTAAATTTCCCGATGCTGGCAGGCAACTGGGATCTGAGCCAGGAAGATCAAAGCAAGCGAAACCCGCTGCGTTCGAAACCCAATCTGTATGCGTATGATCCTGAAACAGAATGCGCACGCTATCTGGTGAAAGATGTTCAGGGTGAGCCCGTCGCAATATTTGGCTTGACCATTGAAAACATGGATAAAATTGCCAACCCAGATCCGGATACATCCTTCAGAAATGTTGTGACGGTTGCTGAAAATACCATTGCGGCACTCCATGCGAAAGGGATCAATAAAATCATCTTGCTGAGTCATTTAGGCTATGAGCGTGATTTAGAGCTGGCGGAACAGGTCTCGGGTCTGGGGGTGATCATCGGTGGCCATACGCATACCATGCAGGGTGATTTCACCAATGTTGGTTACGGCAAGAAAGATGTCTATGCCATTCAGGTGAATGAAACCTGTGTGGTGCAGGCAGGCTGTAATGCACTGTCGATGGGCCAGATTCATCTCGATTTTGCTGAAGATGGCTCACTGGAACAAGTGAGTGGCGGAAACCAGCTGTTACTCGGGCGTCAGTTTACGCTGGATGCAACGCGCAATGAGCATCTGGATCCGGATTGTCATGAAGCGGTGAAGCGGTATCTGAAAAATCAATCCAACATCAATATGTGTGCCAAAGACCCTGTGATTGAGCACATCCTGAATCTGGATTACCGCCCGGCTGTTCGTGAACGACAGACCAACCATGTTGCAGATATCACAGAAACGCTGCGGCATGTCCGTGTCCCCGATAGCCGGGGAGGCAGCGCCATTGCACCGCTCGTCGTAGAAAGCTTTGTGTGGCAGGGAAGAAGTATGGGCTATGATGTCGACTTTGGGATTCACAATGCCGGGGGTGTCAGAACCTCGTTGAATCCGGGGCCGATCTCCACAGCCGATATTGCCGGACGGCTCTTACCGTTTGCGATTGGCCTGATGGTGTATAAAGTCCGGGGAATCAGAATCCGTGAAGCACTGGAAGGGGCGATCGACAATGCCGTGGACAATGGTGTTGAAGGGACAGGGACCGGCAGTTTCCCTTACACGGCGGATCTTCGTTTTACTTACCGGTGTTGTGCACCAAGCGGGCATCGCATCGAAGCCATCGAGTTTCGGAAACAGGGTGTCTGGCAACCGCTGGTGGATGATGATGTATACACCTCGGTTTCATCCGGCTATACGGCGACAGGGAAAGAGGGCTATCAGGCACTGCTCGACTATGAAATGGCACCTGTGTCGCTGGACTGCACCATGGCAGAAGCCTTTGAAGGGTATGCTGCTGAACAGAAGACATTATCTGCGCCCAGAATGGATCTCATCACCTACATCCCATGTGAGTGTGAAAAAGGCGCTGCGTAAAATTTTCTGGGTTTTATTCATCTGAAAATCATTGAAAAGCCAGCAGGAACCTCTGCTGGTTTTTTTTGTGCTCTGGAAGAATGAAGATCACAACTTAATGCCAATCATGCATTGGTCGATTCATTACTGATGAGGGAATTCATCAGGGGGGCAATATGAATCGGGATTGGCTTGATGCGGTTTTGATTGGGGTTTGGGTCGCAGCCTGGAGCGCGCTCGTTTACTGGATACCGGTGACCGGGATCTGAAAAAGAGGCACCTGACTGTGCCTCTTAGATATGTTAGTTACGCTGTCACTAAATGATGGGCTTCATTGTTCGTCTGTTCAGCAATCAGCGCCAGCCTGTATGCAGCCAGATCTTCAATGGTCAGCACAGGCATCTGGTGTTTTTCACCAAATGCAATCACTTCAGGTAAGCGTGACATGGTGCCGTCCGGGTTGGTCAGCTCACATAAAACACCATAAGGCTGACGACCCGCCAATCGCATCAGATCGATGGTTGCTTCCGTATGGCCACGACGGCCTAATACACCTTCAGCATTTGCTTTCAGCGGGAAGATATGACCCGGACGGTTGAGATCGCCAGGTTTTGCATCCTCAGCAATGGCTGCCTGAATGGTTGTGACGCGATCGGCAGCAGAGACGCCTGTGGTCACGCCCCGAGCAGCTTCAATGGTGACCGTAAATCCGGTTTGATTGGCGCTGGTGTTGTTGTCCACCATCATTGGCAACGCAAGTTGTGCGACGCGTTCTTCGGTCAGGCACAGACAGACAATCCCCGAGCATTCACGGATCATCAGTGCCATCTGTTCGGCAGTCAGCGTTTCGGCGGCATAAATAATATCGCCTTCATTTTCGCGATCTTCATCGTCAACAACAAGGACACCGCGACCTTCCTGAATCGCAAGGATGCCAGCTTTGACACGCTCAAATGCGGTGCCATAAGGGGAAAGTAGAGACTGATTCATGGTATGAACTCCAATATGATTTTGTTACCAGAATCAGGGCGCAATAAGACAGCGTTTCAGGCCAGTGATGGCTGAAATTCGTTTTACATCAATGAGCGTACAGGCAAGCCTGTGGCTCGCTGAACGATTGTAAACGCGAGAGATAACTCCGCTGATCCTCTTCCATCCGGACTATAACCGTCGGCTCTGGACTCACGCCAAGGATGGCATTACACCAGATCTGCTGACCTTCATCTGTACCTGAGTACAACCGCGATGAAGCGCTCGCGGGCTTCTGAACATCACTACCTGTGCAGGTCAGTTCAGTTACCGCCGGTGGGGAATTTCACCCCGCCCTGAGAATACTTGCTGATAATAATGAAATTTTAACCAGAGATGCAAGCGAACTCTCACACGTTGCGCAATTGAGCCTGTTGATGCTGAAAATACAGGCAGTTTTCTTTTGATTAGCCTGTTGTGGGTGACAGCGGGTTTGAGTCGGATTGAAGCTTGCGGTCGAGCCATTGCACGACCATCGGCATTGCGTAAATTGGTAGTTGCAGCGCACCAATCAGGACCAGATAATCCGGCCCCAGTGCAGTTCCGGCAACCGTGTACGTTAGCAGTACATTTCTGTTCGTTGAGGTGATGCCCGCCAGCAGGGCATCGCTGAGACTGTGCCGCATATAGAGCACCATGCCCGTCAGAAAAAACAACAGACTCATGCCGACACCATACCCGAAATAGATGAGCCCTTGCTGCCAGGACTGATCGACCAGTGCCCGGAATTCTGAAACCAGCCCCAGTGGAAATGCCGGAACCAGCAAGATTGTCAGTTGCGCAATTTTACTGTGTGTCCGTTGCAGTCGTTGGGCCGGAATATAGCGATGACAAAGTGCAGAAAGGAACATGGGGCCGAAAATAAAAATGATCAGGCGTGCGAGGTAACCAGACAGATCAAGCTGGACCTGTTGAGACTGGAAGAGGGACAGATTGATATAAAGTACAACCGGCATCAGTAAGGTGGTCGCGATGGTCATCGCCATGGCTTTCATGACATCAAGACCGACGGAACGTGCAATGGCTGGGGTGGCAAATAATGAACCTGTCGCTGCGACAGCGGCAAAAGCCAGCGTTAAAGACTCTGAAGCACCGAACAGGATGGCAATGCCTGTCGTGATTGCAGTGAGTAATCCGGCATGATACAGGGCATATACCCAAGTCTTTCTCTGGAATAAAAGTCTGATTAATTCATTTTGTCTGATGCCAATTAATGTAAATAGCATCAGAAAGAAAAGAATGTAAGGTAAATAGGGGAAAACAACAGATGAAACCTCAGGAAAAGTAAAACCTGTCAGGGCAGCAAGTATTAATAAAATTGATGAGTGTCTCGCAAGCAGCGCAAGCATATTCAATCCTTTTTTCTTGTTAAAATCTTGTGATGTTTCGTGTTTTGTAGGGAGGTGATGCGTTAATTACGCATCAATTGATACCATTTTTCGGGATATTATGCACTGATGGTGTGATTTTTATTTTGGTGAGGTTGTTTAGGTGAAACTTTTGCTTAACAGATTAGATTTTTTTATCCATGAAAAGAAAAAATGTCATTTTTAGTTCAAAAATCAACCGTTTACTATTTGCCCTGTAGAACAACGAATCACTTACTTTCTCGAAGAGGCAATCATGGCACAGGCAATTGATTTCGACACCATCGCAACACAGGACGCAATGGAAAAGAAAGCCTACACGCTGAATATCAAAGGATTGATTGCACACGCGTTCGATGTACTTTTTACACGTCAGGAGTCCGTTCAGGGAGCGGGGAAAACCTATCAGGTTTCTCATCTTCCGGTTCACCTGCAAAAAGATATCGGCTTGATTCGCTAATCAAGCATGCTGAAAAAGTATCATTTGAAACGCCGACCTTGGGTCGGCGTTTTTTTCGTTATTTTTTCTTATCCAAATTCTTTCTAGGGATGGCATGTATCCCACTGAGTTATAACATTTTCATCATTATTATCAGATTTTCATCTGGTTGGGTTTATTTTACAGAAGCATATGGCATGATAGTGTTTTGCTTACATGAATTGAGGGTTGCTGAGTGGGTTTTTGGTCGAAGCTTTTTGGTAAAGAAGCGAGTCAGGCGAGTACTGCCGTTGTAGAGCCGGAAGAATATCAGGGTTACCTGATATACCCTGAGCCAATTTCCGAGGGCGGCCAATATCGCATTGCGGGCAGAATCTGCAAAAATATCGAGGGTGAATTAAAAACGCATACTTTTATCCGGTCTGACTTACTTGCAAGTCAGGCGGATGCCAAAACTTTCATGATCAATAAAGCCAAAATGTTCATTGATCAAACCGGTGAGGCAATGTTTCGGTAAAGACTCTGTGTCGTTGTTGAAAGGCGTATCTCAACGAACACAAGTCAGGATTTATCCGGCACTTTTTTTCAGAACAGCCGGGCCTTTGGGTTCACAGTTAACCCGAGGGAGATTGTTCTGAATCTGGTTGGGAGAAAACGGTAGATAGTGGTGATGCTGATCAAAGCAGCGATCTGAATTTTATCAGACGCTCAGGTGAGCTCAGAACTGAAGTTCTGCCCATAGATGTAACTGACTTTGCTGATGATGTCTGGCAAGTGAATTACATCTGATCATTGATATGTCCGGCTTTCTGTAAGCCCTCATATCCGTTTTTTAATCTCAAGTGAAGAGTGTTGTATTTGTTCCTTTCTCCGTTGCCTTAAAGTCAGGGAAGGAACTAAATGTGTACATTTTTGCTACTGTTCAGGGAATAACGATGCAGATAGGTGTGCCTAAAGAGATACTTGCGAATGAAACGCGAGTGGCTGCGACGCCAAAAACGGTCGAGCAGTTATTAAAAATGGGGTTCAGCGTCGCGGTTGAGCATGATGCTGGTATCCATGCAAGTTTTGATGATGCAGCTTATGAAGCTGCCGGTGCCAGCGTTGCAGCCAAAGATGAGGTTTGGCAATCAGATCTGATTTTTAAGGTCAACGCCCCAACCGATGAAGAAATTGGCCGCATCAAGGAAGGTGCAAGCCTGGTCAGTTTTATCTGGCCCGCTCAAAATCCTGAATTGATGGAAAAGCTTTCCGCTAAAAATATCAGTGTGATGGCGATGGATTCCGTGCCGCGTATTTCGCGTGCACAGGCACTCGACGCGCTGAGTTCCATGGCGAATATTGCCGGTTATCGTGCGGTTGTGGAGGCGGCACACGAATTCGGCCGTTTCTTTACCGGACAAATTACCGCTGCCGGTAAAGTCCCGCCTGCAAAAGTCCTCATTGCCGGTGCTGGTGTTGCAGGTTTGGCTGCAATTGGTGCTGCGGGCAGCCTCGGCGCGATCGTCCGTGCGTTTGATGTCCGGCCTGAAGTCAAAGAGCAGGTTGAGTCCATGGGGGCTGAGTTTCTTGAAGTTGATTTCAAAGAGGACACCAGCACCGGTGATGGCTATGCCAAAGAAATGTCGGATGATTTCAACCGGGCAGCAGAGCGTTTATACGCAGAACAGGCGAAAGATGTCGATATTATTATCACCACGGCATTGATCCCGGGTCGCCCGGCACCACGCCTGATTACTCAGGAAATGGTGGATTCGATGAAACCGGGTAGTGTGATTGTCGATCTTGCTGCGGCCAACGGCGGGAACTGTGCTTACACTGAAGCGGATAAAATCGTCACAACACCGAATGGGGTGAAAGTGATTGGTTATACCGACATGGTGAGCCGTTTGCCGAATCAGTCGTCTCAGTTGTATGCGACAAACCTCGTTAACCTGATGAAATTGCTCTGCAAAGAGAAAGACGGCACCATCGATATCAACTTTGAAGATGAAGTCCTTCGCGGCCTGACAGTCGTGAAAGACGGTGAGGTCACCTGGCCGGCACCACCAATTCAGGTGTCTGCTGTCGCGAAGCAGCCGGAAGTTGCAAAAGCGAAGCCGCTCGCGAAACCAGAAAAACCACCCATGGCACCTGCGAAGAAATATGGTCTGATGGCTGTGGGTGTAGCGCTGTTTGGCTGGGTTGCGGACGCCGCACCGGCTGAATTCCTGACTCATTTTACGGTGTTTGTTCTGGCATGCGTCGTGGGTTATTACGTGGTCTGGAACGTCACCCATGCGCTGCACACCCCGCTGATGTCTGTGACGAATGCAATTTCCGGCATCATCATCGTGGGGGCATTGTTGCAAATTGGCCAGGGAGTTGGCTTTGTTTCCTTCCTTGCTTTTATTGCTGTCTTAATTGCGAGTATCAATATTTTTGGTGGCTTTACGGTGACCAAACGTATGCTCGAAATGTTCCGTAAAGATAAGTAAGGGAGTCGTTTTCAATGTCTGCTGGAATTGTACAAGCGGCTTATATCGTCGCGGCCGTTCTATTTATTCTGTCACTCGCTGGCTTGTCGAAACAGGAATCTGCAAAGTCGGGGAACTACTTTGGGATGGTCGGGATGGCCATCGCACTGATTGCCACGATCTTTGGTCCTGAATCTGCTGGAACCGGCTGGATTATTCTGGCCATGATCATGGGTGGTGCCATCGGGATTCACTATGCCAAGAAAGTTGAAATGACCCAAATGCCTGAATTAGTGGCGATTCTGCACAGCTTTGTGGGGATGGCGGCTGTTCTCGTTGGTTTTAATACTTTTCTGGATCATGGTGAGCCACTGGTCGGGGCGATGCAAACCATTCATTTGATTGAAATCTTCCTGGGTGTGTTCATAGGTGCGGTAACCTTTACCGGCTCTGTTGTCGCATTCGGGAAACTCCGTGGCACAATGTCATCCAAGCCGTTAATGCTGCCGCATCGTCACAAGCTGAATCTGGCTGCTGTTGTTGTTTCGCTGCTGCTTCTGGTGATTTTTGTGGATCCGGATCCTTCGGTTTTCCCGCTGATTCTGGTCGCACTGATTGCTTTTGCATTCGGCTATCATCTGGTTGCGTCCATTGGTGGTGCGGACATGCCGGTTGTTGTGTCCATGCTGAACTCATACTCAGGCTGGGCGGCTGCGGCTGCGGGCTTTATGCTGGCAAACAATCTGTTGATTGTCACGGGGGCTCTGGTGGGTTCATCCGGTGCGATTCTGTCTTATATCATGTGTAAGGCAATGAACCGCTCTTTCATCAGCGTGATTGCCGGTGGTTTCGGCACAGATGGTGCAGTCTCGACGGGGGATGAAGAAGAGGGTGAATATCATGAAGCGTCTGCAGAAGAAGTGGCGGAAATGCTGAAAGATGCCCGCTCTGTGATTATTACCCCGGGGTACGGTATGGCTGTGGCACAAGCGCAATATCCGGTGCATGAAATCACAGAGAAACTGCGCGCAAAAGGTGTTGATGTCCGGTTCGGGATTCACCCGGTTGCGGGGCGTCTGCCAGGACATATGAATGTATTGCTTGCTGAAGCGAGAGTCCCTTATGACATCGTTCTGGAAATGGACGAAATCAATGATGACTTCCCCGAGACGGATGTTGTCTTGGTCATTGGTGCGAATGATACGGTGAACCCGGCGGCGACTGAAGATCCAACCAGTCCGATTGCGGGAATGCCGGTCCTCGAAGTCTGGCATGCAAAGCACGTGATTGTGTTCAAGCGCTCCATGAATACAGGCTATGCCGGGGTTCAGAACCCGCTGTTCTTTAAGAATAATACCCAGATGTTATTTGGTGATGCGAAGGAAAGTGTCGAGAATATCGCACGATTCCTGTGATTTCCTCAATTGTGTTGTGATGAAGCGCCGCTCGAATGAGCGGCGCTTCTTTATGGTTTGTCTGAAAATGGTGAGGATTCGTGCAGCCCGGCAGGAAAACGACAACAGGAAATGACGTTCAGGGGTTCTGATCTTATAGTTAGCTGATCTCATGACAATTTTCTGACAAACCTGAACCGCTCGGTGGTAAACTTTCGCGCTATGAAAAAGTATGTGCTGATGATTTCTCTTTTGTTTTCTGGCTGCCTCCATGCGGAGTCGGACAGCTTGCCTGATCGTATGGCAGCTGCCCGGGCGGAACTGCTTTCCAGCCAACCATTAGCCACGTACGATTTCCGACAACTACAAAGCCGGTATCCAACACCACTCTTACTACCTTCCAGTCTTTTGCCGCAGTCGGCGAAATATCCTTTGGCTGCTTTGCGCCGTTTGTATCAGAATGCTGAGACCTGTAAGGGGCCCTGGCCAGTGAGTCCGCTGGTGACACATCCCGTTGTTTTTACGCGGGCAATGTGTAACAGCACTGTGTTGCCAAGAGGTTGGTTTGTGCGTTCCGGTTATATTCATCCGGGCGGTGGGAGTTATGCGGCCCGGTATCTGGAGAAGTTTCCAAACCGGAAGAATGAGTTGTCCAATTATCTGCATATTCAGGAAAGGGAGCTGGCAGCAACAGATACTGTGCTTGGGCGCTTACAGCGAATGAGCAGTGAGGAAATCCGGGTATTCATTGCAGGCGCAGAGGCGTTCATTTCGAACGGGGAGCTCTGGGTTCGCAATGGCAACGAATACTTTATTTATGATCAGCCGACCTGGGCTCAGGCGCTTGCTCAACATGATTTACACTTTACACGTTTGATTGCGACAGAATTTTGTCTGGTGAAAAGTGGTAATATTTGCTGGCAAGAAGAAGATAAATCTCATCTGACAACTTACCTGCTGGCAGGCTTGTTGGTGGTGAATATCGGGTTGCTGATGGGCTGGGTGATGTATCGCTGGCGGATCCGCCGCCGCGCGATGCAGGAACGAATGCTGGTTTTACAAATTCTGACGCATGAGCTTCGCACACCAATCGCGAGCTTGAGCATGACGGTCGAAGGATTTCGTCGTCACTTTGATGCTTTGCCAGAAACCCTATATGATGAGTTCAGACGACTCACGGAAGATTCCCGACGCCTGAGACAACTGGCAGAAGCGAGTAAGGATTATTTACAGGCGAATCATCAGGAACTCAGTATCCAAGAGGTTGAATCCTATAATGAATGGATTGAGTTTATCGCTGAGCCCTATGATGTTTCATTGACACTCCCTGAAGATCGTGTGGTCAATGTGAACATGTACTGGCTTGGAACCTGTATTGATAACCTGCTGTCCAACGCTCATAAATACGGCAAAGCACCGATTGAATTAACTTCATCGTTCAATGATGGAAAACTGATTGTCACCGTGAAGGACCAGGGAAATTTAGGTAGTAAAGATTGGGCTCGACTGAGGAAACCTTTCGTCAGTGAAAAGGGACTCGGATTAGGACTGACAATCGTTGAATCGATGATCCGTCGAATGGGTGGGCGGATGAAATTGATAGGTCCGCCAACCACTTTTATTTTGGAGATACCGTGTGAATCAAACTCTGCTACTGGTTGAAGATGACCGCAACCTTGCTGATGGTTTGCTCGAATGTTTGAAAGAAGCAGGCTACGAATGTCTGTACGCTGACTGTGCAACCAATGTCGCGCCACTCTGGCCAAATGCTGATCTTGTTGTTTTGGATCGCCAGCTTCCCGAGGGTGACTCGCTGACTTATCTGGACAACTGGCTCAAGCTGAAATCGGTTCCTGTGATTTTGCTGACTGCGATGGTTTCTGTGAATGACAAGGTGATTGGATTGGACTCAGGTGCGAAAGACTACCTGACCAAACCATTTGCGGAAGAAGAACTGCTCGCGCGTATCCGCGTACATTTGCGCAATGGTGAGTCTGAACCGCAAAATGCAAACATCATTTCGATTGGTGAAACACTGATCAACCTTGAAAGCCGTGAAGTAAAGCAAAAGGGAGAGTCCGTCACGCTCACTAGAACTGAGTTTGAATTGCTCGTCTTCCTGGCCAAAAACTCAGGACGTGTGTTTACCCGTGATGAGCTGCTGGACCAGGTCTGGGGCTATAACCATTACCCGACGACCCGGACGGTGGATACGCATATTCTGCAGTTACGTCAGAAACTGCCGGGCATTGAAATCGAAACGCTCCGTGGCGTGGGCTACCGGATGAAAGCGCCGCAAGAATGAAGTCGTTGTGGTATTCCTCCGTTGTCGGTGCTGTCGCCTGGATGTTGATGACCCCACAGGCCGCTGCAAAGTGGTTCGTGGGCAAAGACTTATATACGGTTGCTCATCAACGGCTGCTGGAAGGGAATACAACCGCCAGTTTTGAAACTATGGTTCAAGCCTGGCAGCAAGGTGCGACAGATGAACAACAAGCGAATTTGAATGAGCTGCTGGAACTCGCGATTACGGAAGACTGCGGGTTCAGCCTCAAGCAACGGAGCCTGCCTGAATGGTTGTCAAAGGTTGCGATTCGCCGGGAAGTCATTCAGAACCTGAATCAGGTATTGCTTCGGCTGTCTGTGACAGGGATGACGCAGGAAAAGCAGGTGAATATTGAGTTCACCCGCTGGCCGGATAGCGGTTTCAATCTGCCGGCCCCTGTTATGTCTGACAACGGGATGTTTGTTTCTGAATCGCGCCGTCTGGATGAACCTTTAGCGGCTGGTCTGTATCAGTTGAAAATTTCTGCCGATCAGGAGAAAAGCTGGAGTTCCTGGGTGATTCTGACCAAACCGGATCCGAAACAGAAAATTGGCTGGAAAGACAGTAAAAATTGGCGGATAGAACGCGAGGTTTTACCGAATACAGCCTGCCCTTCGCCCGTATTGTCGATGAGTTTGTTTGATCTGAACGATACCACCTGGACGCCGATCTGGACGCAGGATGTCGATGGCAAACTGCCGACAAGCCTTCCTTCTATTGATGTGCCTGATGGCCGTTACTGGCTCAGCGTCGGTCTGGTTGAAAGTCGTTGGCAAGGCGACATCTCGATCTTGGATATTCAGCGGATCACTCGTCCCGTGGATTACCCTGATTATTAGCGCGACACAGCTCTTTTGATGAAGAATCAGGACAATATTGTCCTGATTTTTGTTTGATATCAAAACCCGCGAAGCATTGTTTTCCTATCATGATGATTTCACATCTAAGTCAGTGTGGCTTTATGCAAATCATCGACAAAACTGCGGCCCTTCGGGTCCCGCCATTCTTTCGGTTAGCCTTTCGACCATTTTTCCTTTCTGCCAGTCTCTTTTCTGTCCTTGCGATGGTGGTGTGGGCTGCATTCTGGTTGGGCAAGACATTCGTCCCCCTCTATGGGAATCCGGTGTGGTGGCATGCCCATGAAATGCTGATCGGATTTACCGGCGCAATTATTGTTGGGTTTCTGCTGACGGCCGTTCAAAACTGGACGGGGATCCCCGGGGTGAATGGGTGGAAACTGGCGTCTGTTTTCAGCTGCTGGTTGATTGCGAGAGTGATGCTGCTGCTGTCTCATCCACATTGGCTCTGGATGATTGCCGACCAACTTTGGATCGTGCTGGCGATCGTGTTTTTGGCCGTTCCGATTCTGAAGCAAAAGCAATGGCGGAACCTCTTTTTCGTCCCTCTGCTGGCCTTGTTGATTGCCCTGAATCTCATGATGCATTTTGCAGTTTTGGGTTGGAGTTCCACAGAATTCAGCGTGGTTTCGCGACAGTTAACACTGCTGATCGCTGTGATCATGATTGTTATGGGTGGGCGGGTCATTCCGTTTTTTACCGCAAGAGGAACACAGACAGAACCGATATCACGTGTTCCCTGGCGTGAACTTCTGGCATTAATCCCGGCCTGGGGAGCGCTCATTGCAGGTCTTGTTGGCCAGTCTGTGGTACCGCCTGCATGGTTTGGCTGGATCTGCATGGTGGCTGCCATTGCACAGATACCGCGGGTGATTCGTTGGCGCACGCTTCAGACTTACAAAGAGCCCTTGCTCTGGTTGCTTCACTTCGCGTATTACAGCACGATTCTCGGACTTTTTCTGATAGGGCTGTCATCAGTTGAGCCGCAACATGCCAGTGATAGTGTTGCCTTACATGTTTTGACCGTTGGCGGTATCGGCGGCATGATTCTGGCGATGATTGTCCGGGTGTCTCTGGGGCATACGGGACGAAAACTCCAGACCGGGTTGATGATCCGCGTTGCATTTTTCACGCTGATCATCGCGATGTGTTTCAGAACGATCGTGATTATCTTCATGCCTGGCATGATGATACATGCCTTTGTTCTTTCCGCGATTTTATGGGCTGTGGCTTATGGAATATTCGTGCTTTGTTTCTGGCGTGTCTTAACCCGGGCCCGTCCGGACGGAAATCCTGGCTAGCAGGACACAGATTGTCGATGACAGTCTCTGCCAGAGTCGATAGAATGTCGCTCCTTTCAATGTGAGCGACAGGAGCCGTAATGTTTGGTGACTCATCTATTTCTCTGACCCACGAAGAACAGCAAAAAGCGGCAGAACGAATTCATGAGCTGATGGCACAGGGCATCAGCAGCGGTGAAGCAATCCGGGTGATTGCAGAACAGATTCGTCAGGAAAAGAGTGGCGACAAAGACGCTGAATGATCAAAGAAAGGGCTTGAATACAAGCCCTTTTTGATCTTGGTGTTTATTGGCACTGCTAACGGTCAGTGTGACAGATCTTCATCGTAAATCGTTGGGATTGGACGACGCTTGTGTTGTGTCGCCTGATAAATCCCAATCAGTTTTTCTGTCACATGGTCACTGACCGGCTTCCCTTCAAGAAAATCATCGATCTCGTCGTAAGTCAGCTGTAAGGCTTCTTCGTCTGTTTTCTGTGGCGTCAGACATTCCAGGTCCGCCGTCGGAACCTTGTGAACCAGTGACTCTGGCGCGCCCAGATAATCCGCTAACTGACGAACCTGGCGCTTGCTCAGGCCAAAGAGTGGTGCGAGGTCGCAAGCGCCATCTCCCCATTTGGTATAGAAACCTGTGATATTTTCAGCGGAATGGTCTGTCCCTAACACCAAACCGTTGACTAGCCCTGCGATCTCGTACTGGGCAATCATTCGTGTCCGTGCTTTGACATTGCCTTTCACGAAATCCACTTTACTGTCGTCTGCAGGAATCAGAGCAGTATGGGCTAAAGCGTCCAGTGTTTCTGCATGTGTGCCGTCTGCACCTGGCTTGATATTGACGGAAACGGAATGTGTTGGCTGGATGAAACGAAGGGCGAGTTGCGCTTCTTCTTCATCTTGCTGAACACCATAAGGCAAGCGGACCGCAATGAACTGGTAATCTTTGCTTTGTGTTTCTTCGTTCAGACCATTGATGGCGAGCTGCGCAAGACGACCGCAGGTTGTGGAGTCGACGCCGCCACTAATCCCCAGGACCAGGTTCTTGCATCTGGCTTGCTTCAGTTTCTGTTGAATGAATGCAACGCGGCGCTGAACCTCAAACTCGGCATCAATGACCGGTAGAACCTGCATTTCTGCACGGATAAGCTGTTCCATGACATGAATCCTCTTCGCTTCGGCCACTTTCTGAACAGTCAGTGTAAAAAAGTGGTGAGAGCGTAAAATTATATTAACCCTTTGATGAAATCATGCGATAACTCTAGCGTTGGATCAATGATGAATCGTGAAGAAAATGGTATTTTTTCTTTCATTCACCGAGGTAAAAGAGGTAATCGAGATATGGCAAAAAAGATTGCGGTGTTTGGCAGTGCATTTAATCCGCCCAGTTTAGGCCACCAATCCATTTTGGAACGATTATCGCATTTTGATCAGGTTTTATTATTACCCAGTTATGCGCATGCGTGGGGTAAAAATATGCTCGATTATGAGTCTCGTTGCAATATGGTGCATGCTTTTATCTCTGATTTATCTTTACCTAATTTATCGCTGAGCCGTCTGGAAGAAGAGATTGCTTTAAAAGATCAACCCGTCACAACCTATGATGTGTTGAATACGCTGCAAAAGATAGATCCTGAAGTGGAGCTGACTTTTGTCATTGGCCCGGATAATTTTCTCAGTTTTTCAAAGTTTTACCGGGCGAATGAAATCCTGGCGAAATGGCAGGTATTGGCATGTCCCGAAACGGTGCCGATTCGAAGTACAACGATTCGTGATAATATTGTCAAAAATAGGCCAATTTCACACTTAACAACGCCAGGTGTCGTTAAAATAATTCACTGCGAGCGTTTTTATGCGCATTAATTTGGTTAAAAATAAATCAATTTATTTTTTCTGTCGCCTTCACATTCTGGGTTAGACAACAATATTGAGGGTGATTTGTGGCCGCTTATCGTCGGAAATTTCATGACGCTCTATTGCATATAGGGCTACTGTTTTTTTCGTTTTCTGCAAATGCGTTACCTTGCCATTATTACAGTCAGAATCAGTTAAAATCGATGCCCGAAGATGAGCGCGGTGCCTATTTACTGACGTGTGTTCATCCGATGGACGCAGGCAAAGGTGCTGCTGCGTCAACGCAGGCAAGAATGGCTGGTGCAGATCGCATGCGTTGGGACATTGAACATGAGGTGATTCAGCGGTCCTTCTGGGATGACTGGCAAGCACAAAACGGTGACCCGTTGCTGAAAGACAATTCGTCCTCGGCTTTTTATGGCCTGGGGCTGTGGATGCCGAAGAAGTATGAAGATCTGGATATTCTGACCTTTGAAGATGCTAAAGAGTGGGTCAGAAAACATGGCCTTCTGATGAGTGTTGGTTTGGGGGCAAATGATGGGGCTTCAGCGAAGTATCGTCTGGATTACATGTGGCATGAAGATGAGCAGGATGGTGTGATGTTTCAGATTGAAATTCCGATACAGTAAACACCATTTTTGACAGAAAGCCCCCGAGTTCAGTAAGAAAGTCGGGGGCTTTCGCGATATGGAGCAAAAAAATCAGAAATGCTTGCCTGTCAGGGTTTGGCCTAACGCCTGAAGATGGTCTAATTGGCAGTGCAGTGTTTTGGCAATTTGCTCTGCTTTTCTGCCTGAGCGGGAAAGTTTCAGGGCTTCCCGGACCAACAGACAAGCTTCCAGTTCATTCACACTGATTCCCAGTACAGACTCAATGGCAGACAGTGAATCCTTGCTGGACGGCTGCGTGCTTTCCAGCAATGCGGCGAGTGACGATTGCTGCTGGCGTGTTAATGCCGGGCAAATTTGCTGTGTCGACGGCTTGAAAACAGCCAACTGATCTGCGACGACCGCCAAAACGTGGCTTTCAGAACTATGCTTGCTTTGAACAGGCAGTGTTGAGAGTCGGTTTAACTCATCAAGCAACGCCTGAAGAAGCGGGCTCACGGTGATAAAACCGGCTTGTTCCGGGTAGGGCAGTGTCAGTCTGGCTGAGAAGTCAATTCTGTGGTAGCGACACCCCGGCAGGACAGTCAGGGCATGCAGGCAATCAAACGGAAGCCAGAAGCCAGTGCCTTGTGTGAGGGCAAATTCATGTTTACCGAGGCGTAACAGTGCAACACCGTGTTGGATGGCGATCAGATAAGCTGTGACATTTTTTTTCCGAGCGCCGACAAACAGCTGAGAAGGTTCGTGCTGTGTATATTCAATAGCCTGATTCATGGGGTACCTCTGATAAAAGCCTGCACATAGTCTTCGGTTTTATCTTTCGGGTCAAGAACCAGTGACGGACTGCAGGCGAGAGAGATTTCGATTGGTCAGACCTCCAACCATCTGAGTGTTTGTGGCTGATCATTGGGTAAACCAACAATTCTGCGTAGAATAGCGCGGTTTTAAACTAGATGAAGCAAAATAGTGCAAACAAATAACGATATTTATAAAGACATTCGCCCGTACAATGATGATGAAGTCAGTGAGGCGATTCAGCGATTGATCAATGATGATGAGTTCATTAACGCCATTCTGAACTACCGTTTTCCGCAGTTGTCGGGCGTGTTTGGTTGGCTGTTGCGTCCACTGATTCAGCGTTTTCTTGTCCGGAAATGGTCAAGTGTCAAGACGGTTGAAGATGTTCAGTTACAGGTTGCGAAGTATATGGCGGCGACCATCGAACACTCCTGTGACGGTGTCACACATTCTGGTCTGGATAAACTGGACCCAAATCAGGCTTATCTGTTCATTTCAAACCATCGTGATATTGCGATGGATCCGGCTATGGTGAACTGGTGTCTGTACCACAATGGGATGAATACAGTTCGTATCGCGATTGGTGACAATTTGCTGAAGAAGCCTTGTGCGACTGAGCTGATGCGCCTGAACAAGAGCTTTATTGTCAAACGTTCTGTAAAAGCGCCTCGTGAAATGATGAAAGCGCTCGGCTTGCTGTCGGACTACATTGCAAATTCCATTGAAACCGGCCATTCAATCTGGATTGCTCAGAAAGAAGGACGTGCGAAAGATGGCAACGATAAAACAGATCCGGCATTGCTGAAAATGTTTTACATGGAAGGCCGGAAGCGGAAGCAGTCTTTCGGAGAATTCATGAGCCAACTGCATATTGTGCCGGTGGCGATTTCTTACGAGAATGATCCCTGTGATTTGGCGAAAGCCAAAGAGCTGGATGCGAAACGCACCACGGGCATGTATGAAAAAGGTGAGTTCGAGGACATTGAAAGTATCGTTCAAGGGATCGTAGGCGAGAAACGCAGAGTCCACGTCAGTTTTGGTGATGTGATTACCCAGCCGTTTGAGTCCCCAGAAGAATTGTCTGAAGAAATTGATCGTCAGATTACGGATATTTACCATCTTTTCCCGGCCAACTTGATTGCTGCCGGTGTGGCTGATGATTCTGTGTCTGCGGATGAAAAAGATAGATTTAACGCGAAACTGGCCTCTCAACCTGAGGGTGTCGCTGACATTATTCGCCAGATGTACGCATTCCCAGCGTTGAAAAAGTCACAATCCTGATTGGTTGTTGCTCAGACAATCAACGTATTGCTTTGTGGTCAGAACGGATTGCTATCTGTCGATGCATCCAGAGTTCTGACCACAGTCTCCGGCGAAATCAACTCAACGCGGCTGTTCGATCCCGAGGAAGCCGGGTCGCCCTGTCCCTGCGCGACAACTTGTATTCTTTCTTCTTCAATGCCAAATACTGAAGCGATGTAGATGGCGACGGAGAACGCACGTTCATAAGACAATGCCATATTGTCTTCTTCGTTATCACTTTCAGAACTGTGCCCGATGATGATGACATTACTGTCTGGATGGCGTCTCAGCCGGACTGCGATCGGATCGATTTTTAACTGTTCAGACTGGGTAATCTCAAAACTGCCTGAGTCGAAGTAGATGGTCTCCCGAACTTCGGGGATTTCTGCCAGGATGACCTGAGGTGGCGGTGGTGGTTCTGTTGTTCCAACTTCTGCGGCTGGTGTGGTCGCTTCTGCTTCAGGTGGCGCTTCTTCCTGCTGTGTTGCACAGCCGATGAAAAGGAGCAGCATCATCATGATGAAGATGTTGCGGAGCAATGTTTGTAATCGACAACGATCTGAAAACATGGTCGGGCACCTGACTGAACTTCCTATAGGTGTAGAACAGTCCGCCCGAATCCACAACTGCAGAACTAAGACGCAACAGATGCTTTAGTGCTTGGTTGAAAAGGATGGCTCGACATCCAGTTTGCCATGAAGTCTATAAATGCGCGGACCTTGGGCGCCAGATATTTGTGACGTGGGTAAACGGCATACATCGGCAAGGCGAGCTCAGGTTTCCAGTCCGGCATGAGCTGAATCAGTTGATCTGTATCGAGCTCATCATGAATGAGATAGGTGGCCAGATAGGCAATGCCGGCGCCAGCCTTTGTGGCTTCCAGCACAGCCGGCGCGTTGTTGATGCGATAACTGCCCGCAACACGGACCGATTCACGCCCACCGTCTTTCATAAAATCCCACTGAACATATTTTCGTTCACGGCTTTCATAGGTGATACAGTTGTGCTTGCGCAGATCTGCCGGCGATTCGGGATGACCGTAGCGCGCAATGTAGTCCGGGGAAGCAACAACCATGAACTCACAGTCCACTAGTTTTTTGGCAACCATGCCTTCCGGCGGATGCTCGTGAATCGCCAACCAGCAATCAAACCCTTCTTCAAGCAAGTTAGGACGGTGATCGAACAGACTGATTTCCAGTTCAAGATCCGGATTTGCTTTCTGAAATGCGACCATGGCGGGTGTGATATTGGTATTGCCAAAGGATTGTGCAACGCCAACGCGTAATACCCCTTTGATTTCATTGCGGTAACCTGCCACCATGGCCTCAGCTTCTTTGACTGTGTCGAGCAGTTGCTGGCCAAACTCGGCATATTGCTGGCCGATGTCGGTGAGGGCGACAGTCCGTGTACTACGCTGAACGAGCTGACAGCCCAGTCTTTCTTCGAGGAAGCGAATCTGTTTGCTGACCTGGGACTTGGAGATTCCCAGGCGTTCTGCTGCTCGGGTAAAGTTTTGCTCGTGGCTGACGGAGGCCAGAATGACCATTTGTTGTAAGTTATCCAGCATGAAAACGATCCTGAAAATGGACTCATGCGCATTCAAATGAGGGGTGCGCTTGTGAAAATTGACTTGATTGTTTTCTAGTGTAAACAATCAAGTCAATTTTCGGTAGCAATACTTCGCTCTTCCTTGTTGAATCACGTGATGAAGTTTTGATAAGGATGAAATACGAGAAAGCAAAAGAAGAAGCCTTTAACGCACTATAACTTTATTCGTATGGACCCTAAAAAATAGTGTTGTGCAGGGATAAACAAACACAACACCATCTCCTCAAACATCAGCAGATCAGATTTGAATCACCAATGCATGGTTCTTGATTTTGAGCTCAGGACGGGCTGTCTTCAACAGAGATTGTTTCAAGTCATCTTCCTGAAGTTTGTAGACAGGAATTTTTAATAAGTACTGGCCAACGATCTCAATGAGTGGGGCAAGTACCTGGCTGCTGGAGAAAGGGCCCAGTGTGTTGGGGGAAATGTCCAGAGATTCAACCTTCAGGTTGTTCAGGTAAACAGCACCTTCACTTTTGTCGTAATAGGGGATCGCACTAAAGTTGACGTGAATGGCAACTTTCTGCTGAGGCTGTCCTTTGATACTGATATCTGCTTTGGATTTTGCTTCCAGGTTGATGCGATCCGTGTCTGCACGACCAATACCAACTTTGATGTCGTTGAAGAGAACATGGGCTTGTGCAAAGCCACCGAAGCCAACTTTTTGTTCCACTCTGGCGTTTTTATCCAGGTAGTTTTGGACTTCTTGCTCTGTAATGCTGTAACTGGCACAAGAGGACAGTAAGACGACAGAAGTTATCAATAAAAGTTTTCTGAGAATCATGTTTACTTCACTGCTGTAATACAAAAGGGATACCCCAAATTATGGGTAAGATAAAGGGGCCTGCCAAGCATCTTAAAACGACGCGTTGATAGGATGTCAGCACTGCGTGAAAAGCGCAAAGAAAAGCCTGACAAAATTTGCCAGGCTTTCGGGATCTTACGGCGAATCGCGCGTTAAGCGGTTTCGGAGAACAAAATTTCCAGGCTGTAGTTTTCGCGCTGCAGCGCATTCTTCAGCTTGCTGAGCGAGCTGACTTGCAACTGACGGATCCGTTCACGCGTCAGGCCAACTTCTTCAGCAACCTCCTGAAGGGTTTGAGCCTCGTATCCCAGCAGGCCAAAACGACGACAAAGGATTTCTCTGTCTCTTTCGTTCAGGGTTTTCAGCATGGTGACCGCCAGTGCATGAATATCTGACTGATCCAGTGAGGTATCAGGTGAAGTGATATTCGTATCTGCGATAAAAGAAGCAATTGAATTCGAATTACTGTCATCCGACAAAGATTGGTCAATAGAAACAACAGGGGTGTCGTATGACAGAACCTCAGAAATCTCTTCAACGGATTTCTGCATTTTCTCAGCAACCTGCTCATGCGTGGGTTCCTGATTACTGTTTTTCATCAATTGCTTGTGTGTTCTCAGAATCGTATTGATTTCTTTTGACACGTGCACCGGCAGGCGAATGGTACGAGCCTGATTATGGATTGCACGCTCAATGGTTTGCTTAATCCACCACGTGGCATAAGTTGAGAAACGGAACCCTCTTTCCGGATCAAACTTTTCAACTGCGGTGATGAGGCCAATGTTTCCTTCATCAATCAGATCGCTGAGTTGCATCGTGCTACCGCGATACTTTTTGGCGATACTAACGACAAGGCGCAAATTACTTTCGATCATGACTGCTTTCGCACTTGGGTCTCCCGCCAGACTTTTACGGCTGTACTGGATCTCCTCTTCTTTAGTCAGTAATGATTTGTGAGAAATTTCCTGCAAATACAAATGAATTACATCAGTATCAAAGCTACTTACTTCCTGTGTATTGACATCCATATCGGGTCCCCTCTACAAGATTTGAGCAAGTTTACTAATTGTTGGTTTGTTAGTTGTGGTGCTTCTTGTTGCAGTACTTTGAAACACTAACACACAGATCGCACACAATCTATTCACAGGAAGTACAAAGTTGCTGTAAAGGTATACTTATTTGTTATTAGTGCGGGCAAAAAAAACAGGTTTGGTTCTTATATGGAATAATTTTGAGCCTTAAAAGTATGCTGTGTGTGATTGCTTTCAGGATGAGACGCTTTCTGCTTGATTTTTTCTGGCGAATGATGCTCTATAACTCGTGTTTTCTTAAGATTCTCCGCGCTTTCATCCGGGATGTTTTTGGAAGTCCTGAATATCAGTCTTATTGAGAATGCTTATCATAAAAGTGAGGAATGAAATGGATTTACAAACTTTATTCTTATTCGCATTAGCCTCTATCAGCTTAAATTTAGTCCCAGGGCCAGATGTGATTTACATTGTTTCAAACGCGATGCGAGGCAAAATGCGCTCTGGCATTCAAGCCGCGCTTGGGCTGGGAGTCGGGTACATGGGGCACACCTTTGCTGCTGTACTGGGTCTTTCAACACTCATTCTGAATTCTGCACTTTTATTTAGTGTTGTGAAATATTTAGGTGCGGCGTATCTGCTTTATTTGGGTATTTCTTCAATAAGAAATAGTCTGAATGGAAAAAGCCGCCTGATTGCTGCGGAATCTATCAGCCAGAGTTCGAATGTTTTTAAACAGGGCGTGATTGTCAGCATTTTAAATCCGAAGGTTGGTTTATTTTTCTTGTCCTTTTTACCGCAGTTTATTGATGTTCAAGCCGGTAATGTGACCATGCAATTGATGATTTTAGGGTGTGTATTCAGTGTACTGGCCACTGTGATTAACCTGCTGTATGCCATGTTAGGTAGTTTTGTGTTCGGGAACCCCAAAATGTCGGGTTATACCAAAGCGATTGAAGGTGTATCGGGCGGGCTTCTGGTTGCACTGAGTGCAAAAATTGCGCTGACGCAACGTTAGAATTGGGGGAAGTAATGTCGAAAGAATCCTGTTGTGTTGTATTGACGACTTTTACAGATGAGACTGTGGGCGAGCGATTAATTCATTCTTTATTAAATCAGAAGCTGGCTGCCTGTATCCAGGTTCAGTCGATTGACAGTTTTTACCATTGGAAGGGGCAGGTTCAGTCCGATCGGGAAAAGCTGGTCGTCATCAAAACAACCCGCGAGAAGTATCCGGCGGTTGAAGCAGATATTCTGGCGAATCATCACTATGAAACACCAGAAATCATCTGCTTACCGGTTGAAGCCGGTTATCATGCTTATCTGGATTGGATTCGACAGGAAACCCAATCCGGCGGTCAATAAGCTACATTGAGGAATAGTTGGGGCCGCTACCACCTTCCGGCGGCGTCCATTGTATGTTCTGAGACGGATCTTTAATGTCGCAGGTTTTGCAGTGAATACAGTTCCCGGCGTTGATTTGAAAAAACGGCCCGTCCTTCTTCTGAACAATCTCATAAACGCCTGCCGGGCAGTAACGCTGGCTGGGTTCATCATAAAGCGATAAATGTGTGCTCGTTGGGATTTGCGCATCTTTCAGCAGTAAATGACAGGGCTGATTTTCTTCATGTTTGATCGTCGACAAAAAGACCGATGAAGCTTGGTCAAAGCTTAATTGGCCGTCGGGTTTGGGGTAATTCAGGGGCTTCACCTGATCGATTGTTTTTAACTGCAGATGATCCGGTTGATGATCTTTGACAGACCAGAGCGGCTTTTTCAGAACATTAAACTCCAGCGTTGCTAAAGCACCGCCCAGTACTGGTCCAAATTTATGGATTGCCGCCCCGAAATTCCGGGCCTGATATAACTCTTCCTGCAACCACGAAGCTTGAAACCGGGCTTGGTAGTCAGGCACCGAGTGGGCATGACCTGCAATCAGCGCTTCAAAAATGGCTTCAGCGGCCAGCATGCCGGATTTCATAGCGGTGTGAGACCCTTTAATTTTTGCACCATTTAAAGTCCCCGCATCACATCCTACCAGCAGCCCGCCAGGAAAACTCTGTTCCGGAAGTGAATGATATCCGCCTTTCGTGATGACTCTGGCACCATACGCAATGCGTTCTCCCCCTGAAGGATAGAGGCAAATCGGGGGTGGTGTTTCATCTGTTGAAATTCATCAAAAGGGCTGAGGTAAGGGTGGCTGTAATTCAGGTCAATCACGAGGCCAACGGACACGAGATTCTCTCCGAAATGGTACAGAAATCCACCGCCGGATGTTCCGGTCTGAGTTAACGGCCAGCCGGTTGAATGCAAAACGAGCCCCGGCTGATGTTGCTGTGCAGGGATCTGCCAGAGCTCTTTAAAGCCAATTGCATAGTGTTGTGGTTGTTTGTTTTCATCCAGCTTGAAACGCTCGATCAGGGCTTTTCCTAAATGACCGCGAGCACCTTCAGCAAAGATGGTGTATTTTGCTTCAAGAATAATTCCGGGTTGAAATCCCTGTTTTTCATGGCCTTGTTTATCCCGGCCCATATCTGTCGTGATCACACCTGCGACAGCCTGCTGTTCATTGAAGTAAAGCTCGGCTGCAGCGAATCCGGGAAAAATGGCGACACCCAATGCTTCGGCCTGTTGCGCCAGCCAGCGGCAGAGTTCTCCTAAGCTGATAATATAATTGCCCTGATTATGCAGGGGAGCGGGAACGAATGCGGCGGGCATTTTGATCTGGTTGTATTCGTTGGTCAGCCAGTAAAACTGATCGTCTGAGACGGCCGTATTTAACGGTGCGCCTCGCTCTGACCAATCGGGGAACAGTTCGTTCAGTGCTCTTGGCTCAAACAATGCGCCAGACAGAATATGCGAACCCACTTCCGCGCCTTTTTCAATCACACAAACTGAAATTTCCTGTTGTTGTTCTGCGGCCAGCTGCATTAGTTTACAGGCAGAGGCCAAGCCTGCCGGTCCTGCACCGACAATGACAACATCAAATGCCATACTTTCCCGTTCCATCCCAACTCCCTGATTTACGCAATATTATGAATAACTGTAGTCCAGTTGACGTAAACGTAAACCCGAACCACACTCATTTGAAACGAAGAGAACGATCTGATCGGGATTGATCGATGGAATTTGTATCCGCGTTCAGTTGTGGTTTTGTTAAAACATCATGATTTACAAGGAGTTGCTTGTGAAGGTCTTGGTTGCAATTAAACGGGTCATTGACCCTTATGTGAAAATTCGGGTGAAATCAGATGGCTCTGGTGTGGAGCAGAATAACGTAAAAATGGCGATGAACCCATTTTGTGAAATCGCTGTTGAAGAAGCAGTTCGCTTGAAGGAAGCGGGAATCGTTTCTGAAATTGTTGTGATGTCTGCCGGAGAAGCTGTGTGTCAGGAACAGTTACGCACAGCGCTTGCTCTAGGAGCGGACCGCGCGATTCACGTTGATGCACCAGCTTCCATCGAGCCGCTGAATGTCGCGAAAATTATTCATGCTGTCATGAAAACAGAATCGCCGGAACTCGTGCTACTGGGAAAACAGTCGATTGATTCAGATAATAATCAGGTGGCACAAATGCTGGCAGGCTTGGCTCATTTGCCGCAGGGAACATTTGCGTCGAACCTGAAAATTTCGGAAGGCCATGCAGAAGTTGTCCGAGAAGTCGATGGTGGTCTTGAAACGTTAAAACTGAAATTGCCAGCAGTGATCAGTACCGATCTCAGGCTGAATGAACCACGTTATGCTTCACTGCCAAACATCATGAAAGCCAAGCAAAAACCAATGGCTGTAATGACGCTGGAAAATTTAAGTGTGACGTTGTCACCTCATCATGAAGTGCTTGAAGTTATCGCACCACCTGCCCGAAAAGGGGGAATCAAAGTCAGTTCTGTGAGTGAGCTGGTCGACAAGCTCAAACATGAAGCGAAGGTGATCTCATGAGTATTTTGATTATTGCGGAACATCATCAGCAAATACTGGCACCCGAGACAGCCAAAGTAATTTCGGCCAGTCAGGCGATGACCGGAGAATGCCATGTTTTAGTGGTCGGGCACCAATGTCAGTCTGTCGCAGATACCGTGAGCCATTTTGAGGGCGTGAACAACGTCATTCTGGTTGATCACCCGGTTTACCAGCATTGCCTGGCAGAAAATGTGTCTGAATTAGTGGCAGAGCTTTCTGCGGATTATTCTCACATCTTGATGGCGGCCACAACTTCTGGAAAAAATATTCTCCCCAGGATCGCGGGTTTACTTGGCGTGGGTGTGCTTTCTGACGTGATCAGTATTGAGTCACCCGACACGGTTATTCGGCCAATTTATGCAGGGAATGCGCTCGCAAAAGTGAAATCATCCGACTCAAAAATATTGATGACGATTCGCGCGTCTGCATTCGATGCTGTTGCGAGTGCGACGCATCCAGCGGAAATCACCTCTCTCGACAAAGTGATTGAAAGCCCGCTTTCTGACTATCTCGGTCAGGAGGTGACTGAAAGTGACCGACCAGAACTACCGGTTGCAAGAGTGGTTGTGTCCGGAGGCCGGGGGTTGGGTGACAAAGCGCACTTTGCACTCATTGAGCAACTGGCGGACAAACTGGGTGGTGCGGTGGGGGCTTCTCGTGCTGCAGTCGATGCCGGATTTGTTTCAAATGATCTTCAGGTTGGGCAAACCGGGAAAATCGTTGCGCCGGAGCTTTATATCGCGGTGGGTATTTCCGGGGCCATTCAGCATTTAGCCGGCATGAAAGATGCGAAAGTCATTGTTGCGATTAATCAGGATCCGGAAGCGCCAATCTTTGAGATTGCCGACTATGGATTAGTGGGAGATTTATTTGAGATCTTGCCTGAATTGATTGAGTCCGTCTGATAACCTCAACATAAAAGACGCCCGGTCTTTCCAGAGCCGGGCGTCTTTTTGCAATTAACGCATGCGGAAAACTTCGGTTTGCTTATCGTTCTGCACTTCAGCGAAGCTGCGAACAAAAGGCCCTTGTGCTTTAATCCGCGGAGAAAGCATCTGAACTCGCTGTTTTGCTTCTTGTTTCGTCGCAAAATCGCCGTAAATTACGGCATACCAGCTTTTACCCAGACTATGTTTCCAGTTCACCCAGATAGGGTCTTGGCCCGGAATCTCGCGTAAATAACCTCGAATATCACGCTCTTCGCTTAAAGCCAGTACCTGAATGGTATAGCGATTCGGATCTAAATGTCCGTAAGCTTCTTCTGTGGTCATTTTCCCAACGCATTGCCCGGTGTGATATTGTGGGGCAGGCTGTAACGCACAACCACTCAATACAGACAACGCTAAAATCATTATGATTTTTCGCATTCTAATTCTTCTCCAATTCCAGTCCCTGTCACCAACAGGCGGCCAGTCTAGCAGGAAGATAAACACGAAAATGGAGAAAACCCTAAATTAGCGGAGAGTTTGGTGTTTTTTACACCAATAATGGATCAGAAAATCAATGAACGACTTTATTTCAAGGTGATGGTATTTCTGAATCGTCAATGGCAAGATGCGCGTTAAGAAATTGATTCATATCGTATCATCTGAGGAAAAGTAAATGGATTTTATCTCTGATGCTAAATTTTTAGCCATCGGTCCTGAATATGTTTATTTGCGAGAATTTGACCAAAAGCTTTATCGAGCATCAGATTTTACCGATGCCGGAATTCACATGCCGGAAACGATCCAGCGATCAGTGCCCAAACGGCAAGCGGAGTTCCTTGCCGGACGGATTGCTGCGCGAGATGCCCTGCAGGCCATGGGGATTGAAGCGGATAAGCAGATTCCAATCGGAGAGCAACGTGCGCCCGTTTGGCCTCAGCATGTGGTCGGCGCGATTTCTCATCACGATACCATGGCAATCGCGCTGACCAAACCTAAAACAGACGGACAAATCGTTGGGCTGGACATGGAAAAGTTAATTGATGCTGCTCACTGCCGTTCACTAGAGAATATGTTGCTGACCCCAAAAGAGATGCACCGTTTAGAGGTTCTGGATGTGCCTGTTGCCGTTCAACTGACGCTGACATTTTCTGCCAAAGAAAGTTTATTCAAAGCCATCTATCCTGAAGTTCGTCAGTATCTGGATTTTCTCGATTCAGAAGTGATTGCTGTCGATACGGCTGCGCAAATCATTAGTCTTCGGATGACCCGGGCAGTCGGTCAAACCCAGTTCCGCTCCCAATATGATGTGTACTTTCGTCTCTTTGACAATCAAATTGCAACCTTGCTGATTTAGTTCATTCGTTTCTTTTGAAGTGTATTCAGCGGATTACATTTTCTCTGGCTTTTCTTGCCACGATTCTCTGTTCCTGAGCAGAGGATGAGATTATACTGTTTGCATGTACAGTATTAAGGGTAGGGAGGCACAATGGCAGTATTACCTCTATTCATCGAACCGGTGCGTTGTGGCTTTCCGTCTCCGGCTGAAGGGCATGAAGAATCACTGGAACTGACTGAGTATTTGATTCGGCACCCTAATGCCACCTTTGTGCTCAGAGCCGCTGGCGATTCAATGACAGGCGCTGGTATTTATGATGGTGATTTATTGATCGTCGATCGTGCAGAAGCGGTATTGCCTGGTCGAATCGTCATCGCCAGAATTCATGATGAATTTACCTGTAAGCGACTGATCCGAAGAAATAATACATGGTGGTTGAAAGCTGAAAACGCCAGTATGGCACCGTTTCCAATGCCAGAAGACTCTGAAATTTTTGGTGTCGTCACACGCAATATTCATAATCTTCTGGAGCGCTGATGGATACGATCAAACCGGGAAAACAGGGCCAGATCTGGGCACTGATCGATGCCAAAAGTTTTTATACGGCTTGCGAACAGCTCTTCGATCCTCAGTTAACAAACAAACCCGTTGTTGTTCTCTCTAACAATGATGGCTGCTGCGTCGCAATCAACGAGCAGGCGAAAGCACTTGGGATCAAGCGCGGCGCGATCTGGTATAAAATTGAACGGGAAGCAAAACGACTGGGTGTGGCAGTCCGCAGCTCGAACTACACACTCTATGCAGACATGAGTAAAAGATTCATCGATGAGCTGGCCGAATTTTCACCTCAGGTTGAACAATATTCGATTGATGAAGCCTTCATCCGATTAGATGGACTGGCACCTGAAACCCTCACGAATTATGGCAACAATATCGTGAATACGATTCAGACCCGACTTGGACTGAAAGTGCGCGTGGGGATCGGGACCTCTCCGACACTGGCGAAATTAGCCAATCATGCTGCGAAGCAGTTTGAAAGACGCGTCAATGGTGTGATTCATATCCAAACGGAACAACAACGCCGCTGGCTGCTGGAAAGGACAGATATTCAGGATATCTGGGGCATTGGTGCCCGATTGGCAACCCGTTTAAAAACAAGCCAAATTCACACTGCCTGGGAACTTGCCAGCCAGGATTCCGCTGCCATGCGACGTTTATGGAATGTTGGTCTGTCACGGACAGTGATGGAGCTGCAAGGTACTGCCTGCATTGAGCCGGGAGACGTTGATGAAGTCAGAAAGCAAATCATGTCGACCCGCAGCTTTGGCGTTGGGATCAAGGACCTTCAGGAACTTCAGTCTGCACTCGCTTTTCATTGCCACCGCGCAGGAGAAAAGCTGAGAAAACAGGGGAGTCAGGCGGCAATTGTGGGGGTATATATTCGGACGAACCGTTTTAAACAGCTCCCACAACATAACAAAAGCAGTGCTGCTGCGTTAATCTGTCCAACCCAAGACACTCAAAAATTGATCATTTCTGCCCAATCACAACTTGAAAAGATTTACCGGCCGGGCTATTCCTATCAAAAGATAGGTGTGATGTTGGATGAACTCAGCCCGGTGAGCGAAAACAAACTTCAGCTGGATATGTTTAACGGAGAAGCGCTCGCAGAAGCCAAGCGTCGGGATCTGATGAGCATCACCGATAATCTAAACATCCGCTATAAGAACGGACTAAAACCTGCATCCGTGATTGCAACATCGAATTGGCACATGCGGCAGGCGTTTCGTTCCAATCGGTGGACAACAAGAATCGATGAACTGCAAATCGCAAAATGCTGAGAAAGAGAGTGATCGGTTTCAACAAATCAGGGAGAAAATTTATCGTTTTCCGAACCACTGACATAGCTTTTGAGTGGTGTTGTAGGCATACCTTAAATACGACAACAGAATAGGGAAGCAAGCAATGAAGAATTTTTATGTGAATGATCATGCACAAAATTCTGGTGAGCACGAAGTGCATCAGGATGGCTGTACCCATCTGCCTAAATTAGAAAACCGAACCTACCTGGGGCTCTATCCAGATTGTGATGAAGCCTTGAAAGAAGCGCGGAACATCTATGCGCATGTTGATGGTTGTTATTACTGTTGTAACGCTTGCCATAATGGTTGATGAATGAAAGCCCGCATGGCGGGCTTTCGCAAGTTTTAGGTTTTGGTCTTGATCCAAACAACAACAGAGGCAATGGTAAGAATAAAACTGTATAAAATCCTCCGGTTAGGTTTTTTGAAAACATTGAGTAGAGTAGTCATAGATACTCTGTTTACGTACCGATGTTTAGCGACAAACAGCGAGTATTCCAGAGTGTCACTGGGGAATTTAGGAAGAAGAACGATGCGCATCTTCTGCTTCAATTTCGTTTAAGATATAAACATCTAAAGGCTGAAACCCCTCTATGTTGTCGTAGGTCATTAAACTTTTCATTTTGTGCCTGTCTTGATGAGGTAAACCAAGCATATGACCAAATTCGTGAGCAAGTGTCCAAATCCAACTATTTTCATTTGTCATTATTCTGTTACCAATTGAGATTAGTCCATCACGCTCTGCGGCAGCATCAGCAGGCATTAATTCATTAAAATCGAACAGTAAATCTGGATGCCGATTAACATTTGCAGGATTGAATGTAACTTGTTCTCTGCTCTTGTTCAATCTGTCATAAAATTTATTAAGCCAAATGGCGACTGTGTCTAGATGTTTAGTTGCAGTCGTTAATTGATTTGTTATTTCTGTGCTTAATTGACCAAGAAGGTTTCCATTAGAAAATCCATACGTCACTGTGCCAGATAGATTCATCTTCGTCGCCATAGGCGTTAAACTAAAATTGTAAAAACCACTTTGACTAGGATCAAGAAGAAAGCTTTCCTCAAGGGAAAATGTACTATTTCCAACATTGTTTTTATCCCAGTAGAAGTATTTCTGAATTCTACCAAGGCGAGATCTTTCCGTGTGTAGTGATGAAGAAAACGGGAGCCTTGACTGTTTGATGGAAATTTCTCCAACACCAGAGTACATCGCTGTTTTTGAACATAAGCGAATCTCCACTTTTGAGTGTGGCTGAGAAACACGAGTCGGACTTTCCCCAGGAATTACGACTGAGACTTTGTAGTTCGTGTCAATATTAGTTGTAGGAGAATTGAATGCCGGGGTCACATTGACTTCACCCGTAGAATTCTTAAGTTCATTACCATCGACAATAATTGTTAAATCTGCGAAGTGTTCTAGAAACTGGCGTACAGAATAATACGTTAAATTCTGTACATTATTTAGCTTCATGTAAAATTCAAGTAGCTGACCACCTGAGCCATTTTTTGAAAAAAACAAAGCCTGCTCTGAGTCGGAGGAATTACCCAGTGAATTAGTTACTAACCAAGTAAATAGGATTTCATGATGCATTGTATTAAAAAGTGGTAACAAGGGGATTGGGTTTGATTCCGACATGATGAAATCTCCATTCGTTAAATTTGGATATTAAAAATTTGCAATATGATTCACCGACAATAATGGTTCAATATACATTAGAGTTGGTAATTTCTAATATAAAATATGCGGTATGTGGCACATATTTACAGAAATGGAGATAGGAATCTTAATGTGTGTTCACTGGATGTGATCTTAAATCGATAGACGATATGCGAAGAGGCCCGAGAAAGAGCTATTGGCGCACTCCTCAAGGCAATGTTCAGGGTTTCCAGCTGCCGGATAGCCCGGTGCTGGGCGGTCCGCTTAGGGGCGCTCTTGCTGCGGCTTCGTTTCTGTTGCTGCTCGAACTCCTCCTGCTTTGCCTGGGCAAATTTCAAAACCGCACCCAGGCGCTTGTTCTCGACGACTTGCCCCTGGTCTACGTCGGCCAGTTTATCGAAGATTCTGAATTCTAACTTCCGGTGGCCATACTGGATGGCAATGGTGCCGTCAGGACGGTCGAGCACCTTGACCACCTGGTTAACCAAGCGCTGGTTTTCTTCTGTTGGGTCAATAAGATAGACAACCTTGTCATACTGAAATGTCAGTGATTTTGAGAGCTTACGTAGCTCTTGCCAGGCAAAAATGTCATTGAGCTCTTCAGGCGATTCCCGCAAAGGCCGGTGCATGTCCTTTGGATACCGTGGAGGCTTGGCAAAACGACGGTTGAAATCTGCAATGAAGTCGGGGAGCCATGCGTTGGCTTGCTCAATCGTATCAATGCTTTGCAGACGCATTTCTTTGACTAAGCGATCCTGTAACGTTTTATTCGCCCGCTCAACGCGGCCCTTGGCTTGCGAACTGTTGGCGCAGATCAGCTCGATATTGAGATCCTTCAGCACCCGGCCAAATTGGGTCAAACGCTCAGTGTGGGCATCGCGCTTGCCAACATGGAAAACTGCATGCCGGTCGCTATAGAACGCGGTCGGTTTACCGTGTTGTTCGAGATATTCACGGGTAGCCGCCATATAATCGAAAGCCGACTCAGTGTCACTGAAGCGCAGGTTCATCAGGCGGCCAGTGGCATCATCGATGTAAACCAGTAAACAACATTTAGGGCTGCGGCCTTCGAACCAGTCATGGTGGGAGCCGTCAATTTGAACCAATTCACCCAGGCAATCACGACGATGACGAGGCTGGTAGACGCGTGGCTTGCGTTTGGCATGGGGAACCCAAAGACCGTCAGCGATCATCCATTGGCGCAGGGTTTCAACGGAAACATGGATGTCATGATCCTCGGAGAGTTTTTCATGAGCCAATGTCGGACCGAAGTCGCTGTATCGCTGATGGAGCAAAGCCAATGTCTGTAATTTTAATTTATCATCATGGCGATGATTGCCTGGTTGGCCACATTTTAATGAAACCAAACCAGCAGCGCCTAATTCAATGAAGCGTTTGACCAAACGATAAACTTGGCGCGGGCTCAGTTTAAGTAAGCGGGCAGCCTCAACACCGGTGAGCCGTTTGTCACAGATGTCTTGGATGAGCTTGATTCTCAGTAATTCACTGTCAGTCATGGTTAATAGCATCCACGGGCTCCAAACACTGTTAAAGAAAGCGTGTTTTGAAGCTAGAACAACATGACATTTCAATCTGGCTCAAACCTGACATTTCTAACTAGATCTTACAGATTCAGTACGCATAACATAGATTATGTTAAATGTAGTGTCCGGTAGCTCCATTATCAACCGTCTTTGGGAACCCCGCACTTGCTCTTTTTAAGCATGACGTCGTTGAAAAACGAGCCATTTAACCATAACGCTGATTTACCATAAAATAGGTAATTAACACTTTATTGAAGTTCTGCTGCAAATGGTCAGTTTGCCTTGTTCTTCAAAGACAGTGTAATTACCTGGAACAAACGAACGGCAAAATGTTCGTTTGTCTTCATATTTTATTCGTTCACAATGTAAATTTCAGGCTGTATTGGTTTAGGTAATTGGTGTACAGCCCGATGATGCTAGCATTATAGGTCTGGCCAGCAGGCGAACCGTTCATAAGATGCGTGCCATTCAAAGCTTGGTCTGAGTACTGAACTGCTTCCGCTGAAACCACAGAATAATAACTGTTTTGCCTGATCAAGTTACCTAAAATAGTACAAATACCGTTAATCGTGAATGAACCATCAGCATTGATGGTCCATCAGTCCTGAAGTATTCCATTGTATGACCGATGGATTTCGCAGAATCCATCAACAGCAGCGCTTGATGTAACAAACTAAACCTGTGTTTTAAAGCCCCATCATATGGGGCATCACTTGTCGCGTCAGATTGGAGCGTGAGTTAACCGCCTGCGAGTTTTACGGTATGGCCTTTTTTCTCAAGTGTCGTTTTCAGCAGGTCGCGCTTGTCGCCCTGAATCTCAATGCTTCCGTCTTTCACGGAACCACCGCAACCACAAACCTTTTTGAGTTCTGCGGCCAAAAGTTTGAGTTCGGTATCATTCATATCAAGCCCGGTGACAATACACACGCCCTTCCCTTTACGGCCTTTCGTCTGTCGCTGGATACGAACGACACCATCTCCTTTGGGGCGCTCTGGTGCTGCTTTCTCTTCTTTGATTCGACCCGTTTCTGTGGAAAAAACTAAACGGCTGCTATCACTCATTGCAAAATGTCCTACTGGCCTGATAAAAAATGTGACCTGGTCTTCAGGATGAATATAGATGTTTGCGACCAGGCTGAGCCAGAATAATATCAATAAATAGGTACCTAACGGAAACGCATATGATTCGTAACGTAATTTTTGACTTTGGTGGTGTGCTGTTCGAGTGGAACCCGCGAAAGATTGCGGAGACATTCACTCAATCCAGCTACGAGCAAGATCTGTTGCTAAACAATGTGTTAAAGCATACCGACTGGCTCGATCTGGATCGTGGCACGATGTTCATGGCGGAAGTCATCCCTAAGTTTGCTGCCCGAACCGGTTTTCCTGAAGCTCGTATGGAAGACTTTATTCATCATATCCAAAACAGTTTGCACCTCATCGAAGAGACAAAAGCGTTGTTGGATGAGCTCATCGCGAAAGGCTTTCATGTCTACTATCTTACGAACATGAGTAGCGCCTTCTTTGATACGCTTTACGACAAGCATGATTTTATTGATGACTTTCATGGTGGCTTGGTTTCTGCCAGAGAACTGCTGTTGAAACCGGAACCTGCTATATTCCAACGATTTATGGAAAAGTATGGGCTACAGCCTGAAAGCTGTTTCTTCATTGATGATAATACGCCGAATGTTGAAACGGCCAGACAGCTTGGTATGGCGGCATTTCACTTTACCGCTACTGAGGATTGCTATCGTGACATCCGCTCAATTTTGAGACTGACGCACAATTAGCTGAATCTATGCTTACCAGGTGATGGCTTTGACAATTCTCTGAACAACAATGAATTTTAGATAGATAAAGTGGCCACTTTAGACAAGTGGTTTTTCTTGGAGGTTTTGTGAAGAAAGTATTGATTCCATTTATGTTTGTCGTCTGCGCTTTGAACAGCCCTTTCACGACAGCTGAAGAAGGAAAAAGCCGGCCTCAGGAAAAGAAGTCGATTGTTGGGCAAGTCGAAACAATTCAAATCTCAGATCTTGAAATGCAGTATCTGGCCAGAATTGATACTGGGGCGAACACGACGTCAATCAATGCTTATGATATCCGTGTCTTGGGTGATAAAAGCGACGATATGCGTGAAAATCTGGGCAATATGGTTGAGTTTACGACTGAAAATGAGAAAGGTGAAAAAGCGACCTATAAAGCAAAAATTGTAAAGGTCAGCAAAATTCGAAATGCACAGGGTGTTGAGCGTCGCTATGGGGTGAAAATGGACCTGAGCTGGAATGGTGAGCATAAACGCATCACGGTGAACCTGAGAAACCGCAGCAAGCTAGAATATAAGCTGCTGGTTGGCCGTAACTGGTTGATGGGCGATTATCTGGTCGATGTCGAGAAATCAGACGACGACGATTAACCTGTCTGATTGTAAAGCGTCTTTATCGAAATGAGATACCGACTTGATTGATTCAGTCGGTATTATCTATAGTATTAGTGTTCAATATTTCAAGTTATAGTGCGTTAGTATGAAAAATATCCCTGCGATTCAAGACGAATCAAAGCAACGAGCAAGTGTCCAAAAATTCTCTGTGCCAATCGAGGATGTCGAAGCGTGGCGTATATTGACGCATCAACAGTACTCTGCCAATACACTACTTGCCTTTAAAAATGACTGGAACCATTTTCTTGAGTTTTGCCTGGAAACAAAAATGGAGCCGCTGCCCGCTGCAGTGAAAACTGTGCACGAATTTATTGATCGGATGGCACAGAAAAGGAAACTCGCCAGCCTGAAGCGTTACATTGTCACCATTGGATTAGTGCACCGCTGTCATGCACTCCCCGACCCCTGTCGGCATACAGAAGTCAGGCTCGTGCTGAACAAGTATCGAATAGAAAAGCAGGATGATTATAAAAATGCTGCCGCCTTTCGGGATGACCATCTTCAGCAATTGCTGGATGTTTTTGCGCTCGCAACCAAGCCCAAAGATGTCCGTGATATGGCCATATGGTCGGTGATGTTCGAAGCCATGCTGAAACGTAGTGAGCTCGCAGCATTAACAGTCGAAGACTTGGAAATCGCCCCTTCCGGATTAATTTCTTTGTTCGTCAAAGAACACCGCATTGAATTGAGCAGCCTGGCATCGCAAGCACTACAACGCTGGCTAATCATAGGTAGCCTTGATAGCGGCATATTGTTCCGACGCATCGACCGCCATGGAAATATTGGCGATCAGGCATTAGACCATTCATCAATCTATCGTGTCTTCCGCCGTGCTGGCGACGAGCTTGGCATCAGTCACGAGACGATATTTTCCGGACAATCCCCTCGGGTTGGCGCAGTGAAAGATCTCTCAGATGCAGGGGTGACCATCCACGAGATTCAATCTCAGGGGCGCTGGAAAAGCCCTGCCATGCCCGCTCAGTATGCGGGTCACAAAGATAAGCATGATACTGAAATTGCCCGGTATGTAAAAAAGAAACCCTGGGAAAGGTAAGTCAGCGAAGAGGAAGCAGTCAATCAGCCTGGACTGGATGCCCATTGTGGCGAGTGTGTGTCCTGCATCGGCTGAGTGATTCTCTCAAATAACCGTTCAAGAGGCTTGAGTTCACCGAAATAGCCGGCTTGATTCGCAGCAACCCACTCTTTCAGGTTGATCCCTTCCCAGCAGATTTCGTAACCGGCATTCAGGGCCAGAATTTCAAAGAAGATGCGTTGTACTCTACCGTTCCCTTCTCTGAAGGGATGAATGACATTCAATTCACAATAATAATGCGCAACCCGTTGAATGAATGTATCAAAGTTCAACCCACACAGAAAAGCATCTGCTTCTAAAGCCGCAAACAGCCGTTCTGCTTCACGTTCGATATTGCCAGCATGGCAGAAACGCGTTTGCCCTTTGGTGATGTCTACGCGGCGAATGTGCCCGGCCCATGGGTAGATGTCCTGGAACAGGGTAAAATGAATGGTTTTCAGATAAGTAAGATGAAATTGGTCAAATTGCGGTTCAAAATGCTCTGCTCTGACACGCGTAAAATCACGTTCAGCCAAAGCCAGTTCATCTTCATCCTCAATATTTAATAAATTAATCAGTACTGCAGAATCCGGGTAGCAGTCCGGGTCCTGCTGAACGCCATATTTATCTCGCATAGACCTTTTTCAGCTGTATGATCAGCGCTTCCTCTGACTTATGTGCTGCCTCATCGTTGCCCGTCTCGTCCAGAGCATCCACTTCAAAGCCTTCAAGTTTCAGGCTCGCCCGATAGTTACGTTGTCGCATTGCAATGAAGCGATTCAATTTTTCTTTGTTCGTGGACATAAGGTTCTAATCATTGCTCTCAGTGAGTATTGCAGCCGAAAAGAAAAACGCCAGTCAGGCTGGCGTTTTCATGGAGACATCCCATTAAGCTTGAACGGCTTTCCGAATTGCTTTTTCAAGATAATCAGAAAAAGTGTGGCCGTAATGTGCCAGCATTTGCGGGAACATGGAGATGGGCGTCATGCCAGGGAAAGTATTGATTTCATTCAGCAGAATGTCGCCATCTTCACTCAGGAAAAAATCAATCCGGGATAAATCTTTCAGTTTCAGATGCACAAAAGCTTTTTCAGCATAAGTTCGGATTTGCTTCACTTGCTCTTCAGAAAGATTCAACGCTTCAACCTGCGTGGTCGAATGGCTCTCCGTACTGTATTTCTCTTCGTATGAATAGAATTTACCTTCCGGACATGTGACTTCGCCAGGCTTGGTAATGACTAACGCATCACCGTATTGATATGCGGCGACTTCCAGTTCGCGAGGCTTGATCGTTTTTTCAACCAAGACTTGATCCGAGAAGGTGAAGGCTTGCTCAATCGCAGTTTTCAGGCTGGCTTCGTCCGTTGCGCGGTAACATCCCACAGAAGAGCCCTGACAAGCAGCTTTTACAAACACACTTCCCCAGCGATTCAGCGCATCCTGTGCACTTGCCAGCGACGCCTCACTCTGTTCGCTTAAAAACACATATGGCGTATTGGGAATGCCCAGTGCGTCAAACCAGAGTTTGGAGGTGATTTTATTGAAACAGTTGGTACTGGCTTGCGGACCACAACCAAAATAAGGTAAACCCGCCAGTTCTAACAATGACTGTAAGTCGCCGGTTTCACCCGGATAGCCGTGTACGCAAGGAATAACATAATCTACCGACAACTTCTGGCCACTTTCGGATTGAAGGGTTCGGTCAAGATTCAGTTGCCAGCGTTGTTGATCGTTATCAAACCAGCCGTTCTGCTTCATTTCAATACGAATGTACTCAATCCCATCAAGCGATTGCAGGTTTTGCTCAACAAAGTTCGCGGACACTAAAGACACTTCGTGTTCAGCACCACCGCCACCACAAAGAAGTAATACTTGGATTGGATTCATCTTGATCCCTTGTAAACACTGTCTGCCGGCATCAGGCCATCAGATCGAAAACTTGTTTGCACTGCCGAGATGAACCAAACGTCATCAGAAATCTACAGAAAGCGTCGGCAGGCCTGAAGGCATCAACTATTGCATCTTATCAATCTGGCATCAAGCGGTACGCCGGATTCACAGGGCTGAAATCGGCTAAAGATACAAAAAATAAGCTCCCCGGTCAGGAGAGCTGTATTTTGTCAATTTTTAGTGAACTTTTGTCAGCTTCGGTTCTGCGGACTGATGGATTTTTGCCATGCTGCGAACAAAGGGGCCGAAAGACTGGATATCACTAGGCAAGGCTTTTATCGCGGCCTGGGCTTCCTGAACTGTGTCGAAATGACCATAGAGCAAGGTATACCATGGCTTTTCCTGATAAGTTTTCTGGTTCACCCAAACCGGTTGTTCTCCGGGTAGTTTGGCAACATAAGGCGCAAAGCCATTGTTTTTACTCAGACCAAGCACCTGAACGGTAAAACCAGTTACCGGCTCTGACGCATATTCGTAAGTTGGCTTCTGAGGTGCTGCCGGCGCCATTTCAGGCATGGCTTTCTGCTGAACTTCAACCTGTTTTTCCTGAGCCATTGCCGGTGTGTCTACCGGGGCAATTTCCTGCTCAGGCGGCACCACTTCATCGGTGACCGCAATATCACCTGAGCGTAGTGGTTCAATGGGTTCTTCGGCATACTCAACCGACATGGGTTCCGGTTCGATTTGCTGCTGTGCCAGGGCAGCCTGCTCCTGATCTTCCAGTGAAGGAACAACGGCGCCGTTGATTGTTTGACGTTCGTTATCCAGTGCACAGCCTGCTAAAGCTGAAGTAATTGCAACCATTAAGGCAAGTTTTTTCATTCTCATCGTGCCTGATTTATTTGTCTTGAAAAGATTCTGCACCCCGACCTGACGCCAATCAAGCCTGTGTCTCTGAATGAGCGCTAATATTGGCGTTATGTCACAGGATCAAAGTTACCTCAATAATAGGTTGATTTTTGTTACGAATTCCAGTTTTTAATCCATTTGTGCCAACAAAAAAATACAATGATGCAGGTCTGAACCTGCTGACGGAAACAAACAATTCCTAATGTTTTCCAGTACACTCACAGCAGCAAAGCACAAAACTGAAGTACATTTGCCTGCAATAAGACCACCAATCGCCTACAGAACGCTGAGAGAATGAACGCAATGAAAGGACTTGAATCACTGCTAAAACCACGCTCCGTGGCCGTCATTGGTGCCTCTGATAACCCGAAACGGGCTGGCTACGTGGTGATGAAAAACCTGCTTTCCGGTAATTTTAACGGTCCGATCATGCCTGTGACCCCAAAGTATGATGCGGTCGCAGGTGTGCTGGCTTATCCCGATATCAATAGTCTTCCGCGGATTCCGGATCTCGCGATTTTATGTACGCAAGGCCACCGCAATGTCACCCTCATTGATCAGTTAGGCCGTAAAGGCGTCAAACTGGCGATTGTTCTGGCCGCCGGCATGAATGTGGATCTGGATGGTGACGGTGTCACGGAAGATATCCGCATGCATGAGGTTGCGAAACAATACGGGATGCGGCTTATTGGTCCAAACAGCATGGGCATGATTCTTCCCTGGCATCACCTGAACGCCTCGTTTTCTCCTATTTCAGCCAACAAAGGCAATATTGCCTTTGTGTCTCAGTCTGCGGCGGTTTGCACCACCATTCTTGATTGGGCCAAAAATAAAGGGATCGGATTCTCGACCTTTATCTCACTCGGAGATACCTGTGATATCAGTTTTGATGAGTTGCTCGATAC